>CANREE010000035.1 GCA_947629545.1 uncultured Lachnospiraceae bacterium | reverse complement strand
GAGCTCTGGGAGCGCATTTTCGAGCGTTTCTACCGAGTAGACAAGAGCCGGTCAAAAGAGCTTGGCGGTACTGGTTTAGGATTATCTATCGTCAAACACGCCGCAAGACTTCATAACGCGAAAATAGAACTGCAAAGCACAGAGGGTAAAGGCACAACCATCACCGTCATCTTTCCTAAATCTTCAAAATGACATCATTACAGTGAAAAGCCGTGGAAAGGAGCCTGCGGATTTTCACTTTGAAAAATTCATTTCGACGTAGATTTTGACCCGAGCAAAAAGAACAGCCATATCCGGATAATTTCCGAATATGGCTGTTCTCATTTGTTGCACCCCTGTTTGGCAGCTACCCAATGTCAGTATTGTTTCGATACTGTTATATTGGAAGCTACCGTGACGCGTTTTTTGTATTGTCTGAAATGCGTCAAAGTGTAAAGATATGGACATGATCCTTTTCTTCATCGGCCCAGTAGCTTTTCTGCATATGATTCAGATGCTCCTTTGTCCAGAGTCCCGGCGCGCCGCCGGTATGCATGAAGATGGCGCCGTCCTCTGCGCGGATCACGCCGCGTTTCAGAAGATCGACATACCCGTGGAAGACTTTGCCGGTGTAGCACGGATCCACGAAAATGGCCTCGGTGCGGGCCAGAAGCTCAATATAGCTTTCGGTGACGGCGTCCGGCTCATTATAGCCGATGCCGCCGTAGCCGGTGGGCGCTTGAGCCGCGGCGCTTCCGATGGCAGCCGGGGTATCGGACGTCGTCCTGTCGCAGGATGAGGCAGCGGAAAAAGTGTCCGTGTTTCCGGCGGCGCCGTCCGTCGAATCAAATCCGAATTCCAGATGCAGGTCTTCCTTCCTGCAGGTGAATCCCATTTCAAAATATTCGCTCAGTTCATTGATGAAGTCCACGGTCTCCTCTATCGGACGGAAGTCCGGCTCGATCGGAATTCCGATCACTTCAAACGGCGCGTGGTAATACTTCGCGCCCGCCCAGAGGCCGGCAAATGTACCGGTAGAGCCGTAGCCGACCACCAGGTGCTTTGCCCGGATGTTCTGTGCCTTCATCTGCGCCATGATCTCTGGAACCGCCTGAATGTAGCCGGCGGAACCGATGACGGTCTGGCCGCCTACGGGGACGGACAGAACTTTGTCGCCGTGCGCCTCATACGCGGCAATGATCTGCGCGGCGCATTCGTCCAGATACCGCTGCTTTGCCGCGGCTTGTTTATCGGGCGGCAGCGCATCGGCCGCCGTCGTGTCCACGAAATAGATATCGGCTCCCATCAGCCGGTCCAGAAGGAGATTGCCGGAGAGCTCGTTCGGTTTCTTTCCTTTCAGAACCAGAATCGGTTTCAGTCCGTAACGGATTGCGGCGGCTACAGTGAGACGGCCGTGGTTGGTCTGGACGCCGCCGAAGGTCATCAGGGCCGTGTACCCATTTTCCAGGGCATATTGAACGATATAGTTCAGCTTCCGGGCTTTATTGCCGCCAAGGGCGAGGCCGGTTAAGTCGTCCCGTTTGATGTAGAGACCGCAGGGAGCGTCGGCCTTTGCCGCGTTTGTCCCTGCGATTGCTGTTCTGACGGCCATCCGTGTACTGTCTGACGGCGTACCGTCCATTGGGCAGCCCGAAGCCTCTTTTGTCAGTCCCAGTGCAGCCGCCAGCCGCGGCATGGGCTCCAGAGGCGTATTGACAGATCCGGCCGGTACGGATTTTAAGGATTCAATTTTCATGAAAGAACCTCCTGCAGGAATGTTGCTGTATATATGTCTGATCTGATTATAACGGACGCTTTTCAGGATTGTCAAAACTTTATTCATAATTGACGTGGTGTATCTTGCTTTTTGGGTGTTTCCAGATTATACTAATTTAAGTTCCTGTAACTGTCGTGCAGCCGCCGGTCCGGAAGGCGCAGGCAGTCAGACGGAAAACTGACAGGAGGCAGATCAATGATCGTACCCAAACATTACGAGGATCTCAGCGTACTGCATGAGAATACGATGCCCAACCGGGCGTATTATATCCCTGCGTCTGCGAGGCAGAAAGATATCGTTATGGAGCGAGAAGGCTCCGATCGTTTCCAGAGTCTGGACGGTATGTGGAAGTTCAAGTATTATGACAGTATTTATGATCTGCAGGAGGAATTTTATCGGGAGGACTATGATACATCGGATTACGGCGAGATCCCGGTGCCGTCCTGCTGGCAGAACCATGGTTACGACACTCACCAGTATACGAATGTCCGCTATCCGTTCCCTGTGGATCCGCCTTATGTGCCTCAGGACGATCCCTGCGGCGCCTATGTGCGGCATTTTTCCTATGAGAAGGATCCGGCGGCGCCGAGGGCATATCTGAACTTCGAGGGCGTGGATTCCTGCTTCTATGTGTGGATCAACGGCGTCTATGCGGGCTACAGTCAGGTGTCCCATTCCACAAGCGAGTTTGACGTAACGGACATGCTGCGGGAAGGGGACAATGTGATCGCCGTACTGGTGCTGAAATGGTGCGACGGAAGCTACATGGAGGATCAGGATAAATTCCGCATGAGCGGCATTTTCCGCAGCGTCTATCTGCTCAGGCGGCCGGAGAAGGGAATTTTTGATTACTTTGTGACGACGGAAATCGATTACGGCGCACAGGCCGGGAAAACTGTCGAAGCGGGACCCCTAAGCGGGGGCTTTGCGAAGATCCGTGTCCGAATGAACTTCTTTGGTGGAAATGTGCCGGTGAAGGCCGTGCTTTACGACGCGGACGGCAATGTGACCGCGGAAGGCAGTTATCCGGGGGCCTCGGAAAGCGCGCAAGGGACGGATACAGGTGCTTTCGAGACAAGACCGGACGCTGCTGAAGGGACTGTCGAAACAGGAGGAACGAGCGGTGCAGGTCGGACGCTCGCCGCACCGAATGCGTCCACTGCCTGTGCGGATGAGCTTCCGTATACTTCCGAGATCAGTCTTTCTGTGAAGGATCCTATCCTCTGGAACCCGGAGGCCCCGTATCTCTACCGGCTGATTCTGGAAACCGCAGGAGAAGTCATTGAAGAGCAGACGGGCATCCGCGAGATTGTGATCCGTGACGCCGTGGTCTGTCTGAACGGGCAGAAGGTCTTGTTCCACGGTACCAACCGGCATGATTCGGATCCGGTGACCGGATTTTCCGTTACGCTTGCGCAGATCCTGACGGATCTGCGGCTGATGAAGGAACACAATATGAACTGTATCCGCACCAGTCATTATCCGAACCGGCCTCAGTTCAGCCAGCTCTGCGACCGCTACGGTTTTCTGCTGATCGACGAGGCGGATAATGAGAGCCACGGCATTAACAGTATTTTTATGGATACCGGCGACTGGCAGGAGCGAAGCCGGCGGTGGAGCGCGCCGATCGCCAATAATCCGGCCTATACGGAGGCGACGGTGGACCGCGTCCGGAGATGTGTTCATCGGGACAAGAACCGCCCCAGCGTGGTTATCTGGTCCATGGGAAATGAGTGCGGTTACGGCTGCACCTTTGAGGAAGCCCTGCGGTGGACGAAGGCATTTGACCCGACGCGTCTGACGCATTTTGAAAGCGCCCGCTATGCGGACGGTAACCGTAAAAACGATTATTCGAATCTGGATCTGTATAGCCGGATGTATGCGAGTATCGAAGATATGCACGCATATTTTGCGAAGAATCCGGACAAACCGTTCATCCAGTGCGAATACAGCCACGCCATGGGCAACGGACCCGGCGACCTGGAAGACTATTTTCAGGTGTTCCATCAGTACGACGGCGCCTGCGGCGGCTTCGTCTGGGAATGGTGCGACCACGCCATCGAAATGGGGCAGTGGGAAGATAAGCGGTATGAGGGCCGAACCGGCGACGCGTCCTATCTGCACCGCCGTACGAAATACGCTTACGGCGGCGATCACGGCGAGTATCCCCATGACGGCAATTTCTGCATGGACGGACTGGTCTATCCGTACCGGAAGCCGCATACGGGGCTTTTAGAGTATAGAAATGTGTACCGGCCGGCCCGGGTCGTGAGTTTCGATCAGGAAAGCAAAACCGCAGTGCTGCATAACTATATGGATTATGTAAATCTGGCAGATTACGCGAAGCTGGTCTATGAGGTGGACTGCGACGGTAAGATCCTGGCGGAAGGCAGCCTGCTTCTGCCGCGGATCGCGCCCCACGGGGAGGGAGCGGTGACGCTGCGCCTGCTGACCGTTCCGGAGAAAGGGAAATGTTATCTGCGCCTGTTCTATAAGCTGCGAAAGGATACGGGGCTTCTGAAAGCCGGTGCGGAACTGGGTTTTGATGAGATTTTGCTTAAGACTGCGGATGGACGGAATCAGACTGCAGCGGGCCTGTTGGACGGCGGAGACGGCGAGCGGTGGGATACCGCGGTGCCAGTGTCCGCAGGCGGAAAGCCGGAAAGCACTGCGGATAAGCCCGGGGACAGCGCTTCGGCCGGGTCGGCCGCGCCCCCATCCGTTTCCGTCGCGGAAGACGACCGGTATCTCCGCGTTTCCGGCGCAGACTTCATTTACACTTATAACAAACTGACCGGCAGCTGGGCCGCCATGGAATATCAGGGCAGGAAGCTTCTTGACCGTCCCATGGAATACAATATCTGGCGCGCGCCTACCGATAATGACCGGAATATCAGACACAGATGGTACGAGGCCGGCTATGACAGAGCCCGGTCCAGGGCCTATGGGACAGACTGCTCCGTGGAAAACGGTGCGGCAGTGATTATCTCAAAGCTGTCCATTTCCGCCGTTTATATCCAGCGGATGATCGATGTGGAGGCGAAGTGGACTGTGCGGCCGGATGGGAGGGTCGATATCTGCATCCATGGCGCGAAGGATACAGAATTTCCGATGCTGCCGCGGTTCGGCCTGCGGCTGTTTCTGCCTGGGGAAATGCGCTGGGTTACCTACTATGGTCTGGGGCCGATGGAAAGCTATATCGATAAGCGCCGCGCCAGCCGCCACAGCCGCTTCACAGCCGCTGTGGAAACAATGCACGAAGATTATATCCGCCCCCAGGAGAACGGCAGCCACTATGACTGCGACTATGTGCAGGCTGCGGGAAACGGCGTGGAGATGACCTTTGTGGGAGAGAAGACATTTTCCTTTAACGCGTCCGTCTACACGCAGGAGGAACTGGCGGCAAAGGCCCACAACTATGAACTTGAGCCGTGCGGCAGCACGGTGCTTTGCATCGACTACCGGCAGAACGGAATCGGCTCCAACAGCTGCGGGCCGGCGCTTGTTGAGAAATACTGTCTGGATGAGGCGGAAATAGATTTCGCGGTCAGTATGATCGTGAAGCCGCAAGGAGCTGTCCTATGAGAAGAACAGACCGTGAAATCACGGATTTGAGTGGACCTGCGGAAGCATCGTATTTTATATCACAGCGCAAAGACCGGGCATAAGCTGGATCTGATCAGACGGAATCCGAAGGTTTGTGTTGCGCTTGCGTGTGATACTGAGCTTGTATCCGGCGGAAATGTTCCCTGCCGGTACGGTCTGGCCTACGCTTCTGTTATCGGCTGGGGGACGGCGGGATGGCGTCGTCGGTCGCAGTGCTGAAGGTCATTGTGCCGCGCTTTACGGCGAAGGCAAGGCGAATAGAAAATGCAGGAGGTTAAGAAGATGGAGAAGAAAGGAACGATCTGGCTGCGCTTCCCGGGCGGGAAGCCGAAGGCTCTTACACTGAGCTATGACGACGGTGTAGAACAGGATGTCCGCCTTATGGCGCTGATGAAAAAGCATGGACTGAAGGGTACCTTTAATCTGAACAGCGGGCTTTTCGCGCCGGAAGGGACTGTGTATCCGGCGGGAACGATTCATCGGAGAATGAGTCTTTCTCAGGCGCTGGATCTTTATAAGGACAGCGGGATGGAAGTGGCGGTTCACGGGCTGACCCATCCGTTTCTGGAGCAGTTGACGCCGGCGGAGTGCACGAGAGAGGTGATTGCGGACAGGGAGAACCTGGAGCGGGAATTCGGCGGCATTGTCCGCGGAATGGCCTATCCGTACGGAACCTTCAGCGATACGGTTGTGGAGTGCCTGAAGGCCTGCGGGATCGTATATTCACGGACCGTGATCTCTTCCGATAGCTTTGCGCTTCCGACGGACTGGCTGCGTCTGGAAGCCACCTGCCATCATGATGATCCCCGGCTTATGGAACTGGCAGCCCGTTTCGTCGAAGAGACACCGGACAAAACGCCCTGGAACAGGAAGCCATGGATGTTCTATCTGTGGGGACACAGCTATGAGTTTGAGGCGAACGGGAACTGGGATCTGATCGAGAAATTTGCGGAATATACCGCCGGAAAAGACGATATCTGGTACGCCACCAATCTGGAAATCTACGATTACATAGAAGCGTGGCATCGGTTGGTGGTGAGTGCCGACGGTACGAGGATCTATAATCCGACCGCATATACATTGTGGTACAGTGCGGGATGGTCCGGCACAGCCGGCCAGTGCGGCTGTATCCGTCCGGGCGAGGAGATCTGAGCGGAGAGAGGGGCGGAGCCGGCGGACGTTTTTTGATCAGGAGAAAAAGGTTATGAACGTGTCAGTCAGGAAATATGCAAAGAAGGATCTTCCCGCGATGATCCGCATCTGGAATCAGGTGGTTGAGGACGGCGTGGCATTCCCGCAGGAAGTGTGTCTGGACGCGGAGAGCGGAGCTGCGTTTTTCGCAGGTCAGACATATTGCGGCGTGGCGGAGGATGAAAATGGTGAAATCTGTGGTCTTTATATCCTGCATCCCAACAATGTGGGGCGCTGCGGCCATATCTGCAACGCCAGCTATGCGGTGAGCAGAGAAATGCGCGGCCTGCATATCGGGGAGAAACTGGTGGCAGACTGTCTTGCGCAGGGAAAGAACTGCGGATTTCGTATCCTGCAGTTTGACGCGGTAGTGGCGACGAATATCCACGCCCGCCATTTGTATGAGCGGCTGGGATTTACCCGGCTGGGGACGATTCCGGAGGGATTCCGCATGAAGGACGGACATTACGAAGACATCTGCCCGTATTATAAGGTGCTGGACGAGTAAAAATGCAGCAGAACAGAAGATCATGCAATGAAAAACAGAGGGTTCCGGCAATGGGTGAAAACAGCTGCCCGGTACTGGAGATCGATCTGAAAAAACTGGAACATAATCTGCGAGGGATCATGGCCCGCTGCGCGGCGATGGGAATTCAGGTGGCTGGCGTGGTCAAGGGCTTTACGGCCTGGCCGGAAATCGCGCGGGTGTACGAGCGTTGCGGCTGTGCGTATCTCGCTTCCTCGCGGATCGAGCAGCTTAAGCGGCTTCGGGCGGCAGGGATTCAGACCCCGCTTATGCTTCTGCGGATTCCGATGCTTTCCGAGCTTGACGATGTGGCGGAGCTTGCGGATATCAGCCTGCAGAGCGAGCCGGAGGCGCTTGGGCGTCTGGATGCGGCCGTGGAATCTGCCATGTCGGGGAAGAATGTTTTGGATAAGATTGTGACGGGGAAGATCGCGTCAGGTAAGACTGTACCGGAGAAAATTGTGCCGGGCAAGATCATGTCAGATAAGACGATGCAGGACAAGCACGCGCCGGGCAGATGCGGGGATAATGCAGTTCGCCGTCATAAGGTGATTCTGATGGCGGATCTTGGCGATCTTCGCGAGGGCTTCTGGAACCGGCAGGAACTGATCGATACGGCGGTGGAGATCGAGCGCGATCTGCCGCATCTGGAACTGGCTGGCGTCGGCACGAACCTGACCTGTTTCGGCTCCGTGAAGGCGACGCCGGAGAAAATGCGTGAGCTTCTTGAGATCGCCTCGCAGGTCGAGGAGGCGGTCGGCCGGAAGCTGCCGTATGTGTGCGGCGGCGCGTCTTCTTCCCTGCATATGGTTCTGGACGGCACGATGCCGGCAGGCGTAAACCTGCTGCGGCTGGGCGAGAGTGTGCTTCTCGGCGATTTCCCCGGCTGTGAGATGGACTTTACGTATAAGGATGTCTTCACGCTGAAAGCGGAAGTGATTGAGGTAAAGGACAAGCCCAGCTATCCGGCGGGCGAACTGACGGCGGACGCTTTCGGAAGGACGCGGCAGTATGAAGACCGGGGGATTCGCCGCCGCGCGCTGGCGGCGATGGGCCTGGTGGATTACGGGAATTATACGGACATCCGTCCCCGTATGAAGGGCGTGGAGGTGATCGGCGCATCCTCGGACCATACGATCCTGGACGTGGAAGCGGTAAAAGACCGGATCCGCGTGGGGGATGTGCTGGAATTCGATATCAGCTACGCGTCGATGGTGTATCTGACGAACACGGAAAGCGTGCAGAGGAAATATCTGCAGGAGGATTGTTGAGCATCTTTTTTGAATCCGCGACAAAAGTATGGACTGGTACAGGTGTGTGAATCTGTGTACCAGTCCATTTTTGTTTCCATGCGAGCAGGATGCCAGTGACGTTCTGCTCGTATTTCTTATGCAAGCTACGCACCGGCTTCCTTCATCATTCGGTTGCATTCCCGCACGGCCTCCGCGTCCATTTTGCAGATCTGCCGGTCATAGGTGTAGAGGCCGTTGGTCTCGCTCTCAATGTCCGTAAGCTGCGTGTAAATGACTGCGGACAGGCCTTCCCGGACGGACGGCAGAACCGTGTCTGTGATCAGCCGCCGAAACGCCGCTGTCAGCGACGCGGAGTCGGAATATTTCTGGTAGCCGTACTCCTCGTCGTGTGTGCAGTGGCCGGGAACGGACCAGGAATAGCCGCCGTATTCGGTCAGCGCCATTGCGCGCCGCTTTTCCGGCTTGAACTTATAATCGAAGAAATAGTAGTGGATGCTCTGGATGTCGCCGCCTCCCAGATCGAACCAGCCGCTGGCGTGGTCGACGAGGCGGCCGGGATCCATTTTTTTGATCAGGGAGCAGATCGTTAAGGTGTCAAATTGTCCCCAGCCTTCGTTGAACGGTACCCAGACCACGATAGACGGATGGCCGCCAAGCGCCCGGACGGTATCGCGGGCTTCGGCGGAGAACTCGTCGCGCCCGGCCTTCTCCCGGCGGGAGAGCAGACGGCGGAATCGGTCGCCGGGGCGGATGTGAAGCTGGTTCATGGCGGTGGCCAGATAGGTCACGTACCAGTCTTTGTAGACGCTGCCGCCGTTGACCATATCCTGCCATACCAGCATGCCGAGACGGTCGCAGTGGTAGTAGAACCGGTCCGGCTCGATCTTGGCGTGCTTGCGCAGCAGATTAAAGCCCAGCGCTTTGGCGGACAGGATGTCCGCGGTCATCGCTTCGTCGGTGGGCGGCGTGTAGAGGCTTTCCGGGTAATATCCCTGGTCCAGAAGTCCGGTCTGAAAATAGGGCCGGTTATTCAGGTACATCCGCGGGACGCCGTCAGCGTCTTTCTGGATATCGCATTTCCGCATGGCGAAATAGCTCCGCACACGGTCGCGGGAGGTCTCAAAAGTCACATCATAAAGATAGGGTTCTTCCGGGCTCCATGCCTGAAAACCGGGCAGAGAGACAGAGAAGGCGTGGTTGGTTACGCCGCTTCCGGTCAGAAGGACCTGCGGCTGATGCGTGGAAGCAGGTGCTGCTGAAGAAGGCGCGTCTTCGAGATTCTGCGGATCCGCGGCGTCGGTATTCCCATGCGAACAGAGCGCCGGTGACACGTTTTCTGTATTGCCGGGGACCTCGTCGTCAATACGGGGCGCACAGATCGTATAGGTAACCGCTTCATCTGTTTCGCTGTACAGCTTTATCCGAATCTTAGAACCGTCGCAGTCCGGCCGATACGCGATCCGCTCTATGTAATTCTCCGGCACGACTTCCATCCACACAGTCTGCCAGATGCCGCTCTGGGCGGTGTAGTACATGCCGGCAGGATCCAGCTTCTGCTTGCCGCGGCTGTGATAAGAGGTGTCGGTTACGTCGACGACCCTGACGGTCAGGATATTCTCCAGACATGCTTCATTTTCTTTCGGAATATCTTTTTCAGAAGTATCCTTTTCCGCCATCTGGGCGGTATGAGAAGCGGGAGCCGATTCCGTTCGTGAGGCGGGCAGGCAGCAGTGTCTCCATCCATGCAGCGCTTCCGTGATATCACAACTAAACGGCAGGTATCCGCCCATGTGTTCACCCACGAAGATTCCGTTCACATAGACCCAGGCGTGCTGGTCGACGGCGCCGAAATGCAGCAGGACGCGGTATCCAGCGTCATCAGAACCGAAAGGGAAGGAAGAACAGCAGCCCTGCTGCATCGCGTCAGCCGGGACAGAGCACTTATTCTGAACGCAATCTGAGATTATGTCTGTCTCATAATCCGCAAGCTTCGGAAGCTTCCTCCGGTACCAGAGCACATTTCCGGGCAGAACCTTCCGGTTCACACCGGAGAGCGCACATTCCGGAGAAAACGGCACCAGAATCTGGCCGTCATATTTCTCCGGTGCCGGGGTCTGCAAATCGTCGTTTGCGGATGCCGACGCACGGCGTCCGCCCGGCCTGTCAGAAGAAGACTCCCTGCTGCCGCCGGTGATCGCATATTCCCATAGTCCATTCAAATTATAATAAGACTCCCGCACCAGCATGGGTCGCGGATATTCCGGAAGAACCTGCCGCGGATCCATATTTTCTGAAAATCTCGTATGTAGCTGTTTCATCATTTCCTCCATTTCCCGCCGCGCGGCGGCAAGCAAGGTATCGTCAATGAACCTTAGTCAAGCAGGCCCGGTTCGATTTTACGGATATAAGACTCCAGTGTATTCCGGTCGACCAGTGCGGCCACAACGCCCTGTCTGGCGACACAGAAGCCGGCCGCACAGTTGGCGATGCGGATAGCCCGCTCCAGACCGTATCCTTCGATCAGAAATGACGCCAGCGCTGAGATAAATGCGTCCGCGCCACCGGTCGTATCGACGGGAACGGTATCGGCTGCCGGGAAATATTGGTTCTGCGAGGGCGTTCTCAGATAACAGCCCTGACTGCCCAAAGTGATGATCACAGTTTTGGCGCCCCTGCGCAGAAGTTCCTCCGCCTGCGTCTCCGGCGTCTCGCAGCCGGGGCAGAGGACCGCCGCCTCATGACGGTTGGGAACCAGAATATCCGTATTGGCGTACAGCTCGTCCGGCAAAGTCTTCACGGTGGCCGGTTTGACGATGGTCTTCACATCATACTGCCTGGCGGTGCGCGCCGCGCAGGCAGCGACCGGCAGTGGGATTTCCGTAGATATCAGACAGTAGCCGGCTTTCTCAAACAGAAACGACTGGCTTTTGATCTTCTCAGGCTGGAGCCTTGCGTTGGCGCCGGGCAGGATCGTGATGGCACCTTCGCCGTTATTTTCAATATAGATATAGGCAGTGCCGGTGGGCTGATTCATGTCCTTATGGATACCCTGCGTGGCGATGTGCTCGTCTTCCAGCATGCGCATGATGTAGGAAGAGTAGACGTCGTTGCCGATCTCGCCGATCAGGGATACCTGCCTGCCCAGCCGGGCGGCGCCGATGGCCTGATTGACCCCTTTCCCGCCGGGGGTGGTGACTGCGCTCTGAATCGTCGTCGTCTTGCCGCTTAATGGAATGTGTTCAACAGAAAACGTAAAGTCTGTATTGATACTGCCGATGACCACGATTTTCTTGGCACGCAGAAACGGCGGAATGCCGATGCTGTCCGCACAGTCGAAATCTGTGTCTGACCGGTAGAGTCTGTCTTCCGGCTCCTCCGGCAGGGAGGCGTCTTCAAGCGTCGCAATCAGCCGTTCGCAGACATGCGAACCGAACTCATAGTAAGGAACCAGCGGCCCCGAGATGCGGGTTATCGTATCGCTTTCCCTGAGATCATCCTTCAGGCTGATGATCGAGAAATCGTCGGGAATATCGTAATGAAGCGTCTGCAGCCGCCGGCAGACGGAGAGGGCGTCCGGCAGATGCGAGCAGATCACGCCGGTGGCACCGCTTTCCAGCAGTTTCCGGAAGCTGTCGTCATCGCCCGAAGCAAGCTGCAGGCTGCGGTCGAAGGTGATCTGATTGTCGAACAGGCATCGCTTATATCCGTCCAGCATCGACGACGCCCGATTGCTTGTCATGTCAAACAGACAGGCGATCTTCGTATGCCTGTGATCAATCAGTTTCTGAGTCATGGCGTAACTGAGTCCGGCAAAATCAATTGCATAAGAATCCGTCAGACCGCTGTTGATCGTACAGACCGATATCCCCTGCTCGGAAAAATAATGTGCCTGCTGCCTGCTTTCCAGGCTTACCGGCTGCCAGATCACGCCGTCTACCCGGTTCTTGCACAGGGTGGTGATGTGCTTAAGTTCCAGCTGCGCGTCTTCATTGCTGTCCAGCAGCAGGATACTGTACCCTTGCGCCTGCGCGGCCTGCATAATCCCGTTTACCAGACGGACGGATGAGGGTGCTTTGTTCATCAGCACGCCCAGCAGAAAGGTGCGTGAGGTGGAAAGGTTCTTCACCATGCCGTACGGCGTATAATTGTATTCCTTTACAATCCGCAGCACCCGCTCGCGGGTCGCCGGGTTAATGTACTGGTCCTTGTTGTTTACGATCTTCGATACGGTGGAGATCGAAACGCCCGCCAGTTCGGCGATTTCCTTAATAGTCATAATCGGCCTCTCCTGTGATACAGAAATCAGGTTTTCTAAATTATATCGGGAGTAAGGGGCGAATGTCAAGAATAATAGTTTTGTTTTCCCAGTTAAGGGACGAAAAATTGTGCTTAAATCTGATAATTCAGGAATAATTAGGAAAACAAAAGAAATCAATGGAAAATATTTCCGATTAATTTAGGAAAATCACACAGGAAAACATTTGCACATATAGTTGTATTTCACAAAGATAAAATTGTCACTTGACTTTTCCCCTGCCGAAAACTATAATCAAGATATGAAAACATTTTAAGAAAATGATTTTCTAATCAAAAAACACGCGTGTTGCAGGGAATGAATGGATGGTAGGAACAGAAAGGAGATGGATGAATTTGAAACGGGTTGCTGGCTGGTGGAGCTGGGAAGAATTGACGGCGGAGATGCCCGCGGATTTCTCCGATGGTGACGTGGAGATGCTGAAGCGTCTGCGGCGGCCTGAGGGAATGGCAGATGTGGTTCTGGACACGGATACCTACAATGAGATCGACGATCAGTACGCGCTGGCCTATCTGATCCGGTCTGACGACAGGTTGAATCTGAGGGCAGTTTACGCTGCTCCGTTCCTTAACGCCAAATCAACCAGTGCCGGGGACGGAATGGAAAAGAGCTACCAGGAGATCCTGAAGATTCTGACGCTGATGGAGCGCGATGACTTAAAGCAGATCGTTTACCGTGGTTCGGAGTCTTTCCTGGAATCGGAAACGAAGGCTGTGGATTCAGAGGCTGCCCGTGATCTGGCAGAGCGCGCGATGTGTTATACGACGGAGAAGCCGCTCTACGTTGTTGCAATCGGCGCCATCACCAATGTGGCATCGGCGCTGCTGATGAAGCCGGAGATCAGGGACCGTATCGTGGTGGTTTGGCTGGGAGGCAATGCGGCCAGCTGGCCGCACACAATTGAATTTAATATGCGCGGCGATTACGCAGCCGCCCGGATCATATTCGGCTGCGGCGTGCCGCTGGTGCAGCTGCCGTGCAGGGGAGTGGTCTCGGAATTCCGGGTAAGCGAGCCGGAGTTGGAATATCATTTGAGAGGAAGAAACCGTCTGTGCGACTATTTAGTTGACAACACCGAAAATGAGGCCAATATCCATAGTGGTCTTAAAACCTGGACAAGGGTTATCTGGGATGTGACCGCAGTCGCCTGGCTGCTGGGCGGATTTATGGAAGACTGTATCATGCGGGCCCCTATGCCGGGGTATGATGGTCACTATGTATTCGGAGGCGACCGTCCGCTGATGAGGTACGTGTATCAGATCGATCGGGACAAGCTGGCAGCGGATTTGTTTGAAAAGTTGAGTAAATAAGCCGGATATCGGGTTGTACGGAAGACGGGCTTGAAAATGAGAAAACAAAGGTGGTGATGAGTACGGAAAAAGCGGTAAATGGGAATGGGAAATGCAAGTCCGGGAAGATTCTGGTGATCGGGAGCCTGAATGTGGACATGGTGGTGGATGTGGATCATACGCCGGTGGTAGGAGAAACGATTATCAGCACTGACATGGACATGATTCCGGGCGGAAAGGGTGCGAATCAGGCCTGCGCAGCCGGATATCTGGGAACAGATGTATCGATGCTGGGAGCGGTAGGTGACGACTCTTACGCGAGGCTGCAGTTCATGAGTCTGGATAAAGCCGGGGTGGATACATCCCGTATCATCGTAAAAAAGGATGAGAAAACGGGAGTTGCGTTTATCACGGTCAACCGGGATGGCGATAACTGCATCGTAGTGGTTTCCGGTGCGAATGCGACGTTGTCGCCGCAGGATATCGACGTACATCTGGATATTCTGGACAGATGTGATATGGTACTGCTTCAGATGGAGATCCCGATGGAAACGGTTTGTCATGCGGCGCGGATGGCGAAAATGAAAGGGAAGACGGTTATACTGGATCCGGCGCCAGCGCCGGCGAGTTTCCCGGAAGAACTTTACGAATATGTGGATGTAATAAAGCCGAACCGAACGGAGACGGCGATGCTGACCGGCATAGACTGCCGGACGGAGGAAGGTCTCAGAAAAGCTGCGAACTGTCTGCGTACGCGTGGCATTCGTGAGGTACTAGTGACATTAGGAAGTGAAGGGGTTTATATTGATTCAGCAACCTGCGGAATTAGTCATATTCCTGCCCGGCGGGTGCAGGCGCTCGACACGACGGCTGCCGGGGATTCCTTTACGGCAGCACTGGCGTTCATGCTGGTGCAGGGGAAGAATATTTTGGAGGCTGCGGAATTCGCGAATACTGTGTCGGCCATCGTGGTTACAAGAAAAGGTGCGCAGACATCGATGCCGGTATTGGATGAGGTGTATGCGTATATGTGAGAAACGCAGGGATATATATTGAAAGAGAATGCCTGAGAAGAAAGGAGAGGTACATTGAAAAACAAAAAGAAAAGTATCTGGATGGAGATGTGGCACAGCCGATACATTTATCTGATGTTGTTACCGTTCTTCGTATGGCTGATCATTTTCCATTACGGACCCATGTATGGAATTCTGCTGGCATTTAAGAAGTATAATGCGCGCCGCGGAATCTGGGGAAGCGATTGGGTTGGCTTAGATAATTTTCGGAGAATTTTTATTACGCCGATGGCAGTATCTTCAATTCGTAACACGGTTCTGATCAGTCTGGGACGGTTGATAATACAGTTTCCATCTCCTATTGTTCTGGCGATACTGATCAATGAGATGCGGGGAAAAAGACTTAAGAAAGTATATCAGACGATTTTTACATTCCCCCATTTTCTGTCTTGGGTTGTAGTGAGTGCGATTCTTACGAATTTCCTGTCCCTAAACGGAGCCATCAATTCGTTGCTGACATGGTTGGGTCTCGATAAGGTTAATTTCCTTACCAATCGGCCGCTGTTCGTGAGTATGTTGTTTGCGACCGGTATCTGGAAAGGAATTGGATGGAGCGCCATTATCTATATGGCGGCTATCGCCGGGATCGATCCTACGCTCTATGATGCGGCAAGAGTAGACGGAGCAACCCGATGGCAGCAGATCTGGCATATTACGTTGACCGGTATCCGTTCTACAATTGCTATCGTATTCATTTTGGATGTCGGAGGTCTCATGAATGCTGGTTTTGATCAGATATTCAATATGCGTAACGCTGTTGTCAGCAGCGCGGTGGAGATTCTCGATACCTATGTATATGGTATCACTTTTGCGGCATCTCCCAACTATGGATTCGCCACAGCGGTAGGTTTATTTAAATCTGTAATTAATTTCGCGTTGCTTATGTTGGCTAATCAGACGGTCGGCTGGCTGACCGGAGAGAAACTGTATCGTTAGGGGGGAAGATATGAAGAAAAGAAAAAAGAGATGGGACAGCGTTGAGATTCTTGCTTTCATCGCGCTGACGGTTCTTGCGATACTGATTATCATCCCATTTTGGAATGCAGTCGTGATCGCTTTTGAAACCTCTGCAGCCTATGTTCGATCACCGTTTTCATGGCTTCCCGGGGAGTTTACATTAGATAATTTTAAATATCTTGGAAGCAAATCCAGCGGTCTGGTACGGGCCTATGTTAACACAATTCGGCTGGCCGTGGTAGGAACTCTTCTGGGAATGGCTGTGATGGTGGTTACCGCCTACGCTTTTTCCAGAAACTTTCCCGGCAAGCGGCCATTGTTTCTGATCATGCTCTTTACGATGTTTTTCGGCGGCGGTCTGGTTCCTACCTATCTGCTGATCCGGAATCTTGGGCTTAATGATACGCATACGGCTATTGTCATGCTGTCACTTGCATCCACCTACAATATCATTGTACTGCGCAACGGTTTTGAGAGTGTACCGACCGACCTGCAGGATGCTGCAATGATTGATGGTGCGAATGATTTTACGATTTTTGCCAAGGTGATGCTGCCTTTGCAGAAGCCGATGATAGCTACATTTACTTTGTTTACGATAGTAGGTTACTGGAATAACTGGTACTGGCCAATGCTGGTTCTGAATTCGCCGGACAAAACACTTTTACAGGTATTCCTTCGGTCCCTGATCACCAATGCGTCGCAGATGGCGCTCGGAACAGAGATAACCGGAATTACAGATACAATGACAGTGACATATGCGCTGGGAATTCAGATGGCGGCTGTGTTTGTTGTTATATTGCCGATTATGCTTGTGTATCCATTTCTGCAGAAATACTTCGTTAAGGGTACACTGGTAGGTGGAATTAAAATGTAACAAGATCGGAATCGGCCGCGGAAAACGTAGTATGTCCGGGATATTCGTATTCTAAGGCTGGTTGAAGATAGAAACACCAATTCAATATGAGATGAAAAAGGAGGATTATGTAATGAAGAGATTAACAGCAATGTTATTGAGCGGGGTACTGGTGCTTTCTGTTCTGGCAGGATGTTCGGGGGGGCAGGACAGTACGACAACGACTGCAGCTACTACGGCTGCAACGACAGCCGCGTCGACGGAAACCAAACCGCAGGAATCCACCTCTCCGGCAGAGGCAGAGATTGCGGCGGCTAAAACCTATGATGAACATGTATCGTTCACAGCCGTGACCGGATATAGTTATTTCAATGCGGAAGCCGGAGTAGACTATGAGAACAGCGACTTCCACAAGTGGATGACTGACAGATATAACTGTGATATTGAACTGTGGGCCTGCTCTCAATCCGAGGCGCCTCAGAAGATCCCGCTGTGGATCAATAGCGGCACAATGCCGGATATGCTGATCTGCAGAGGTAATTTCACTTATTCCGGGTATTATGATTATATTGACCAGGGTCTCTTAAAACCGCTTCCCGAAGACTGGAAGGAGAGATGGCCCAATATCGCAAAATCAATTGATTTTGGAGGCTGCGAGAATCTTCTGACAGTGGATGGACGTGTTTATGGGATTCCCGGGGTTTCCTATCTGAATCTTTCACCGGATATGACAAAGGATGGAATCAACCCCTGGTTTCAGAGTCTTTATTTCCGAAGAGATTGGGCGGATCAAGTTGGGCTGACCGATCTGGGCAAGAGTGGTATCATTACCCTGTCTGAGCTGAAGGAATACCTGGAAAAAGTGAAAGAGGCCGGATTGAGTGAAGTGTTGCTTGGTGGAAATACTGGTTATGTGCATAACGTATTCTATTATGGCATGGGTATAAACACACAGGCATATTCGGAGACCGAAAACGGATTTATTTGGGGCCCGGGTGAGGACAACTATATCGACATGATCTCCACATTGCAGCAGTGGTATAAGGAGGGATTGATCGATCCGGAATATTTTAATAACACAGCTGATGAATATGTTGAGAAATTCTATAATGGTCAGTCGGCAGCTATCATACGTCAGGAGAATTCTACCAATATTATGGCGGCAGTGGATGCCTTTGCGTCCAGAGGCGTGGAGGATGCATTTGAAACGGTGTTTGACTTCGCGGAGTTAGCGACTGACGAGGGGATTCCATATGTCGGTGGAGCCAGAAACGGCAATTATGTAGCTTTGTTTAATCCGGATCTTGATGATGTAACATTTGACCGCATTCTGGATATTTATGATTATTTTTGTACATCCGAAGGCGAAATTAGCAGAGTCAGAGGGATTCCCGGCGAACAATGGGAATTTGCAGAGGACGGCAGTATTACACAGCTGGACGACAATATGGAAATTCATGATCTTGCGGGCGAATTCACGTTTGTAGGTGTATTCGGAGAAGATTATGAGATGTCTGAGTATGACGAGTCTCCGCAGTCTGCATACAGAGAGCGTGCATTAGAGTCTATTAAAACAAAGAATGCGGGCGTTGTCTGGGCTCCGTCAGATAATTATGATGTGTTTGTCTCCGACAATAAGAATAACTATTCCGTACCTACGGGCAACAAGATTGCAGAAATCGTGGTTAACAATCAGGATGTAGAGAGCACATGGAAGGCTTTTGTGGAAGAGTATCGGCCTATATGGGAGCCGCTTCTTAATGAGCTGAATGAAACCTATTATCCCAATTAAATGAAAATGTAAAGATATCGTATTGGCCACGGCAGAAAGGAGGTTGACAGACTGCTATCTGCCGTGGCTGTATGGAAGTCTCTGTTTTCGTTGCCTACATGCTTGTATTCAACAGAGAGAAAGGAAAAATAAAATGAACCGCCTGAGAGACAAAATTGAGCGGGGAGAGGATATAAGAGGTATTCATGTGACACTGGATGATCCGGGGTTATGTGCTATTCTAGGCAGACTGGGGTTTGATTTTATATGGGTGGATATGGAGCATACCTATATTGACTGCCGGTCGCTGTATATTCATTTGAATGCTGCAAAAGCAGTAAATGCCAGTATTATTGTCCGGGTGCCGCAGAATGACAAAGTTACCCTGAAAAAAGTTATTGAGATGGGGGTTGACGGGGTGATTTTTCCAATGATCACCAGTGTCAGTGAAGCCTCAGAGGCAATAGCCGCTACATTCTATCCCCCGAAGGGAAATCGTGGATTTGGTCCCAGAGATGCAATTGCATATGGTCTGTGGGATGTGTTGGAATATATTGAAAAAGGCTCTCTGGAAATGTGCCGTTTTATACAGGTTGAGCATGTCATGGCGGTAGATTGTATGGAGGAGCTGGCGCAGATCAACGGCATTGACGGTTATATTTTCGGACCAAATGATTTGTCCGGTTCTATTGGTCAATTAGGTTATCCTCGCGGGAAATCCACGGAGGATCTTATGCGTAAGGCGATAGGGGTTCTGAATCGCTACGGAAAATATGCGGGTGTGTCTACTGGCGACTTTCGTGAGGAAACCCTGCGTTATTTTAAGAGCCTGGGGATATCAATGATATCTGCTGGTGCGGATACTGATTTTCTGCTTTACGGGGCAAAGGCTGCGCTTAAGAATCTTCGGAAAGTATGAGAAGAAAACGAGGGAAGAATAGATGAATGATATGATAAAAATCGGTTCCCGAAGAGAATTGTTTGCAGATGACTTTCTGATAGATCAGAAATTGACGGATGCGGTAAGGACGATGCATCATCCGGTATGTCGGGAACGAGTGCTGGTCAACGATGCTCCCTGGGAAGGGGACGGGTGGGTATATTACTCTACATTTGAGGATAATGGACTGTATCGTATGTATTATCATACGAATCCGCTCCTGGATCGGGAAAACAAGAAAAGTTTTGTAGGCCCTCATTATATCTGCTACGCATGCAGCCTGGATGGTGTACATTGGGTGAAACCGAAGCTGGGAATATGGGAATATAATAAAAGCTGTGCAAACAATATAATTCTGGAGATCGATACAGAGGACGCTTTCCATGTGTTTCGAGATGAGAATCCTTCTTGTCCTGATGAAGAGCGTTATAAGGCGCTTCTGACCCGTAGGGTGACACGGGACGGGCAGCGAGTATCTCAGCTTTGGTGTATGACTAGTTTTGACGGTATTCATTTTGCCGATGGATGGATATTGTCGGAACAAGGACGGTTTGACACTCATAATACAGCTTTCTGGGATCCGCTTCTGGGAAAATATGTCTGCTATTTCCGTGATCTGCATAAAAATGCTGATGGTGAAATGGTACGCGATATTCGGCGTATGGAATCGGCTGATTTCCGGCAATGGAGCGTACCGGAGCCTATTGTCTACACTGGCTGTACAGAAGACTTTCAGATGTATACAAATGGTATTCATCCGTATATGCGCGCACCTTATCTGTATGTGGGAATTCCTACGCGATATGTCCAGCGTCCTGCGTGGGAAGATAATTACGACGAGTTATGTGGATCGGAACATCGTCGTTTCCGAATGCAGTTTCATCCTCGTTACGGTCTTGCTCTCACGGATAATTTGCTTATCACATCCCGGGATGGAATCACTTTTAATCGGTCAGGCGAGGCATTTATGCGGCCGGGACCGGAGGGACGTAAACGCTGGGTTTATGGCGACGGTTATGCAAGCAATACCATAGTAGCGACGCCGCCGGTGGACGAAACGGATGCATGGGAGCTGTCCTTTTACAGTGCTGTTAACCAGTGGTCGGAGGAGACGGCACACGTTTATAGGTATTCACTTCGCATGGATGGTTTTTATAGTTATGGCGGCGGCTATGAAGAAAAAACGTTGGTAACAAAGCCGTTTATCTTTGACGGGAGCCGGCTGGAGGTTAATTTTTCCACTTCTGCAGCAGGACGGATGAGAATCTTTCTTGAGCAGGCAGACGGAAGACCGATTTTAGGTGGAGACAGCGGTGATCTGTTTGGCGACAGCATAGACAGAAAAGTTCATTTTAAGGCAGAATTGTCTGTCCTTAGCGGGACGCCGGTACGGATGCGGGTGCTTCTGAAAGATGCGGATATCTATTCTTTTCGATTCTGCAAAGCGTGACGTGGCAGAAAAATATTAGATAAAGCAAGACGGCCCCGTGCCGGCTTGGGGAGGAAGAAAGATGATCTGTAAATCGTATGATATTAAAAATGATAACTCTTTAGAGACAGCTCATGCTGATTTTTATATGCTGGGACATTCAGAGCAAGTGGCTGTAGATCGACGGCCAGTGGTGGTTGTCTGTCCTGGTGGGGCATACAAATTCATCTGTGAACGGGAAGCGGAGCCGATTGCCTTGGCTTTTGTGGGGATGGGCTATCACGCAGTGGTATCGTATTATTCAGCGCCTGCGCTTTTCCCAACAGCACTGTTGGAACTGGGCAGAACTGTGCAGGTTTTGCGGGAACATGCGGATGAATATCTCATTGATACGGATCGGATCTATATTGCTGGATTCTCGGCGGGAGGCCATCTTGCGGCCAGCTACGGTGTATTCTGGAAACGGGAATGGTTCAGTGAGAGTCTTAAGGTTTCATCGGATCAGTTGAAACCGAGAGGACTGATTCTGGGATATCCGGGCATTACACCAAATGCAAGAAATACGCGGCCAGAATCTTATCTGAATCTTCTGGGAGATGCTGTGAATGATCCTGATAAGTGCAGGGAACAGGCTGAACTGGAACTTCACGTTACTGCGGATATGCCTCATGCATTTATATGGCATACTTTCGATGACGTCCGAGCGGATGTTCACAATTCCCTCCTTCTTGTAAATGAGATGGTGCGGCAGAACATTCCTGTGGAATTTCATATGTTTGAAAAAGGTGGTCATGGACTGGCATTGGGAACACGGCTTACGGTTCCGGTCTATGCAACAAAGGTGCCGCAGGTCTGTCCGCCGGTGGCAAAATGGGTAGAGATGGTACACTTCTGGTTGGAAAATGATCTTTGATCGCAAAATTGAGCGGTATATTTCAGAGGAGAATTTGCAATGGATCAATTGATACAGATGGAGCGCACGGGAATTGTTCCTGTAATTAAGATACCGGCGGTGGAATATGCAGTTCCTTTGGCAAAGACCTTATATGAATCAGGATTTCGTCAGATTGAGGTGACTCTCCGCAATGATTGCGCTCTTGCATGTATTGCAGCTATAAAGGAAGTTTTTCCTGATATGCTGGTTGCGGCGGGTACTGTACTGAGTCCGGATCAAGCCTGTGCTGCAAAAGACGCAGGCGCCGAGATGATCGTAACGCCGGGGCTCAATGAGAAAGTAATTCATACATGCAGGGATCTGGGACTTCCGGTGCTGCCGGGGTGTGTGACAGCTACGGAAATTGAAAAAGGTATGGAGCTGGGAATAAAAGTGTTCAAATTTTTCCCTGCTGAGCCAATGGGTGGGCTAAGGACAATTCGGGAACTGGCAAGACCCTATTCTCAGGTGCGCTTTGTGCCCACCTGCGGAATTAGTATGAAGAATCTTGAAGAGTATTTGGCAGCACCTTGTGTCGCAGCCGTGGGCGGCAGCTTTATGGCACCGGAAAGCAAGGTGTTGTCTGGGGATTGGGATGGAATACGGGAACTGTGTATTCAGGCGTTAACCATAGCCAGACGCATAAGAGGAGAAAAAGCTGATTTTACGGAGAAAAAAATTGCGTCGTATAAGACGGCAGAAGCAGTTGGGCAGGAAACGATCCATGCTCCCAAAGTAGTCGGATTTGGAGATTTTCTTGTCAGACTTTCTGCCCCGGGATATCTGCGTCTCCGTCAGGCTCATTCGTTTGATATTAATTATACTGGAGCGGAGGCCAACGTCCTTGTATCCCTGTCTTGTATGGGTGTAGATACAGAATTTGTGACCAGATTGCCGAAAAACGCAATTGCCCAGAGCGGCCTGGATGAACTGCGCCGATTTGGTGTGGGAACATCAAGAGTTGTGTGGGGCGGAGAGCGCATGGGACTCTTTTATATAGAGAAGGGGGCATCCCAACGGCCTTCGCGTATTGTTTATGATCGCAAATTCAGTGGAATTGCTATGGCTGAACCGGATATGTTTGATTGGAACATGATTTTTGCAGGTGCTTCCCATTTCCATATTACAGGCATAACGCCTGCCTTGGGAGGCTTCCTGCCGCAGATTTCTATACAGGCAGTAAAAGAAGCAAAACATCGCGGCCTGACAGTCAGCTGTGACCTTAATTATCGCAACCGCATGTGGACGGCGGAAGAAGCCAGAGCATGTATGGAAGCGATGCTTCCATACATTGATATAGTGATTGCCAATGAGGAGGATGCGGATAAGGTTCTGGGTATCCGGGCCAGAGATACGGATGTAAACAGCGGAAAACTTAGTCGTGAAGGTTATATTGATGTGGCATCTCAGATATGTGCCAAATATGGGGTGAAAAAAGTAGGAATCACCCTGCGCAGGAGTGTCAGCGCATCAGATAATGATTGGGGTGCCTTGCTATATCAAAATGGAACGCCTTATTTTTCCATGACGTATCCCATTCACATTGTGGATCGGGTAGGAGGAGGTGACTCCTTTGCAGCGGGACTCATTTACGGAGAAATTTGCGGTTTTGAACCACAAAAGCAGATAGAGTATGCTGCTGCAGCTTCTTGCCTTAAGCATTCCATAGAAATGGATTTCAATCTTTCTGATGTGTCGGAAGTAGAACTTCTAATGAATGGCAATGGTTCTGGCAGAGTACAACGATAAGAGAAGACAGCACGTTACAGGAATCAAGGAGGCGAAGAGAAAGTGAAAGGAAGGAGCCGGATATCGAAGGGCTGTCGGGCGTTGCTGTTCTTTTTGGTTTTGTGTTGTTTATTGATGTGTGCATATAAATTCAAAGGAGTGAATACAATGAAAAATTCAGAAAAAAAGATTTATTATGTATATGATCCGGGTGCACTTGCATTGAGATCGGATTTTAACCCCAGAGGCGATAGTTTTTTAAAGGAGGAGCGAATTCGGGCTGCTGTGGACGAAGCCGTTGACAGTGGTGTGGATGCATTTGCAGCGGAAATTTATGGTATGGTGCCGTGGTATCCGTCAGACGTTTATCCGCTTGATGAACATGAGAAATGGTTTGAGGAAACCTTTGGCAGAAACGGAATGACTGTCTATTCTGCTTTCGCGAAAAAGGGCGGGGATATGCTTGAGATCATGTGCGATGAAACACATAAAAAAGGTGCGGAGTACTGGCTGTCCTATCGTCTCAACGACTTTCACGGTATAATGGCTGAAGCCAATCTCAAGACACAGGCAAACCCAATATTTGTTTCTCGGTTCTATATGGAGCATTTAGATCAGTTGATCGGTGAACCGCAAAGTAATTGCGGTTTCGCCAGATATATGCCGGATTTTCAGTATGAGGATGTTCGCAACTATAAGCTTTCACTTATCCGCGAGTTGATCGAAAACTATGATATTGATGGTTTGTCGGTTGATTTTCTACGTGTGCCGACTCTGTTCAATTTAAATACTACGACCTCTGAGCAGCGCCTTTCAATCATGTTGGACTTTCTCGGTTCTGTTCGGAGGATGCTTGATGATAAGGCGGCCAGAACCGGAAAAGATTATTATTTCGGTGTGAAGATTCCTATCGATATGGACTCGTATGACAAATTGGGAATCGATGTGGCTGCTTATGAAAAAGAGGCGGGAGTAAATACCTTTTTCATATTCGATTTTTATAATACGAGACAGGAATATGAAACATTGGACTATGTGAGGGAGAATGTACAGAATAGCCTGGTGAATTTTGAAATGTCAGACTGCACGACATGGATCTCTACGAAGATAGGTCGTTCTGTGAGAGGGACAACGAAAGAGCAGTATTATACAACAGCTTATATGGCATATCTTCACGGAGCTGATGGTCTGTCGCTGTTCAATTTCGCCTGGTATCGCTTTGACAAAGAATTCGGATTCCCTTATGATCCTCCTTTCGAAGTAATTCAGGGACTGAAGGACCTCGATTTTCTATCAGTACAGCCGCAGCACTACTTTGAAGGAGGAACAGAGAACAAGCTGATTCATGATTTTGATTTGTCAGTGGCGGTGTGGAAGCCAGGGGACAGTCAAACGTTTGATATGGAGATGCGCATGCCGAAGGACGGTTGGACGACAGATGGGGTGCTACGACTGGAAAGTTTCAACAATCAAATAGCTGACCTGGATTTTGAGGTGCAGATCAATGGGACAAAGCTTGCTCATGTCGTCCTTTCGGAAAAGGAACCTTATGACAATTCTTGTCTGAGTTGTCTCGGAACGCTGGAAAACTGGCTTGGTTATACAGTGCCGAGAGACTGCCTGATCGAGGGAGTGAATAAAGTGACTGTAATTAACCATTCTGATGTGGAAACAAGATTTCAGTATGTGGATTTGGCGATTCGGTGATTGTTAAATAGAGGCGGCAGTGAAGAAGGAGGAATCCGAAACTATGAGTATCTACGATTCATTGCTGGCAGATGTTCAGCTGCCGCGTTTCCACAAAGTTCATATGGATGTTCCGAAGGGACGGATCAGAAGCGAAGATATCGACGGAATTGTCCGCGAACGTATGACAGAATGTGCGGTGCTCGCCCGGCTGAAGCCGGGCGAGACTGTTGCGGTCGGTGTGGGAAGCAGGGATATCCGAAACTATGACCGTATCGTGAGAAGCATTGTGGATGTATTGAAAGAGGCGGGAGCGAAGCCGTTCATTTTCCCGGCCATGGGAAGCCATGCCGGAGCTACGGCGGAGGGACAGAAAGGGCTCCTGCGCGATCGCGGAATATCGGAAGAGACGATGGGAATACAGGTACGTTCATCAATGGAGACTGTGGTCATCGGAAATACTCCGCATGGGCTTCCTGTCCATTTTGACCGCAACGCGGACGGTGCGGACTGGGTCGTAACTGTGGGACGCATTAAGCCTCATACGGATTTCCATGGGGCGCATGAAAGCGGCTTTTATAAGATGCTGGCAGTGGGCTGCGGCAAGCAGGTGGGAGCGGCAGTCTGTCATTCTGGCGGATATGGACTTATGGAGCGTAATGTCACGGAGATTGCGGAGGTGGTTCTTCAAAAGAAACGGCTGCTTTTTGGAATCGCGGTGATCGAGGACGCGTTCGGAGATACATATCAGCTGGAAGCGGTGCCCGGCGAACGATTTGGTGAAGAAGATACGCGGCTTTTGGCAGAGGCAAAACGGCTGGTGCCGAGAATTCCGTTTCATAAGATTGATATGCTGGTGTTGAATGAATTCGGAAAGGATATCAGCGGCGCGGGAATGGATCCGAATGTGACAGGGCGGCTAGGCGCTTCCGGAAACGAGGAGCCATATGCGGACCGGATCGTAGCGCTGGATCTGACGGAAGGGTCGCACCATAATTTCGCAGGGATCGGCAATGCGGATGTGATCACGCAGAGGTTTTTCGATAAAGTGGATTTCCTTGAAACATATCCGAACTGTATTACGAGCCGTGACCTGGCCGGCATGAAACTGCCTGCCGTAATGCCGAACGACCGCAACGCGGTTCGGATTGCGCTGCATACGATACCGGGAGGCGCTCCGGCTGGCGGCTGGCGGATCGTATGGATGAAAAATACGCTGGGAATGGGAACATTTTTAATCTCGGAAGCTCTTATAAGAGAGGCGTATGGGAATTCGCTTCTTCGTATTGATGGAGAGACGTTTGAGATTACGTTTGATGATCGGGGGAATCTGTGTCGGGAAATGTTGGGTTATTTTGATGGAGCAGTTTAACTGTTGTTGCAGGCTTTTCATGTATATGAATTTGTCTCTTGACAAAAGATTTGCCGAATAGGTATAGTTATCAGTATAGTGATACTTTTTATGCAGTGACAGGAGGAGTCAGCGATGAATCTCAAAGATAAAAAGATTGCATTTCTGGGTGACAGCATTACAGAGGGACACGGAACGACGTCGATAGAGCATACATTCTGGAATGTTCTGGCGAAGAGAACCGGTGCGCTAAGCTATGGATACGGAATCGGCGGGACCCGGGTTGCGCCTCAGCGCAAGCCGTCGGAGAATCCGGTATACGATCTTTTTTTCGGATCGAGGGTGGACGAGATGATTCCGGACGCGGATATTGTGGTGGCGTTCGGCGGCACCAATGATTACGGTCATGGAGATGCGGCGCTCGGGACGATGGCGGACCGGACGGAGGATACATTTTATGGGTCACTTCATTTGCTGATGCGGAAACTGATCGAACGGTATCCGGAGGCGCTGATTGTGTTTATGACGCCGCTGCACCGTCTGGGCGAATCCGGCCGCGATTATAATGAGTTTGGCGTACGGAATACGGCGAAGCTGCAGGCTTATGTGGATGCAATTATTGAGGTTGCCGCGTATTACGGAATTCCGGTGCTGGATCTGTTCCGGGTCAGCGGGATTCAGCCGGAGATACCGGCTATCCGCGAGCGCTATATGCCGGATGGCCTGCATCCCAGCGATGCCGGACATGAGCGGATCGCAGACCGGCTGATCGGATTTCTGGAGACGCTGTAAATATAAAAATGAGAATCGATTATCTGGAGATAACGTTTCCGGTATGGCTGCTCATATAACCGGGAAATCAGAAAGTGGAACAAACGAAAAGAGGTGCATATTGTGGAAAAAATTATCACCTATGAGGCTCTTCGCAGCTACGCCTACGTAAATGATAATGTCTGCGTAAAGCCGATCCGCGGTGTCATTGTGCAGTTCTTCGGGCTGAACGGGAACGCTATGTATGCGCTGGATACGCTGGAGGGAGAATATTATGGGGAGCGGGGGATCCTGTTTGTCATTCCGTACACCAATCCCTGGTCATGGATGAACCGGCAGGCGGTGGGCTATACGGATGAGATCCTGGATGTCCTTTTTGAGAAATACGCGCTGGATCCGGCGATTCCGATCGCGTCCACCGGCGGAAGCATGGGCGGACAGTCGGCGCTGGTCTATTCGTGTTATGCGAAGCGGACGCCGGCTGTCTGTGTGGCGAACTGTCCAGTCTGCGACATGGTTTATCATTTCGGGGAAAGACCCGATCTGCCGCGGACCATTTACAGCGCTTTGTGGCACGAGGATGGCAGTCTGACGGACGCGCTGCGTTCGGTATCGCCGCTGCATCTGATCGGGAAATTGCCGCGGATCGGATACCATATCCTTCATTGCGACGAAGACAAGGCCGTCGATCTGGAGCGGCATTCGGAAGCCTTTGTACGGAAGATGAGGGAAGCAGGATATGAGGTTACTCTGGATATCGTTCATGGCCGGGGGCATTGCGATCTGGGATATGCGGGAAAGAAAAAGTATACGGAATATATTCTTCAAGGGGTAGGATGCCCGACTTGAAAAAACGGATTTTGGTGCTTGCAATATTCGAAAACTGTGGTATAATGGGTAGTGTTGTGAAGGCACTGCGTGTGTAGTTCATTGGTAGAATGTCAGCTTCCCAAGCTGAAGAGGCGGGTTCGATTCCCGTCACGCGCTTGCAAAAAGCCTAGAAAATTCTAGGCTTTTTCTTTTTCGTGTTGTATTTCGTTTTGCATACTGTCCATAATCTTCGGGAATCCCGTAGAATTGCGGGATTCCCTTTTTGCTGTCCTGCATGCATACGACGCGGTACGAAATCCTGCCTTGTTTTACAGGTTCGCTTTGATCTTGGCGATCATTTCTTCATATTCGGCGTCGGTCAGGAATTTCTCGCCGGGATTCATGGCGAAGACGCCGCCCCATTCGTAGCCATCCTTATATTTGGGGACAAGGTGCATATGGAGGTGGCAGCCGGTGTCGCCGTAGGCGCCGTAGTTGACCTTATCGGGATGGAAGGCGGCGTGGATGGCCTTCGC
>CANREE010000034.1 GCA_947629545.1 uncultured Lachnospiraceae bacterium | reverse complement strand
GTCTCCGTGAACGCGCAGCTGGGGTCATAGACGATGCCGGCCTCGGTGGTATTGCAGGCGATGTAGCGCAGGTCGGGATTGTCGGCGCAGGCCATGACGGCGTCGTAATCGCTGTAGCTGTTTAAGCAGCGGCTGACGCAGGAAATGATCCGCTTGTTGTTGACCTTCCGGCCGTTCTCGAAGCCGCGCAGATACAGGGTGTAGAGACCTTCCTGCTCGTTGATGACGTCGGCCAGGTTGAAGCCGCCGCGGTTGGGGATCGGCTGGACCAGCACGACTTTGCTGTTGAAGCCGGCCTTCTCATTCATCATGTCGATAAAATAGTCTACGAAGGCGCGAAGGAAATTTCCCTCGCCGAACTGCAGCACCCGCTCCGGGGCGTCCTGCAGGAGATAACCGTCGTAGTTTAAGTCTTTTAAGGTCTGGTAGCATAGCTTTTTCATGTGTTTGTACCTCCTGATAATTAGTTGTCATTTACAGCGTCACGCCCTGCTTAAAGATCGCCATATCGTGGAAGCCGGCCTTCTCGGATTTGACTTCCTCGCCGGAGGCCACCGCGATCACGTAGTCGAACAGCCGGTCGCGAAGCTCGGTGGGATCCGTTCCTTCTACCAGCACGCCGCAGTTGAAGTCGATCCAGTTGTTCTTCTTCGCGTTCAGGGCGGAATTGCTGGAGATCTTCACCGTGGGTACCGGAGAAGCGAAGGGTGTGCCGCGTCCCGTGGTGAACAGGACGATGTGGGCGCCGGACGCCGCCAGGGCCGTGGACGCCACCAGGTCGTTGCCGGGAGCGCTTAACAGGTTCAGCCCTTTCTCGCTCACCTGCTCGCCGTAGGCCAGGACACCCCGCACCGGCGCGCTGCCGGATTTCTGGGTGCAGCCCATGGACTTATCCTCCAGCGTGGAGATGCCGCCCTTCTTGTTGCCGGGAGACGGATTCTCGTAAATGGTCTGGTTATGGCTGGTGAAATAGTTCTTGAAATCATTGATCAGGGCCACCGTTTTCTCGAACAGGGCTTCATTTTCGCAGCGGTTCATCAGAAGCGTCTCCGCGCCGAACATTTCCGGGACCTCCGTCAGGATTGTGGTGCCGCCCTTGCTGATCAGCAGGTCGGAGAACGCGCCTACGGTCGGATTGGCCGTGATGCCGGACAGTCCGTCGGAGCCGCCGCATTTCATGCCGATGATCAGCTCGCTGACATCAATGGGTTCCCTGATAAATGTCTTCGCGTAATCAGCAAGTTCTTTCACAAGCGCCAGTCCGTCGGCGATCTCATCGTCCGATTCCTGGGACACCAGGAATTTGACGCGGCGTTCGTCGTAGGGGCCGATGTATTTCTTCAGTTCGCCGATGTTGCTGTTCTCACAGCCCAGGCCCAGGACCAGCACGCCGCCGGCGTTGGGGTGGTTGATCAGGTCCGCGAGGATCGTGCGGGTGTGCTCCTGGTCGTCGCCCATCTGGGAGCAGCCGTAGGGGTGTGGGAAGGCGGCGATAGCTTCGACGCTTCCTCCGACCAGTGACTGGGCCTTCCGCTCGATGGCCGTAGCCACGTTATTCACACAGCCGACGGTGGGGATGATCCAGATCTCGTTGCGGACGCCTGCCTTGCCGTTCTCGCGCCGATACCCTTTAAAGAATCGCTTCTCTGTGGGCGGCAACTCGACGGCTTTCCTGTCGTAGGTATAAGTCAGCAGGTCGCCGAGGGCCGTCTTCATGTTATGGACATGGATCCACTGGCCTGCTTTCACCGGCTCCTTCGTGATGCCGATGGGATAGCCGTATTTGATGACCGGTTCTCCTTCCTTCAGATCCCTCAGTGCGAATTTGTGGCCCTGAGGGATGTCCTCGGCCAGAGAGACGGTCACATCACCGACGGAGATCTCCGTTCCGGCGCTTAAGGGGCGCAGGGCGACGGCGACCTTGTCGTCGGGATGAATGCGGATAAATGATTGTTCCATAGGTGATACCTCCTGTGGGAGTTGAGTAATGCAGTGCAAATATAATCTGTATAATTGGAAAAACGATGTATCCGGCCTGTCCGTGCATCAGGTCTGTACCGGCGCGTTCAGGGAAACAGTTACCCCGGAATGGAAATTTTCCCCATGACCGACGCCTTCTTCGCACCGGTAACGCCGGGCAGCGAGTTTACGTGGCCGCGGACGCACAGGTCTGCCATCAGCGCGAAAGCGACGGCTTCCTTGGCGTCGCTGCTTTCGCCGAGATCTTCCTGAGTCTTCACGGCGACGCCGTAGGAGGCAAAACGCCTCGACAGGAAGGAAAGGAGCGTCCGGTTGTAGCTTCCGCCTCCGCCCACGATCAGCTCGGACGCGTGATATTTCGGCAGAACATAGCGTTCATAGGCGTCCGCGATGGACCAGGCGGTCAGGTCGGTTACGGTGGCGAGCAGGTCGGCAGGAGAGATGGCTGTCGTCTCGAGGTGCGGCTGGTCTCCGGCCGCGGAATGTTCCGCGGCGTCTGGCTGTGGATGCGAATTGGCCGTACCGGGACTTGCGACGGCATCGAAGGAGAGCTTCCTTCCGCGTCCCTGACACCAGTCCAGGATTTTCTGTGTGTACTGCAGGCCGAACCGTTCCCGGCCCGTGCTTTTGGGAAGCGGCAGCGTATAGTATTTGTCCTTCTGGAGAAGCGCCAGCAGTTCCTGGTTTACGCTTCCCTGCGCGGCCATTTCCCCGCCTGCATCGTAGCTTTTCACTCCGCCTGTCAGGGCGGAGACTGCCGCGTCGATGATCATGTTGCCGGGGCCGGTGTCGAAGGCGTAGACGTCTTCCGGTCCGGCGGCCGCGGGAAGCACGGTCATATTGCCGATCCCGCCGATATTCTGCAGAAGGATCGTTTCGTTCTCCCTGCGGTAGAGCAGGTATTCGGAAAACGGCACCAGCGGCGCCCCCTGGCCGCCGGCCGCCATATCCGTCACCCGGAAATCCGTGACTGTCAGGATGCCGGTTCGTTCCGCGATGACGGCGCCTTCGCCGATCTGAACCGTATAGCTGACAGGATAGCCGTCCTTTGTGCAGGGAATCGGTTCATGCCAGATAGTCTGGCCGTGGGAGCCGATCACATCGATCTCTTCCGGTCTGTGTCCGGCCTTTCGGATCACCGAAAGGGCAGCGTCCGCGTAAAGTTCGCCCAGCAGGAAATTCATGTAGCCGATCCGGTCTACGGTAGAAGTCTCCGGGCGGAACAGCTCAAAGATCTGGCGCCGGACATCCGGCGGAAACGGTTTGTTCTCAAAAGCCAGCAGGCGCACCTGCGGTCGTTCGACGCTTCCGGAAATCTCTACCAGAGCGGCGTCGATGCCGTCCACGGAGGTGCCGGACATCATGCCGACGGCCAGACGGGCGGGTTTCTTATTTCCATGCGGGCAGGGCACCGCTGACGCCTTGCTCGTATTTCCATTCAGGTAAGGAGTCGATGGCGCTTTGTCTGTATTTCCATGCGAAGAGGGCGCCGCTGGCGCCTTGCCCGTATTCAAGTCACTGAGAATCATGTCACGTACCTTCTGCGTATCTTCTAAAAATGATGCCCCGAAAGCAATATGTACCGGCGGCAGACCTTCGCGCGGGCCAGCGCGGCCTGCCGTGTGGCAGACCGCGTATGTTTTATCTCATAAGAAACTGCATCCTGTGAAAGGAACCTGTTCCGCGTGATGCGCTTGCGGATCACAGATTGAAGCCGAAATACTTCACAGCGTTGTTATAGCTGATGCCTTCCACGATTTCCTTCAGGGACTTCATATCCGCCGGATACTCGCCATTCTCGACCCAGCCGCCGATCAGGTTGCACATGATCCTACGGAAATACTCGTGGCGGGTGTAGGACAGGAAGCTTCTGGAGTCGGTCAGCATGCCGATGAAATTGCCCAGGCAGCCTAAGTTGGCCAGGGAGGTCATCTGATCGGTCATGCCGGTCTTGTGGTCATTGAACCACCAGGCCGAACCCTGCTGGATGCGTCCGGCGACGCCCGCGCCCTGGAAGCAGCCGATGATCGTGCCGATCGCCGCGTTGTCGTTGGGATTCAGGGAATAAAGGATCGTCTTCGGGATCTCGTTGGTGGCGCTTAAGGCGTTCAGGAAATCCGCTGTCTGGGCGGACGGCGCGTAGTCGTTGATGCAGTCGAAGCCGGTGTCGGGGCCCAACTGCTCGTACATATAAGCGTTATTGTCGCGCTTGCAGCCGTAGTGGAGCTGCATGACCCAGCCGAGTTTGTTGTATTCCTTCGCAAGGAATAAGAGAACGGCGGTCTTGTATTTCCGCTGTCCTTCCGCGGAGACCGGCTCGCCGGCCAGAGCCCTGCGCAGGATGTCATTGACTTCCGCGTCGGTGGCCGGAGCGTACATCACGTACTCGAGGCCGTGGTCGGACACGCAGCAGCCGTTGGCCGCAAAGTAATCCATGCGGTTTTTGAGGGCGTCCTTTAAGGTACACCAGCACTCGACCTTCACGCCGCTGGCCGCGGACAGCTTATCGATATAGGCCTTGAAATCGGGCTTTTCGATGTTGACAGCCTTGTCCGGTCTCCAGGCCGGAAGGACCTGTACGTCGAAGGTGTCGTCCGCGGCGATCTTCTGATGCCACTCCAGCGTATCGATCGGATCGTCGGTGGTGCAGATCAGGGTCACGTTGGACAGTTTGATGATGTTGCGGACAGACATGGAATCCTCGTGGAGCTTCGCGTTGCACAGGTTCCATACCTCTTCTGCGGTGTCGCCGTTTAAATACCCCTCATAGCCGAAATACCGGCGCAATTCCAGATGACTCCAGTGATACAGCGGGTTGCCGATCAGCTTCGGCAGGGTCTCCGCCCATTTCTGGAACTTCTCGCGGTCGCTGGCGTCGCCGGTGATGTACTTCTCCTCTACGCCGTTGGAGCGCATCTGGCGCCACTTGTAATGGTCGCCGCCCAGCCATACCTGAGTGATGTTGTCGAACTTCCGGTTCTCGGCAATTTCCTGCGGATTGATGTGACAGTGGTAATCGAGGACCGGCATCTTCTCGGCGTACTCGTGGTAGAGCGTCTGCGCCGTTTCGGTGGAGAGTAGGAAGTCCTTGTCCATAAATTGTTTCATGTTAAATACCCCTCCTTCAATAAAGTAGTGTCTTTTTGCAGCGCTCCATGAGCGCTGGTGTTATAAATTATTATAGTCTTTTCAGGTGAAAAATGGAAGGAAAATTTAGAAAAGTTCAGAAATAGTCGGTTCAGTTACGCCGTGTGACATGGGTCAGGGCCAGCATCCCTCCGTAGCACAGGGATAAAAATGCGATCCGAATGGCGGCGTCTGTAAATGCCGGAAGCCTCAGAAGGCCTGCAGCGCGCGTGAAAGAACCGTCAAAGAAAAGAAGAAGGCCGACGGATGCGGCCAGAAAAAGCACCGGTTTGACAGCCATGTCCCATACGCGGAAGCGGAACGGAGCAATGCGGGAAAGCGACCAGAGGTGGGTCATGGCCAGAAAGATATCTGAGGCGAGCATTCCCCAAAGGTAGCCGAGAATACCGAAGCGCGGGATGCCGAAGAGTACAGAAGAGATCCGTATCAGCAGGGCGGCGGTATTCTGAAGGAAGGTGGTGCGGGTTCGGCCCAGACCGTTCAGGATACTGCCGGTGGTCGTGGAAAGATAGAGAAATGGACAGAGCCATGCCAGGATCTCCATAAAGGTTCCTGCAGAGGCGTTGTGGAATACGCTGGTTCCCAGCACACCGCCGAACATCGTGAAGACGCCGATACAGAGGATACCCATGTAGAGACTGTAACGGAGAGATACGGTGACGGTCTGGACGATGCGGTCATTGCGGTCAGCCGCCTGGGCTTCTGCTACCGCAGGCAGCAAAAGAACCGCCATGGAATTGGTGATGGCGGAGGGAAAAAGGATAAACGGCATCGCCATTCCCGTGAGGACGCCGTAGACGCTGAAAGCTTCGGAGGAAGAAAGACCGTAGGCGCACAGACGGCTGGGAATCCAGATAGATTCTGCGCTCGTCAGAAGATTCAGGATCAGTCGGTTGCCCATAAGAGGCAATGCCAGCGCCAGAAGGGGCGGCGCAGTTTCAGTAAAGGCAGCGAAGGCGCGGGAAGGGCATCGGAGAGAAACAGCGCGCCGCGGGTCAGTTCGTACGGCGGAATCTGTTTGCGGACAAAAGAACGCGAAGCAGATCACTGAATACAGACATGACGCGGCTTCGCCGATCAGATGACCGGCTACCGCAAGTTCTACAGTGAGTGTATGTCCGTTTTCCAGAAGAATGCCGGCAATCAGAAAAACGGCGGCCATGCGGATCAGCTGCTCTGCGACCTGTGCAAATGCGGGAACCTTCATTTTCCGGATACCGTAGTAATAGCCGTTAATACAGGCGTGGACAGCGGAAAACGGTACGGACAGAGCCATAGGCGGCAGCAGGGCTGCGCAGTTGTCTTCCAATAGGATCGAGTGGGCGATGGGTTCGGCAAACACCAGAATAACAGAGGTCAGAATGAGGCTGACAAAAAGCGATATGGTAAGTCCGGTGTAGAAGACCCGCTTCCCTTCCCGGACGTTCGCCGCTACGAAGCGGGAGACGGCGGTCTGTATCGATCCGGCACAAATGCCGAAACAGATGCCGTAGATCGGATGTACCATATTATAGAGACCGAGTCCTTCTGCACCGATCGCACGAGAAAGGAAGATTCGGTAGAAAAAGCCGAGGACGCGGACGGCAAAGCCGGCGGCTGTCAACAGCAGCGTCCCGGTAATCAGCGTGTGTTTGCGGAAAAAGTCGGTCACGGAAATCTCTCCCGGCAGGTCTGCATTTATCACAGAATATGTCCGGCGGCGAAGATTCATGCCGGCATCCTCACAAATTTTTGCATGAATCCCTATTGCAATACTAGGAATACTATGTATAATAGAATGGTGGGCGTTAAAGCCTGCGTTGATGTTACAGAAAGGTGGATTATTCAGATGAAGCAGGTAATTTATTTGGACAACGCGGCGACGACAAAGACCCGGCCTGAGGTGGCCGGGGCGATGATGCCGTATTTCACAGAGTATTACGGGAATCCTTCCTCAATTTATGATTTTTCAAATCCCTGTAAAGAGGCGATCGCCCATGCCAGGGAGACGATTGCGAATTCCATCGGTGCGAAGACCGCTGAGATTTATTTTACGGCCGGCGGTACCGAGTCGGACAACTGGGCCATTAAGGCGGCGGCTGAGGCTTATCAGGACAAAGGAAAACACATCATTACCAGTAAAATTGAGCATCATGCTGTGCTGCACACCTGTGAATACCTTGAAAAACGGGGGTTTGAGGTGACCTATCTGGATGTGGACGAGTTCGGTACTGTGAAACTTGGAGACCTTAAAAAGGCCATCCGTCCTGACACGATATTGATTTCCATTATGTTTGCAAATAATGAGATCGGCACGCTCCAGCCGGTGAAAGAGATCGGCGAGATCGCGAAGGAGCATGGGATTCTGTTCCACACGGACGCGGTTCAGGCTTACGCCCATGTGCCCATCGACGTCAATGAATACCATATCGATATGATGAGTGCCAGCGGCCACAAGCTGAACGGCCCTAAGGGGATCGGATTCCTTTATATCCGTACCGGCGTTAAAATCCGCTCTTTCGTCCATGGCGGCGCCCAGGAACGCAAGCGCAGGGGCGGTACGGAGAATGTACCCGGTATTGTGGGACTCGGCAAGGCGGTCGAACTGGCGATGCAGGATATGCCGGAACGTGCGTCAAAGGAGAGGGAACTGCGGGACTATCTGATCGGGCGGGTTCTGAAAGAGATCCCTTACGCCCGCCTGAACGGCCATCCGGTGAACCGCCTGAGCAACAATGCCAACTTCGCCTTCCAGTTCATTGAAGGCGAATCCATGCTGATCATGCTGGATATGGAGGGTATCTGCGGTTCCAGCGGTTCGGCCTGTACTTCCGGCTCTCTGGATCCGTCCCATGTGCTTTTGGCGATCGGCCTGCCGCATGAGATTGCCCATGGGTCGCTGCGGCTGACGATGAGCGAGGAGAATACGAAGGAAGAAATGGATTTTGTGGTAGGAAAGCTGAAGGCGATCGTACAGCGCCTGAGAAGCATGTCGCCGCTGTATGAGGACTTTGTGAGGAGTAACGGGAGAAAATGACAGCGGGGACGCTGATATAAGACACGCGTTTCGGTGCCGCGGCCCGAAATGGAAAGAAATGAAAAGGAGAATTTGCAATGTATACAGAGAAAGTGATGGATCACTTTGAGCATCCGAGAAATGTGGGCGAAATCGAGAATCCCAGCGGTATGGGTACGGTTGGCAACGCCAAGTGCGGCGATATCATGCGGATCTATCTGGATATCGATGAGAACCAGATCATCCGTGACGTGAAATTCAAGACTTTTGGCTGCGGCGCCGCAGTGGCGACCAGCAGTATGGCAACGACGATGGTGAAGGGGAAATCCGTGCAGGAGGCTATGGAGGTCACGAATAAGGCGGTTATGGAAGCGCTGGACGGACTTCCGCCGGTGAAGGTTCACTGTTCGCTGCTTGCCGAGGAGGCGATTCACGCGGCGTTGTGGGATTACGCGCAGAAGAACGGCATTGAGATTAAAGGTCTTGAGAAACCGAAGTCCGATATCAGTGAAGGGGAAGAGGACGAGGAATATTGAGAAACGGCAGGAAGGAAAAGGTCGTCGTCGGGATGTCGGGCGGCGTGGATTCATCGGTGGCGGCGTGGCTGCTTCTGGAGCAGGGCTATGATGTGGTTGGCGTTACGATGCAGATTTGGCAGGACGAGGACGGTGATACCCAGTCGGCGAACGGCGGGTGCTGCGGTCTGAGCGCTGTAGAGGACGCCAGACATGTAGCCGGAAAACTCGGCATTCCCTACTATGTGATGAATTTCAAGGCTGAATTCAAGTCCCGTGTCATCGACTATTTCATTGACGAGTATGTTCACGGGCGGACGCCGAATCCATGCATTGCCTGCAACCGTTATGTGAAATGGGAGTCTCTCTTAAAGCGCAGCATGGATATCGGCGCGGATTACATTGCCACAGGCCATTATGCCAGGGTGGAACAGCTCGCAAACGGCCGGTACGCTATCCGCAGTTCCGTGACTGCGGCCAAGGATCAGACATACGCTCTTTATGGGCTGACGCAGGAGCAGCTTAGGCATACGCTGATGCCGGTGGGCGGTTATCATAAGGAAGAGATCCGCGCCATGGCGGAACGGCTGAATCTGCCGGTCGCCCATAAGAGGGACAGTCAGGAGATCTGTTTCGTGCCGGATAAGGATTATGCCGGATTTATCAGCCGCAGTACGGGAGAGTGTCCGCCGGCCGGGAATTTCGTGGACAGACAGGGACATGTGCTGGGACGGCACAGGGGCATTACCCATTATACGGTAGGCCAGCGCAAGGGACTGGGACTTGCCATGGGACATCCGGTGTTTGTGACGGAACTGCGTCCTGAGACCAATGAGGTGGTCATCGGTGAGGAAGAAGAGGCATTTTCCCCGGAGCTGACCTGCAGCCGGTTAAACTGGATGGCGGTAAGCGGGGTACAGGATATGCCCTTGAAGGTGTCGGCGAAGATCCGTTACGCCCATAAGGGAGCGTCGTGCCGGGTTGAGGAGATCGGTCCGGATCTGGTGAAGGTGCGGTTCGACGAGCCCCAGAGGGCAATTACGCCGGGACAGGCGGTCGTATTTTATGATGACGAGTATGTACTCGGCGGCGGCACCATATTGTGAGAACTACAGAAAACAGTAGGATACGGACGGAAGAAAACAGCAGGAGGACTTATAGGATGGTATCAGAACGGAATCGCGGACGAAAGACCCGGAAGAAGGAGAAGATCATGGCAGGGAAGACTGCAGCGGTCATTCTGGCATCGCTTTTGCTGGCAACCGGCTGTCAGTCCAGATATCAGCCGATCGAGACCAGTGCGGCGCAGCCGGACGGTCCGTTGTCGCCGTCAGGGATAACTGCGGAAGATAAGCAGCCGGGCGGAGCTGTTCCGATGAGCAGTACGAGCGGTCCGCTAAGTCCGCTTTCACCGGCAGGCGCGGGGGCGGCGGCCGGTACGGGGACCGGAACATCTGCCGGGGAAGGTGCCTCTGCGGTTACGGGAACTGAATCATCCGCAGAGACAGAACCTGAAACGTCGGCTGCGCCTGAATTTGCGGCTGCGGATGAGACAGTCTATATTACCGGTGATGAGGTGAATGTAAGGTCGTCCTGCAGTACATCCAGCGATGTGGTCGCGACACTGAACAGAGGCGCTTCCGTGAAGCGCACCGGATATGGCGGGGAGTGGAGCCGTGTGATATATCAGGAGAAAGAATGCTATATTGCGTCACGATATCTGTCAACCGAAGCGCCTGAGACACTGGCAGCAGCCCAGCCGGCGGCTGAAGGCGAAGTGCGGCTGGATCCGAACTGGAAATACGCGGAATTTTCCAAGATCAATTCCGGCGCGGCCATGCTTTATAAGGCGGAAGGCGCCAGCCGCAAGGGCATTACAATCTGTGTAAATGCCGGACATGGCACGAAGAGCGGGCCTTCTGTAAAGACCCTTTGCCATCCCGACGGAAGTCAGAAGGTGACCGGCGGAAGCACGGCGGCGGGTGCGACTACGGCGACGGCCGTATCGTCCGGCATGACATTTGCGGACGGCACGGAGGAACCGAAGGTGACGCTGGCCCTGGCCCTGAAGCTGAAGGCAAAGCTTCTGGCGGCGGGATACGACGTGCTGATGATCCGCGAGAGCGACGATGTCCAGCTGGACAATATCGCCCGTACAGTCATTGCCAACAACGCTGCTGACTGCCATATCGCCCTTCACTGGGATTCGACCACGAATAACAAAGGCGCGTTCTACATGAGCGTTCCCGGCAATTCCACGTATCGGAACATGGAGCCGGTCAAGTCCCACTGGCAGCAGCACAACGCTCTGGGGGAGAGCCTGATCGGCGGTCTTAAAAACGCGGGCGTAAAGATATTCTCTAACGGAGCCATGGAGATGGATCTGACTCAGACCTCCTATTCAACGGTTCCGTCCGTCGATATCGAGCTGGGAGACAAGGTTTCCGATCATTCGGACGGGACGCTGGAGACACTGGCGGACGGATTGCTGGCGGGAGTGAACGCATACTTCGGACAGTAGAAATAGGAAAGTGTAAAAAAATTATTTTTAGACTACCCAAACGGAAAAATATCGTGTATAATGCAAAGGTATTCGGAGATGTAGCGAAGCGGCCGTAACGCGGCGCACTCGAAATGCGTTTGTCGGTTCATCCCGGCACAAGGGTTCGAATCCCTTCATCTCCGCTTGGAAGAAAGCCGTTTATGCGGCTTTTTTCCTTATATGGTGCAGCATACAGAAAAGGGCGATCGGCCGCCGCAATTAAGAAGGAGGTATGAGCAATGAATTACGGTTTGTGGGAAATTCTTAAGGAACTGAAATCCGACCGGTACGAATGGGTGGAACTGTCCCATTCCCTGAGTAATGAAAGTCCTTACTGGGCGGGAATCCCGGAAGGTTCTGTGGAGCTGGGAAGCGTCTGCTATGACTGGGGAAATCCGATGCTGGACTGTCTGATCCAGACGTTTAAATTCCCGGGCCAGTTCGGCACGCATATTGATTTTCCGGGACATTTTGTGAAGAACAGGGAGCTGTCGGAGGCCTACGGTGTGGAGAACATGATCTATCCGCTCTGCGTCATCGATATCACGGCGAAGGTGGCGGAAGACGTTCACTATGCGGCTACGGTAGATGACATTAAGGCGTACGAGGCGCAGTACGGCCCAATCCCGGACGGCGCGTTCGTGGCGCTTTACACCGGCTGGGCGAAGAACTGGCCGGATATGGACGCCCTTTCCGGTATTGCAGAGGATGGAAGCGAGAATTTCCCGGGATGGTCCATGGAGGCGCTTCAGTACATTTATGAGGTGAGACATGCGGCGGCCAGCGGGCATGAGACGCTGGATACGGACGCGTCGGCGCTGGCGGCCTCAGCCGGCGATCTGGCCTGCGAGCGTTATATTCTGGACAAGGGGAAGCTGCAGATCGAGGTGCTGGATAATCTGGATAAGGTGGCTCCCGCCGGGGCGATCCTGATCGCCGCATGGCCGCGGATCGAGGGCGCGACGGGACTTCCGGCCAGAGTGGTCGCGATCACGCCGAAGAAATAAACGGAAAAGCCGCGCGGCGGCCGAATGCCGGGGACGGCTGGAGTTTGAAGACAATCGGAATCCGGAGACGGCAGAAGCCAGACGGTAAGACATCCGAAACCCGGAGACAGCCGGAGCCAGACGGTAAGATATCCGAAACCCGGAGACAGCCGGAGCCAGACGGTAAGACATCCGAAATCCGGAGACAGCCGGAGCCGGGAAATAGAACAGGAGAGGTTAGAATCTATGAAAGCAGCAGACATGCATTGCGACACCATCGCGGAAATTCACAGCCTGCGGGCAAAAGGAAAGGAGATATCCATCCTTCACAATGATCTGCATATCGATCTGGAGAAAATGAAGGCCGGAGACTACGGCCTGCAGAATTTCGCTTTGTTCGTGAGCCTGGGAAGGGAGAAGCGGCCTTTCGAGTACGCCATGGCGCTTCTGGATACATTTTATACGGAGATTGAGGCGCATCCGGACCGGATCGGCATCGTCCGCACCTGGGACGATATCGAGAAGAACTGGAACGCGGGCCGGATGTCGGCGCTCCTGACGATCGAGGAGGGCGGCGTCTGCGAAGGAAATCTTCAGTACCTGCGGGATTTTTACCGGCTGGGCGTGCGGATGATGACGCTGACCTGGAATTACGCCAATGAGCTGGGCTGGCCCAATATCCTGAATCTGGAAGGCTCCGCCACGATAGGATATGTGGATACGGAACACGGTCTGACGGAGACCGGTATCGCCTTCGTAGAAGAAATGGAGAGGCTGGGCATGATCGTGGACGTGTCCCATTTGAATGACGCCGGCTTCTGGGATGTGGTGAAGTACGGAAAAAGGCCTTTTGTGGCCAGCCATTCCAACTGCCGGGCGCTGGTGCCGGGATGCCCCAGAGATCTGACGGATGAGATGATCCGGGCCATTGCAGAGCGCGGCGGCGTGGCGGGAATCAATTACTGCATCGATTTCCTGCACTCTCCGGATGAATGGAAGGAAGGCGAGACGCCTGTCAGTCTGGTGTCCGATATGGTGCGCCACATGAAGCATATGAAGAATGTGGGCGGCATCGGGTGCATCGGCCTGGGATCGGATTTCGACGGCATCGGCGGCGAGCTGGAGATGAAGACGGCGGCGGATCTGCCGCTTCTGGAGGCGGAGATGCGCCGGCAGGGATTTACGGAGTCGGAGATCGAGGCGGTGTTCCACGGGAATGTTCTGCGGGTTTATAAGGAAGTTTTGCGGTAAAAAGCTTTGTGCGGAACATGGCTGTCTGCAGGAATTCCTCGCCGCGGAAAAGACGACGGGAATTTGTGTTCAGCGGTTTAGCACGTTGAATTTCTAATAAATTTCCTGTTCAAAGCGTTGACGGGGAAGAAAAAGTGTAGTATGATACATTCTGGTTCTTTCTAAATAGATATTGAAGAACCGAATACATAAAAGAATCGAGGAGACAGATTATGAGAAAAGTGAGCAAACTGTTAGCTGCAGTTCTGGCCGGAGCCATGGCGCTTTCCCTGGCGGCCTGCGGAGGCGGCAGCACGACAGAAACGACTGCGGCGGCCACGACTGCGGCTGAGACGACCACTGCGGCCGAGACAACGGAAGCGGCTACGACTGCTGCGAAAACTACAGCGGCTGAGACGACTGCGGCCGCGGCTTCCGGAGACACTTATGTGGTAGGTATCTGCCAGCTGATGCAGCATGTCGCGCTGGACGCCGCGACCCAGGGCTTCAAGGACGCCCTGACGGAGGCTCTCGGCGACGCCGTTACATTTGATGAGCAGAACGCTCAGGGTGATTCCAATACCTGCGCGACGATCATCAACAGCTTCGTATCCAACAATGTAGATCTGATTCTGGCCAACGCGACGCCGGCTCTGCAGGCGGCTCAGGCCGGCACCAATGAGATCCCGATTCTGGGCACTTCCGTTACCGAGTACGGCGTGGCTCTGGGCATCGAGGATTTCGACGGCACCGTAGGCGGCAATATTTCCGGTACTTCCGATCTGGCGCCGTTAGATGAGCAGGCGGCCATGCTTCACGACCTGTTCCCGGATGCCAAGACTGTTGGCCTTCTGTACTGCTCCGCCGAGGCCAATTCCCAGTATCAGGTAGATGTGGTGAAGGCGGCTCTGGAAGGCATGGGTTATGCGTGTGAGTTCTACGCGTTCTCTGATTCCAACGACCTGTCCACCGTTGTGACCAACGCGGCCAACAACTGCGACGTGATCTATGTACCGACGGACAATACGGTTGCTTCCAATACTGCCATCGTGGACAATATCTGCCGTCCGGCAGGCATCCCGGTGATTGCGGGTGAGGAAGGCATCTGCGCCGGCTGCGGCGTGGCGACCCTGTCCATCAGCTACTATGACCTGGGCGTAGGCACCGGCCGGATGGCTGTGAAGATCCTGACCGGCGAGTCGGATATCGCCGAGATGCCGATTGAGTACGCTCCGCAGTTCACGAAGAAGTACAACCCGACGATCTGCAGCGAGCTGGGCATCGAGATTCCCAGCGACTATGTCGCTATCGAGCAGTAATCGGTAAGAAGAATTCCCGAACGCATGAACCGGCGGAAGGCGCAGAACGCCTGCTGCGGACGGGATATTCCGCCAATGAATGGAACCGCAGCGGGGCGGAGCAGAGGATTCCGCCTGCTGCGGTTTTCGGGATTTACACGGCACCCGCACAAAGAAGCAATTCAACAAATGAGGTATCTTTATGCTGGAAATGTTCACGATCACGGAACTGACGAAATTATTTAACGCCCTCCCCGGCGCCGTGGCGCAGGGACTGATCTGGGGCATCATGGCCATTGGCGTCTATATCACCTACCGGGTCCTCGACATCGCGGACCTGACGGTGGACGGTTCCCTGGGAGCCGGCGGCGCCGTCTGCATCATGCTGATGCTGACCGGCCACAATGTATGGGTGTCCATGCTGGGGGCGCTTTTCGCGGGCATGCTGGCCGGTATGGTCACAGGCATTCTGCATACATTCATGGGAATTCCGGCGATCCTGTCCGGTATCCTGACACAGCTTGGTTTATACTCTGTGAATCTGAAAATTATGGGCAAGGCGAATCAGGCCATTAATGTGGATAAGTTCAATCTTCTGGTGTCCCTGCGTTTTATCCGGGGCGTGCCCATTTATAAAAATACGATCCTTCTTGTGGCGGTCATTGTCGTGATCCTGATCGCGATCCTGTACTGGTTTTTCGGCACGGAGCTGGGGTGCTCTTTGCGGGCAACCGGCTGCAACGACAAGATGGCCAGGGCTCAGGGCATCAACACAGGTTTCAACCGGGTGCTCAGTCTGATGCTCTCTAACGGTCTTGTAGCGTTTTCCGGAGCGCTTCTATCCCAGTATCAGGGCTTTGCGGATGTAAATATGGGCCGCGGCGCTATCGTTATCGGTTTGGCGGCGGTCATCATCGGCGAAGCAATCTTTGGCAAGATCTTCCACAATTTCGCGCTGAAGCTTCTCAGTGTGGTGCTGGGTTCCATCGTGTACTACCTGGTCTATCAGGCGGTCATCTGGCGCGGTATCGATACGGATCTTCTTAAGATCCTGTCTGCGGTAGTAGTCGCAATCTTCCTTGCGATTCCCTACTGGAAGAGCAAGTACTTCACAAAGCCCGTGAAGAAGGGAGGAAACAAGTGATGCTTGAGATCAAAGGTATTTCCAAGACCTTCAATGTGGGCACAGTCAATGAGAAGCAGGCGCTCAATCATCTGAGCCTTACTTTAAATGACGGTGATTTCTGTACGATCATCGGCGGCAACGGTGCCGGCAAGTCTACGATGCTCAACGCCATCGCCGGCGTCTGGCCGGTAGATGAGGGGCAGATTCTCATCGACGGTCAGGATGTGACGAAGCTGCCGGAGCACAAGCGGGCGAAGTTCCTGGGCCGGGTGTTTCAGGATCCGATGAACGGCACAGCGGCGTCCATGGGGATCGAGGAGAATCTGGCTCTGGCCCTGCGCCGCGGCAGCAGGCGGACCCTGCGGCCGGGCATCCGCAACCAGGAGCGGAAGCTGTACCGCGACCTTCTGTCCAAGCTGGGTCTGGGTCTGGAGACGAGACTGACCTCTAAGGTGGGCCTTCTCTCGGGCGGCCAGCGGCAGGCGCTGACCCTTCTGATGGCGACGTTAGAGCGGCCGAAACTTCTTCTTCTGGATGAGCATACGGCGGCGCTGGATCCGAAGACGGCCCGGAAGGTGCTGGATCTGACGCAGGAGTTTGTGGAGGAACAGAAGCTGACGGCCCTGATGGTAACCCATAATATGAAGGATGCCATCGCCATGGGCAACCGCCTGATCATGATGCACGAGGGGCGGATCATTTACGATGTGTCCGGCGAGGCGAAGAAGAAATTAACCGTGGACGATCTGCTTAAGAAGTTCAGCGAGGTCAGCGGCGAAGAATTCGCCAATGACCGGATGATGCTGGCAAACTGACGGAGCGGGCCGCGCGGCGGAAAGCCGGCGGGCCGCGGCCGGCATGGCGCGCCCCGGTGTACAGAAGATCCGATCCTTCGGAAAGGTACGATATGCAGTTTAATTCTCTGACGTTCATGGTGTTTTTTCCCGCGGTGCTGGCGGTTTATTTCCTGATCCCGCGGAACCTGCGGAAGTTCTGGCTGCTGATCGCCAGCTACTATTTCTATATGAACTGGAATCCGCGGTACGCGGTGCTGATCGGCGCTTCCACGCTGATCACCTACGTAAGCGGCATTCTTATGGAGAACTGCCAGCGTCTGCGGCGGCAGGGGAGGAAGAAGCTTATCCTGGTCCTGTGTCTTGTCTGCAATCTGGCGATTCTGGCTGTCTTTAAATACGGCAATTTCGCGCTGGAGACGGCGGACGGCCTCCTGAGGCTCTTGGGGCTGCGGGGGAGCGGACGCCGTCTGGATCTGCTTTTGCCGGTGGGGATCTCATTTTACACATTTCAGGCCCTTGGCTATATCATCGATGTATATCGCTCGGATGTGAAAGCGGAGCGGAATCTGGTCTGCTACGCTTTATTTGTGTCCTTTTTCCCGCAGCTGGTGGCGGGCCCCATTGAGCGCTCGAAGAATCTTCTCGCGCAGGTGGACCAGGTAAGCCGGATGAAGCTGTGGGACGCGAAGCGCGTCACGTCCGGGGCGATCCTGATGGTCTGGGGCTTTTTCCTGAAAATGGTGATCGCGGATCGGGCGGCGATCCTGGTGGACACGGTCTTTGACAATTTCCAGGTGTATGGGAGTACGGAGCTGTGCCTGGCGGCTGTGGGGTTCGCGGTCCAGATCTACTGTGATTTCAGCAGCTATTCCACGATCGCTGTCGGAGCGGCCAGGATCATGGGCTTTGGGCTGATGGAGAATTTCAATACGCCTTATTTTGCCGAAAGCATCCGTGATTTCTGGTCCAGATGGCATATCTCGCTGAGCAGCTGGTTTCGGGATTATCTGTATATTCCTCTGGGCGGAAACCGGAAAGGCCGCGCCCGCGAGAGACTGAATAAAATGGCGGTGTTTCTCATCAGCGGCCTCTGGCACGGGGCCAGCTGGAACTTCATCGTCTGGGGCGGGATCCACGGCTTCTATCAGGTAGCGGCGGATCTGCTCAGGCCGTGGAAGGAGAAGCTGTGCGGGAAGCTTGGGATCAGGCGGGAGGTCTTAAGCTGGAAGCTTCTGCGGATGGCTGTGACGTTCGTGCTGGTGGATGCGGCGTGGATCTTTTTCCGGGCGGATTCCGTGATGAACGCGCTGCGCATCCTGAAGCGGATCCTGTTCCGCCCCACGCCGTGGCTCCTATTTAACGGCGGCATCTATGAGCTGGGACTCAGCCGGCCGGAGTTCGGGATCCTGCTGGTTTCCCTGGCCATCCTGTTTCTGGCGGAGCTTGTCCGGTACCGCAGGAAGGTGACCGTCGATGTGTTCCTGATGGAACAGAATCTGTGGTTTGAGTGGCTGGCCGTGATCCTGCTGATCGTGATGATCTTTGTGTTCGGGGAGTACGGCCCAATGTTTGACGCGCAGCAGTTTATCTATTTCCAGTTCTAGGCGGGGAGGGAATCATGAAAAAATCGGCAGTACGGATCGCGTGTTTCATTCTCCTGCTTTCAGGGGTACTCTGGTGCGCGGACCGGATCCTGGCTGTGAAATACGGAGACGGCATCTACGATATGACGAAGTTTTACCAGCTGGAGGACGGCTCGGTGGATGTTCTGGTGCTGGGGAGCAGCCACGCGTTTGAAAATATCAATACGGGGACGCTCTGGGATCAGTATGGGATCGCTTCCTATGTGCTGGCCGGATCCATGCAGCCGATGTGGAACACTTATTATTATCTGAAGGAAGCGCTGAAGACGCAGGAGCCGAAGCTGGTGGTTCTGGAGGCCTATATGCTGCGGTTCGACCAGGACTATGCGGACGATTCGCGGATCATCAAGAATACCTTCGGGATGAAATGGTCGCCGGACAAGCTTGAAGCGGTGAAAGCCAGCGTGCCCCGTGAGCGCTGGCCGGAATTTATGCTGGAATATATTCAGTATCACACGCGCTATACGGAGCTCGCCAGGGAAGATTTCCTGCCTGATAAGGGCGATATTTATTATAAGGACTGGAAAGGCTTCGGCAGCAATATGGAGACCGAACGCTGCGAGAGGCCGGATGTGTCCGGCGTCACGGACCGGCGCGGACTGTCGGAGAAGACGGAAACGTATTTCCGGATGTTTATGGAACTGGCCCGGGAAAATGGGATTCCGGTCCTGATCATCGCGGCGCCCTATGCCGGGATCACCGAACAGGACCAGATGATCTTCAATACGGTCGGGGATCTGGCGGAGGAATACGGCGCCGGATTTATCAATTATAATCTGCGGGAGGAATGCCCCGCTCTGGATTACGGGCGGGACATGGCGGACGTGAGCCATTTAAATTACAGGGGGAACAGGAAGCTTGCCGCGGCGCTGGGGGCTTATATCCGGGAAAATTATCCGGTGCCGGACCGCAGGGGAGACGCGGCTTACGCGTCGTGGGAGAGGAACGCCCGGTATATTGAGGCTCAGACCGCGAATCAGGAACTGAAGGAGACGGAGGACGCGGCGTCGCTTGCCGCCCGTCTTCAGAATCCGGATTATCTGGTCTTCGCGTCCGTGGACGGCAGCTGCACTACGGCGGACGAAAATCTGGCCGCGATCTGGGATGCGCTCGGCATTTCCCGGGACGCCGTCAGCGGCATCTGGTGCGTCGATATGGCGGCGGGACCGCTCTATATCTCCGGCCTTACGCCGTCGCGGCAGTATATCCGCCGGGATTACCATGACTTCCTGCTGGAGAGGGCATTTGATCCGGACAGGGGGATCTATTATAATACGATAACCGCGGACGGCGAGAACCGGCAGAAGACGGTACACGGCGTGAATATCGTGGTTTACAGCAGAACGACGCAGGAGATCGCCGACTGTGTCGGTATCCGGACGGACGCGGGATACAGTCTGGTGCGCTGAAACGCTGTCGGTCAGCAAACTCACTCCCACCATCTGTGAGAATCACTTCAAAGGGCTTCATTTCCACGACGCCGGCATCTGGGCCTTTTCCAGCCTTTTTTGAAAATCTGTATAATTATGTCCGATTCGGTAGGAGCGGTCTTTCGCACTGGTATCCGGTAATATCTGGTTAGTAGGAAGTTACTTCTGCAATGTGGAATTTAGTTCCGCACTTAAGTGCGCATATTGACAGCGTCCGCGGAATGTGATAGTATTATCCTATAAATAGAACATACGTTCGATTTATGCGGGTGATGGAATGGACAGAGTGATTTTTCATGTGGATGTGAATTCGGCGTTTTTGTCGTGGGAGGCGGTCTACCGGCTGTACCACTTGGGAGGGACGGTAGATCTTCGCGGGATTCCGAGCGCGGTGGGAGGCGATCAGGAACGGCGTCACGGCATCATTCTGGCTAAGTCGATCCCGGCGAAGGCGTATCACGTCCAGACCGGCGAGCCTATTGTAGACGCGAAGAGAAAGTGCCCGGATCTGGTGCTGGTGCCGCCGAACTATAATCTTTACCGTAAGTCTTCAGAAGCGATGGCGAAGATCCTGCAGCGGTATACGGATCGGATCGAAAGGTTCAGTATTGATGAGGCGTTTCTGGATATGACGCATTATCTGGGAGGAAGAGATCCGGTGGATACAGCGCATGAGATCCGGCAGACGGTTTCCCGAGAACTGGGATTCACGGTAAATGTCGGCGTAGCAGAGAATAAACTGCTGGCGAAGATGGCGTCGGATTTTCGAAAGCCTGACCGGGTGCATACACTGTGGCGTGAAGAGATTCCCTCAAAGATGTGGCCGCTTCCGGTGCGGGATCTGTATTTTGTGGGTCCTGCGTCAGAGCGCAAGCTGACAGCGTTGGGAATACATACCATTGGCGATCTGGCAGCTGCGCCTCCAAAGATACTGCGGGGACATCTGAAGTCTCACGGATGCCTGCTCTATCAGTACGCCAATGGCTGGGATGACAGCGAAGTACAGACAGAACCGCCGCCGAACAAAGGTTACGGGAATTCGCTGACCACGCCGCGGGATGTGGCGGATGCAGAGACGGCGAAGCTGTATCTTCTGTCGCTGGCGGAAACTGTATCAGCCAGACTGCGGGCGAACGATGCGAAGATCAGCGTAGTGGCGGTCAGCATCCGGGATCACAACCTGAAGTTTACGAACCGTCAGATGAGGCTTGAGGCGCCGACAGATCTGACGACAGAGATTTATCAGGCGGCCTGCCGGTGCTTTGACGAGCTGTGGGATCATACGCCGATACGCCATCTGGGTATCCATACCAGCCGTGTGGCTGCGGATGAAGGGCGGCAGCTGGGAATGTTTGATACGGTAGACTATGAGAAACAGCGGCGGGCCGAGGCTGCTGTAGATGCCTTGCGGCATAAGTATGGGACGGACTGCGTGAAGAGAGCCTGTTTTCTGAAATCGCCGGAGGAAGACGACGCAATGTTCATTGATCATATGGGCGGCGGGATCAGCAGGGAGAAGCGGAGTGTGGACTATTCGAAGGAGACCGTATTGTAATATGGATGGTGAAGACGGGGAGTGAGGGCATGGCGGGATTTTTCGCGGCATCGGCGGACATGATGCCGTATTATGACGGCGGGGAGATTCATGGTCGGATGTATCATATTGCCTGTAAGGTATGGTTTACGACAAATGGTGATCCCATACCGCTCAGTTTTAAGTTTGAAGGTGATGACGGCGAACTGCAGTATGTCGGCCGCCTGAAGGTGAACTACAGCGAAGAGCGCAATTATTCCGGCGTCGCCAGCAAGGAGTACGGCTGCGAAGCCTGTATCGGAGGACTCATGCGGGAATTTCGTCTGCTGTTTTATGTGGAAGCGTGTAAATGGGTAATGTTGATATGATACCGGCATGGAAACAAAATAGCGGGAACGGCTGATACACGCCATTCCCGCCTTCCGCGGTTCTCCGCGATATGGAGACGACAGGACTCGAACCTGCGACCCTCTACACGTCAAGCAGATGCTCTCCCAGCTGAGCTACATCTCCAACGCAAATCATTATAAAGGATAAAGGGATTTTTTGCAAGCCTTTTCTGCAACTTTTTTACAGCGGCAGCATTTCCGCTTTCCTCCTGTGGTATACCGTATAATACTTAAAACCGCACTCCCGCAGCAACTCTGCCGTGCGTGTGAATTCACAACCCACATAGGCCGGCGTATGCGCGTCTGAACCTATGGTCAGCAGTTCTCCGCCAAGTTCCCGGTAGCGGCGAAGGATGTCTTCACAGGGATTTGGGTGGCCCAGACGGTAACGGAAACCACTGGTATTGCATTCCAGCGCCTTGCCTTTGCGGATCAGCGTCTGCAGGAGCGGGTCGATCTCGTCCATGTAGTCCGCCGCCCGGTAATTGGAATTCTTTGTGGGACAATAGCGTACGATATAATCCAAATGCCCGAAGCTGTCGTAACAGTCCAGATCCCGCGCGGCTTCCAGAGAGGATTCGAAAAAGCGCCGCAGCGCTTCTGTCTCCGTGCGGCCTTCATAGAAAGCCGGAAGATAGGGATCGAGACCGTCGATAAAATGGCGCGAACCGATGATATAGTCGAAATCATATATCCGTACCAGTTCATCCAGATATCCCGCGATATGTCTCTGCAGTCCCAGTTCAACGCCGATCTCAATGCGGATCCGTCCCCGGTAAGCTTCCCGCAGCTGCGCTATTGCAGACAGATATACCGGAATATCCAGTGTAAAATCAATATCAGAGACCACGTCGTAGTCATGGTGGTCGGTGATGCAGATCCGCGTCATGCCCAGTGAGATGGCGCGTTCGATCTGTTGTCCGGGCGGCGTGTCGCTGTCGCCGGAGAAGCTGGTGTGAAGATGGAAATCGCAGAGCATGGTGACGCAAACTCCTTTCTGGCAAGATGTTTCCTACGCTTTTTCGCCGTATGTGTGAATGAGCCGACGGCAGTGCGGAACCTGAAACTACATTGTCCAGTTTATCACGCTCCGGCCATTCTGTATAGCCCTTTTCGCGGCGTGCAGAGCGGTTTTTTCCGAAACCACTTGTCAGTCCATATCCGCCTGTGATATGATAAATTTATATGCGCATGATAAAGCGCTGCCGGAGAGCAGGCGGACAGCCGGGAGGAAGTTATGACGATCAGCGACATTTCCAATATATTCGGGTTTATAGGCGGACTGGGTATGTTCCTGTATGGAATGCGTCAGATGGCGGACGGTATGCAGCAGACAGCCGGAGGGAAGATGAAGCAGCTTCTGGGCATGCTGACCAATAACCGCCTGATGAGCGTCATTCTGGGAACTGCGATCACAGTCATTATCCAAAGCAGCGGCGCTACGACCGTCATGGTGGTCGGCTTCGTAGGCGCGGGCGTGATGAATCTCAGTCAGGCCATCGGCATTATCATGGGCGCCAATATCGGCACGACGATCACCGGCTGGGTGGTTTCTTTGAGTCAGCTTGGCAGTGCGATGACGGTATTGAAACCGGTGTTTTACGCGCCGCTTATGGTTGGTGTCGGTTCTCTTTTGATCCTTTTCCTGAAGAAGCAGAAGGATCATATCGCGGGGCAGATTCTGGTGGGACTGGGACTTCTGTTTCTGGGACTTGAAATGATGTCCTCTTCCTTTTCCGGCTATGCGGACGCGCCGATCTTCGGAAAGGCATTTGAACTTCTGGGCGGTAATCCGTTTCTGGGCATCCTGATCGGCATTCTGGTGACATTGCTTCTGCAGAGTTCGTCGGCTTCCGTCGGCGTTCTGCAGACCATTGCCCTGAGCGGAGTGGTGACTGCGAATGCAGCTGTTTACATTTGTCTTGGCGAAAATATCGGCGCATGTTCTACGGCGATGCTTTCGGCTATAGGCGGCTCCCGCGACGCTAAACGTGCGGCGGCCATGAATCTGATCTTTAATCTGACAGGCGCCGCAGTCTGTGCGGCGGTCGCTTTCATTTTCTTTACCATGAACCCGCAGATCGCCCAGTGGAAGGTGGCTGCGGTTCAGATTGCTATTTTCCATACCACATACAACATCATAAAGACAGTCATCCAGTATCCGTTCGCGGATCAGATCGTGAAGCTGTCTGGTCTGCTGGTGAAGGAGAAGGCGGCCGAGCAGGAAGCGCCGCAGGAGGACGATGAGGAGGCGGTCACGCTTAAGCATCTGGATGAGCGTATCTTCCGTTCGCCGGCATTTGCCGTGGAGACGGCGTCGCTTGAGATCCAGCATATGGGCCTGATCACGATGAAGAATCTGCGCCATAGCATCGATGCCATTGTGACTGCGAATCTGGATGAGATCGAAGAGGTGTACCATGTGGAGAAAACGATCGATAAAATGGCGCAGATGCTGACAGAATATATGATCAAGATCGAGAATCTGACGTTGACGGAGCATCAGAAACTGGTGGTTAACAACCTGTTCTACAGCGTCAGTGATATTGAGCGCGTCGGCGATCACGCAGAAAATCTGGCGGATCTGGCCAAATATATGGTGGAACATGAACTGGATTTCTCAGAGACAGGGGAAGAGGATCTGGAGGAGATCAGCAGGGTGGTGTTCAGATCCTTTGAATATGCGATTGAGGCCAGGAAGACCGGCAACATGGAGGCTGTCCGCAAGGTGAGCCAGTATGAGGATGAGGTCGACAGTCTGGAAGAGGAACTGCGCGAGAAACATATCGAGCGCTTGTCCCGCGGCGAATGCGTGCCGTCGGCCGGTATCGTTTTTCTGGATATTTTAACCAACCTGGAGCGTATTTCCGACCATGCGTATAATCTTGCCGGTTACGTGAAGAATGAGATGTAATATTTTCCAGAAAGGACTTGCTATTTCCGGCAAAATCGGGTAGAATAAAAACCGGGTTGATTATTTTTTCACAATCAAATCATCTATATTTAGGAGGAATGAAATCATGGCAGTAAAAGTTGCGATCAATGGTTTTGGACGTATCGGACGTCTGGCATTCCGTCAGATGTTCGGAGCAGAGGGCTACGAGATCGTCGCGATCAACGATCTGACCGATCCGAAGATGCTGGCTCATCTGTTAAAGTATGACACCGCTCAGGGCGGATACGCCGGCCACATCGGCGAGGGCAAGCACACCGTAGAAGCCGGCGAGGACAACATCGTTGTCGACGGCAAGAAGATCACCATCTACAAAGAGGCTGATGCTTCCAAGCTTCCGTGGGGCGAGCTGGGCGTAGACGTTGTTCTGGAGTGCACCGGCTTCTATACCAAGAAGTCCAAAGCGCAGGCTCATATCGATGCCGGCGCCAAGAAGGTCGTCATCTCCGCTCCGGCCGGCAATGATCTGCCGACTATCGTATACAGCGTGAATGAGAACACCCTGACCAAGGATGACACCATCATTTCCGCTGCTTCCTGCACCACCAACTGCCTGGCTCCGATGGCGAAGGCTCTGAACGACTATGCTCCGATCCAGTCTGGTATCATGAGCACGATTCATGCTTACACCGGCGACCAGATGATTCTGGACGGCCCGCACAGGAAGGGTGACCTGCGCAGAGCGAGAGCCGGCGCGGCTAACATCGTTCCCAACTCCACCGGCGCTGCCAAGGCGATCGGTCTGGTTATTCCGGAACTGAACGGCAAGCTGATCGGTTCTGCACAGCGTGTACCGGTTCCGACCGGTTCCACCACGATCCTGACCGCTGTTGTCAAGGGCACCGATGTGACCGTAGAGGGCATCAATGCCGCTATGAAGGCAGCTTCCTCTGCTTCCTATGGCTACAACGAGGATCCGATCGTTTCCTCCGATGTTATCGGCATGACCTACGGCTCCCTGTTCGATGCTACCCAGACCATGGTTGCCAAGATCGCTGACGATCTGTATGAGGTTCAGGTTGTGTCATGGTATGACAACGAGAACTCCTACACCAGCCAGATGGTCCGCACCATCAAGTACTTCGCGGAGTTAGGTTAATTGCGAAGCATGAGGTTAGTCGAGCGGAACATACCCGTCGGCACTTCCCAAGGGACGCCCGCGGTGTAGCGAGTGCGAGCCGAATATTCAAGTGACCACTAGGGTCCGGTCTTAGGACCGGACCCTTTTTCGTGGGAGTCCGCTCCTGATGCCGGGATCCGGCCGCGGGGCGCGGATCTATTTTCCAAGTATTATAACCAGAAAGGGGTAATATAGCTATGCTTAACAAGAAAACAGTTGACGATCTGAAAGATCTGAAGGGTAAGAAGGTTCTGGTACGTTGCGATTTCAACGTGCCGTTAAAGGAAGGCAAGATCACCGACGAGACCCGTATTGTGGCCGCGCTGCCCACCATCAACAAGCTGATCGGCGAGGGCGCGAAGGTGATCCTTTGCTCCCACCTTGGCAAAGTAAAGAATGGCCCGAACGAGGGCGAGTCCCTGGCTCCGGTAGCCGCCAGACTGACCGAGAAGCTGGGCAAAGAAGTTGTATTCGTATCTGATTACAACGTAACCGGCGAGGCCGCCACGGCAGCGGTTGCCGCTATGAAGGACGGCGATGTGGTTCTCCTGCAGAACACCCGTTTCCGCGGCAAGGAAGAGACCAAGAACGGCGAGGAGTTCAGCAAAGAACTGGCCGATCTGGCTGACGACTATGTATGCGATGCGTTCGGTTCCTCCCACAGGGCCCATGCTTCCGTCGAGGGCGTGACCAAGTTTATCACCGCCAAGGGCGGCACCAATGCGGTCGGCTATCTGATGCAGAAGGAGATTGATTTCCTGGGCAACGCGGTAGAGAATCCGGTGAGACCGTTCGTAGCGATTCTGGGCGGCGCCAAGGTTGCCGACAAGCTGAACGTGATCAATAACCTGCTTGAGAAGTGCGACACGCTGATCATCGGCGGCGGCATGGCGTTCACGTTCCTGAAGGCCCAGGGCAAGGGCGTAGGCAACTCCCTGGTAGACGATGAGAAGATCGACTACTGCAAGGAAATGATGGAGAAAGCAGCGAAGCTCGGCAAGAAGTTGCTTCTGCCGGTTGACACCACCGTGGCCGCTTCCTTCCCGAATCCGATCGACGCTCCGATCGAGGTATCCGTCGTTTCTTCCGACGAGATTCCGGCCGACATGGAAGGTCTGGATATCGGACCGAAGACTGCTGAGATGTATGCAGAGGCTGTGAAGTCCGCCAAGACCGTTGTCTGGAACGGACCGATGGGCGTATTTGAGAATCCGGTTCTGGCGAAGGGCACCATCGCGGTCGCCAAGGCTCTGGCCGAGACCGAAGCTACCACGATCATCGGCGGCGGCGATTCCGCGGCAGCCATGAATCAGCTGGGCTTCGCCGACAAGGTCAGCCACATTTCCACTGGCGGCGGCGCTTCCCTTGAATTCCTTGAGGGCAAGGAACTTCCGGGCGTTGCGGCGGCAGACGATAAGTAAAGAATGAAACAGCAATTCGCCCAGGTATCCTGCAGCCGCGGGGTACTTGGGCGAACGATACATTTCGTTCAGATACAGAAACCAGTAACAGGAACAGGAGAATATAAGATATGGCAAGAAAGAAAATCATCGCGGGCAACTGGAAGATGAACATGACTCCCAGCGAGGCGGTTGCCTTAGTCGAGCAGTTAAAGCCTCTGGTCGTCAATGACGATGTGGACGTGGTCTTCTGCGTGCCGGCCATCGACATCATCCCGGCCATGAAGGCCGCCGAGGGGACGAATATCCAGATCGGCGCCGAGAATATGTACTATGAGGAGAAAGGCGCTTACACCGGCGAGATCTCCCCGAACATGCTGGTGGACGCCGGCGTGAAGTACGTGATCATCGGCCACTCCGAGCGGAGAGAGTATTTCGCGGAGACCGACGAGACGGTCAATAAGAAGATCCTTAAGGCCTTCGAGCACGGCATCACCCCGATCATCTGCTGCGGCGAGTCCTTAAAGCAGCGCGAGCAGGGCATCACCATCGACTGGATCCGTCAGCAGATCAAGATCGCCTTCCTGGGCGTGACCGCGGACCAGGCGAAGACGGCCGTCATCGCCTATGAGCCCATCTGGGCCATCGGCACCGGCAAGGTAGCTACCACCGAGCAGGCTCAGGAGGTCTGCGCAGCGATCCGTGCCTGCATCGGCGAGTTGTACGATGAAGCGACTGCGGCGGCGATCCGCATCCAGTACGGCGGCTCCGTATCCGCATCCAGCGCGCCGGAACTGTTCGCCCAGCCCGACATCGACGGAGGCCTGGTAGGCGGTGCATCGCTCAAGCCGGACTTCGGGAAGATCGTCAATTACAACAAGTAATTGATTTCTGAGCATTTTAACCAAATAAAACACTCTAAAACGTCACAAATAACGGCTGCCGCAGAGAGATCGTGCGAAACACGAAGCGTATGCGGACAGCCGTTCTGTTCTATGATTTATCTATTATATAGCATGTGTTATTTCATCATGTTCATTGTCTTACTCTTGATTGGGTTCAACAAAATATAACATTGTGTTGAACTGGATATCACCCTGCTATGATAGCATAATTCAAAATAGATTGCAATTCTTTTTCGATGGTAATGTTTTAATCTTTTCTTAATATCTTCCATGAATATTCACAATTATAGGTTCAATTTCAGAAAGACCATGTCTTTATCATCCTGATCGATGGATAGATAACGCTTTGTAATTTCCAGTGAAGAATGATTATAAATCGACATGATAAGTGCCGGAGGAACCCCGTCCTTCCAGGCATGATAACCAAAAGTTTTGCGCAGGGAATGACAGCTGATCGTGCCGGCGATCTGCAGTTTTTCTGCTGCGTCTTTAATAATATGAAAGGCCTGCGTGCGGTCGATGTGACGGTTTTGGCCTTCACGGCTTCGGAAAATAAAATACTGCGGATCGGCTTTATACGGCAGTTCCATAAGGAGTTTCAGCGCTTTGACGGCTTCCCTGTTCAGCGCGATCTGGTTGCATTTTCCGGTTTTTTGTTCCATGACCACGATGTGGTTCCGAAATCGCCTGCGCGCAAAATCGTAGACATCTCCCCAGGTCAATGACAGCAGATCCCCAATCCGCAGTGAGGTATTGATGCCGAGCGTAAACAGCGTGTAATTACGTACCTGCTGTCTGTCAAGATAGTACTGTTTAATTCTCTGAATGTCCTTTTTGTCTTTAATTGGCTGAGTTTTCTGCATACCAATGTCCCTCCATATCGATATTTGACAGGTTTTGTCATATCTTAATATTATCAGCCTTTTTGAAACGTTACGGATCATTCATGCAGAAAATATATTGTCAGCATCATTTCTTATATAACATATTGACACCATATAAATTCAACACAATGTTATATTCTGTTGAACTGGAGTTCATCCACAGGAAATGGCGGATACAACATCTTGTATGTGACGG
>CANREE010000033.1 GCA_947629545.1 uncultured Lachnospiraceae bacterium | reverse complement strand
ATACTGTAACGCTGATTTCTCCCGGTGTCTGTGGACGTAATAGCCAGAGTTTATCCTGCGAATATGGAGCATTCGCCAGAAATCCGGATAAACTGTACGATATCGCCGAAGGAATTTCTTCCGGTATTCTATGATACTGGTGAAACCGCTGCCGCCGGTCAAAACAATTACTCACTTTTTTATTTTCCTTATATGCGGATCACTTTTCTGGAAAGCGTAATTTCGTAATTAGTCCAGCTCTGGCCGCTGGGAGGGGATGCCAGTCTTGAAACGCTCAGGAAGCCTTAAAATCCCCCCGGAAGCGCCTGGGAACGTCCAGAAGCACCTGAAACGCCCGGAAGCGCGGAAGAACCCGGAAACCGCCTGAAAGCGCCCAGAAAGCGCCTGGGAGCGCCCGGAAGCAGAAACGGCGCCTGGCACGCATGGCAGATTTCGTTTTACTGTATGAATGGGAACCAAAAGCAGAGTACAGATGAACCGCAAACAAGAAGATTTTCACAAGAAGTCAGAGAAATCCCCCGGAAAGCCTTAAATTTATCCGGTAATGCGAAAAAAAATACCAGCCACTTTACTGGCTGGTATCCTTGAAGTAGCGGAAGGGAGATTTGAACTCTCGACACCACGGGTATGAACCGTGTGCTCTAGCCAACTGAGCTATTCCGCCATTGTGTGGTATGGGGCCAACAGGGCTCGAACCTGTGACCCCCTGCTTGTAAGGCAGGTGCTCTCCCAGCTGAGCTATGACCCCATAACAGTACGTCTTGCGCGACTGCCTAATTAGTATATATGCTGTTTTATAAATTGTCAAGCCTTTTGTGAAAATTTTTGCAGGCGCCTCACTTGCAAAAGTAAATTCCACCTACGGGTTAAATTTATTCTTTTTCGGACGCTGCCAGAAACTACCCGGGCTTCTGCAGCAGAGCCAGCGCAGCCATCACGGCCTCGCGGCGGCCCGCCGCTTTGCGGAATTATCATCCCGCCAGGTGCATCACCTTAAGAAGCAGAAGCCAGCTGAGTCCGTAATACGTCACCACAGCCACCAGGTCGTTCATCGTGGTAATTAACGGCCCGGAAGCCACCGCCGGATCCACATGAATCCGGTGGAAGAACAGCGGAACCAATGTTCCTACCGCGCTGGAGATCACCATGGCGGCCAGAAGCGCGATTCCGATGCAGCCCGAAATGGCAAATGCCGTCGCGCCGCCGTAGCCCTTGAAAGCCAGAATATAGAAGCCCAGCGCCGCAAACGAAGCAAGTCCTAAAAGCACGCCGTTGGAAAAGCCCACCCGGATCTCCTTCCACACCAGTCCCAGCTTCTGAGAAGCGGTCAGGGACTCGTCCATCAGCACCCGGATCGTCACCGCCAGAGACTGGGTACCCACATTGCCCGCCATATCCAGAATCAGCGACTGGAACGCCATAATCACCGTCAGCTGCGACACCACGGGTTCGAACAGACCTACCACCGCGGACACCGCCGTGCCGAGAATCAACAGGATAAACAGCCACGGCAGGCGCTTCTTCATGCTGTCTTTCAGCGGCTCCGTCAGATCTTCCTCCGCGGCCAGACCGGCCAGCTTCGCGTAATCCTCGCTCATCGCGTCGTCCACTACCTGGATCACGCTCTGGGATGTAATCACGCCCAGCAGATGGTTTTCATTGTCCAGTACCGGGATCAGATCCTCGGAATAATCCTTCAGTTTCTCGATACAGTCATCGATATCCTCGTGCCCGTACACATACGGATACGACGTCATGATCAGATCGGCGAAACTCATGTCGTAGCGCGCGATGATCAGCTCCTTCAGATCCACCGCCCCGTAATAATATCCGTTCTCATCCACCACGAACAGCGTGGAAATATTGTCATTATCCGGCGCCTGTCTGGTCAGCTCCCGCATGGCCTGCTTCACGGTCAGATTCTCCCGCAGGACGATATGGTTCGTCGTCATGCGGCTGCCGATCTCGTCCTCATCAAAAGACGACAGAAGCGTCAGATCCCGCCGCGTTTCCTCGTCCATACAGCTGATGATCAACGACCTTCGGGACTTCTCGATCTCTCGCAGGATCTCCAGCGCCGCGCCAGATTCCATATGCCCAGCCACGACTGCGGCCTTGCGTACATCCATCTCCGTAAGATAGAGCCCCGCGTCCTCCCGCTCGGCGTACTCCAGGATCTCCGCCAAGAAATCCGTATCCAGCACGCGGTACAGCTTCTTCCTCTCCACGTCCGTCAGACCCGCAAGGACACCGGCGATGTCGTTGGCGTGGTAGTCCTCCAGTTTCAGGCTCATGGCCTTCGGGGAAATGCTGCTGCGTACGATAGCTGTAATCTCGGAGGCATAGTCCGGACGGGCGGCGGTCTCCGCCGGTTCCGTATCCGGAGCCGCAGCGCTCAGTCCGGTAGGCCATTCCGCCGCGGAATCCGAAACTGACGGTTCCGCCGTAACGACCTGGGGCGCTGATTCTTTCGCAACATCCGGATTCACCGACTCCGCCACAGAATCCGAAACTGACGTTTCCATGCCGTCGACTGGGTTGACACTCGTACCCAGGTTCTCAAGTGCATTTTCTGTCTTCAGACGATCCTTCTCTTCCACGACTGGCGCCCCCTTTCTCCATCATCTCTACAGACAGCCGGCATCTTTCCCCGCCTCTGTTTCTCCGGTTATCTTTTTTCCGTCTCTGCAGCAGCCGGCTTTTTCTTTCGCCGTCTCCCTTTCGTCTTTCCTATCTGCCCGCCTCCGCAGACAACTGCCCTACGCCAGCTGCATCACCTGCAGCAGCAGTATCCAACTGAGCCCGTAATACGTCACCACCGCCACCAGGTCGTTGACCGTCGTGATCAGCGGTCCCGATGCCACGGCCGGATCGATCTTTATTTTCTTAAAGAACAGCGGGATCATGGTTCCCACCGCGCTGGAAAATACCATCGCCACCACCAGCGAGATCCCGATACAGCCGGAGATCGCGAACGCCATCATGCCCTGCCGGCCCTTCACCACCATCACATACAGTCCCAGCACCACAAAGGACGCCAGACCCAGAAGAATCCCGTTGGAGAAGCCGACCCGCATCTCCTTGAAGATCAGCCCCAGCTTCTGCCGCCCGGTCACTGAATCGTCGGTCAGCACGCGGATCGTCACTGCCAACGACTGTGTGCCCACGTTGCCGGCCATGCCCAGAATCAGCGACTGGAACGCCATGATGATCGTCAGCTTCGACACCACCTGCTCGAACAGTCCAACCACCGTGGACACCATCATGCCCAGCGCCAGCAGGATGAAAAGCCACGGCAGGCGCTTCTTCATGCTCTCCCGAAGCGGCTCCTTCAGATCCTCCTCCGCGGTCAGACCGGCCAGCTTGGCGTAGTCCTCGCCCATCTCGTCGTCCACCACCTGAATCACGCTCTGGGACGTGATCACGCCCAGAAGGTGGTTGTTATTGTCCAGAACCGGGATCAGGTCCTCGGAATAATCCTTCAGTTTCTCGATACAGTCGTCGATATCCTCGTGGCCGTACACATAGGGGTACGACGTCATGATCAGATCCGCAAACGCCGTCCCCGGCCGGGCGATGATCAGTTCCTTCAGATCCACCGCCCCATAATATTCGCCATTCTCATCCACCACGAACAGGGTGGAAATATTGTCGTTCTCCGGCGCCTGGGCAATCAGTTCGCCCATCGCCTGCTTCACCGTCAGATTCTCACGGATTACAATATGATTCGTCGTCATGCGGCTGCCGATTTCGTCCTCATCGAAGGACGACAGAAGCACCAGATCCCGCTTGGATTCCTCATCCATGCAGTCGATGATCAGAGCCCGCTTCTCCTTCTCGATCGTGTGCAGCGTCGCCAGGGCCGCGTCCGACTCCATGTGCTCCACGACCGTGGCTGCCTTCTTCACGTCCATCTCCGTCAGGTACTGCCCAGCCATCTCCTCCTGAGCATACTCCAGAATACCGGCCAGAATCTCCACATCCATGATGCGGTACAGCTTCTTCCGCTCTGCCCCGGTAAGCTGGTCAAGACTCTCCGCGATATCATTCTCGTGATAGTCCTCCAGCTTCTCGCTCATGACTTTGGGGGAGGCGTTGCTGCGGATGATTCCGACAATCTCTGACGCATAGTCCGGTCTGACAGAAGTCATTTCTTCTGTCCGTTCCATCTCATTATCCATACCGGAAAAGCCTCCTTATTCAGTTATGAAACCATTGGAAAATAATGCCAGAAACGGCCGGAAGATCTCCTGCACACCGGCTGCGCCGCCGCACAAAGTACGTCTTGTCACCGACGCACCCGCATGTGTTCCGACGCGATCCGAACGCGTCTTCAAAGACGCGCTTTCGAATACCGACACAGCCTATTTATAACAATCAGGCGCACAGAACCGGACGCCCGCTGTCATGGAAAATCCCGCATCTTCCGGTCTTATCTGACCGTAGCCAGTCGATCGTTCGTGACTGTCACTGCCGTCCACTCTGTTCACCTGCCTTTATCCTTGAACTCGCATATCAAACATTCCTGCCGCCGCGCTCCGGCGACACTCCTGCCTGTGGTTTCAGTATAGCACGAAGATATCTTTTGTTGCAAGTTATTTTATCCGTTTTCACACATTTTTAATTCGTCAGGAAGCCTTTCCCGATGATCTCGCTGGAATTGGTGATCAGCATAAATGCCGTCGGTTCGACCTGCCGGATATAGTTTCGCAGATGCATCGCCTGGCCCCGGCGCATCGTCGTCATGATCACAATCTTCTGATGGTGGGAAAATGCCCCCTCCGCCCGGTAAATGGTGGCGCTCCTGTGAAGACGGTTGATAATAAAGTCGCAGATCGGGTCGGGATTGTCGCAGATAATGTTGAAACATTTGCACTGGTTGATGCTCTCGATGACGCCGTCCACGACCAGGGATTTGGCCAGAAGTCCCAGCATCGAAAAGAGTCCCGTCGTCGGTCCGAATACGAAGAACGCCAGTACCACAGACAGCAGATCCACCAGAAAAAGCACCGAGCCGATGTTCATGCTGGTGTGCTTCTTTAAGATCATCGCGATAATATCCGTACCGCCGCTGGATGCGCCGATATTGAACAGCACCGCGGAGCCGACGCCCGGCAGGAAAACCGCGAAAATCAGCTCCAGAAGCGGTTCATCGGTCAGTGGTCCCCCAAGCGGCCAGAAGACCTCGCACACCTCCAAAAGCACCGACATCAGCACACTGGCGTAAACCGTCCGCAGGCCGAAACCTTTTCCGATGAAAAGGAAACCGATCACGAGCAGTCCCATGTTCACCACGAAGGTGAACTGGGTGGCCGACAGGGCCGTCACCTCGCTGACCACAGCCGAGAAGCCCGTGACGCCTCCAAATGCGAAATGATTGGGAAATTTGAAGAAATAGACGCCGATCACCATGATTATGATGCTGAGCGTAATCATTCCGTACTCCCACAGAGTATTCTTTACCGGATTCCTGAAATCCTTCGTCATGTTGTTTCGGTCCGGTTGCACAAAAAAGAAGACCTCCGTTCAAACTCCGTCTGTCTCATTCTTCATGCAGCCCCTTTGCCGCCTCCTGTATATTCCCGAAAGATACCGCCCACGCGTCCGCGGCCTGTTGCCGCGGACGCATGATGCATTCCCCGCAATCGTATTCTGCCTTCAATATACTCCTCCGCCGTTACAATTGCAATCACTATTATTCTTGTTATTTTCACAGGAAATATACTGTTGGCCTTCCCTACAAAAGGCGCTGAAAAAAACGTATCGGAAATCAATCCTTCCCGACCAGGCATACAGTCCGGTTTTCCGGCCTTCCGTCATAAAGTTCCATCGTCAGAATACTCCTGGGTCTCCCGCAGCTTAATTATTTCTTCATCAGACCCGCGCCGCTGTGCCAGGCCTGCCTGATCTTCTCTCCCACGGCATAGTAACCGTTCTGCATCTGGTCAAACAGAAACGCGTTCAGCTTCCCGGCGTCGATCTTTCTTTCTCATCGAGCACCTTCTCGTCTGCCAGAACATTCTCGATCCTGCCCAGCACGCGCAGACCGTAAGGCTCATCCTCCATCTTCATGACGCTACACTCCAAAATCTTTCTTCATCGCTTCCAGCTCCTTTACAAAATAGAATCGCGCCTTTCCCGGGCGCCGCAGAGCCTTTGTTAACTTTCGGACGCCGCGCTCTATAATATAGCCAGTTCGGTTATCAAAAACAAGTATGTTCTTGCCGGTCTCCAAAAGAGAAACTAACCCTTGAAATACCACGACGGCACCGGACTATGCATATGATCATACACAGTATTTTCGATCGCATGACCAGCCTTTAGGGATCAGTTCCCTGCTGACAAATCTCATATCTGCCTCCAAAATTCATTTTTCTCTGTTGCCTGACATCAGGCTCGCTCAGGAAAGCGGGCGGTTTCGAAGGTATTTTCATTATCCGGCTTTTCGGAACAGAGTTCAATACTTTTGATGAAATCTCTGAAAAATTCTTTCTTTTCCATATCAGTCATCTTATGATATGTCCTACTAAAAACAACCAGAATTCTGTAAAGCTGCTGTGCTGTTATCTGCTTTTTGCGGATAACCAACGAAATGTCTTGCAGGAAGGAGCGGTTTTGATTATACTATAAGAAAGGGAATTCTGTTAGATCTGGAGGATGAAACGCCGAAATCCATCTACAAAGCGGATGGGAAACTCCACGAACAGGAACGGGACACGTCCAAGTATTGGAAAGACTGTAATGTTCAGATCGCCCTGTATGGATTTGAAAACCAGACAGAGGCGGATTCGGATATGCCCCTGCGTGTGATCAGCTACGATGGCGCGGCTTACCGCCGCCAGCTTTTAAAAGACCGGCTGCGGGAGCCGAGACAGGAAAGGGCGCGTCCGGACGCAGCCCCCACCTCGGGGCGTTATCCGGTTGTGACGCTTGTCCTGTACTTTGGCGAAAAGCATTGGAACAAACCACTGTCTCTTAAGAAATGTCTGGATATTCCAGACAGACTGCAGCCGTTTGTCAGCGATTACAGAATCAATCTGTTCGAGATATCATGGCTTGAGGAAGAACAGGTCATGTTGTTCACCAGCGATTTTAAGATCGTGGTGGATTATTTCGTACAGATGAGAAAGAACAAAGAATACCGCCCCTCGGAAGAGACAATGCGGCATGTGGATGAGGTTTTGAAGCTGATAGCGATTCTGACGGGAGACAGCCGGTTCGAGGAGATTTTAAATGAACCGGAGAAAGGAGATGTGAAGAATATGTGTGAAGCACTGGATCGGGTTGAGGCCAGAGGAGAAGTCAGAGGGGAGAAAAAAGGCAGGGAGAACGGGCTTTATGACGCAATCTGCAGCCTGATGAGGACAATAAAATGCTCCGCGGACCAGGCGATGGATATGCTGGAAATCCCGGCTGCGGACAGGGGAAAATATCTGAGTAAAATGAATGTGAAGTAAATATCGCGGATATAGGGCAGCATGGACTCGCTCATTTTCAACTATTTTCCATCTCTTATCAAGCTGAGAAACTGTTCGACTTCTGTGCTGATTTCCTTTTTCAGCATTGATGAAGCGATTTGCTGCGGGCTGAACGATACTGTGTATCGTTGCTGACACTGCGCGCTCAGCATACTCATGACTTTTTTGCCCGGTACAAAGTTCAATGCATTGTTTAAATCAACCCATTGTGCGTCAATCTCCTTCTGCACTCTCTTTCGTACTGTACTTGGCTCCATACCTCTTTCGCCACGATATTCTTCGTCGGAGATTTTATCTATAACGTATGATTTCAGCTCATCGCAAATACTACGAAGCATTTGCCCGACTTCATTCAGGACAGCATCGTCCACTGAATTACGTCGTTTTCGCTCTATAAAACGTGCTATCGCGCTTGGAATGAGCAGGTAATTTTCCAGTTCCTTTTTATCCCAAACATGCAAACGAATATCATATTTTTTTGCCTCTTCTTTGCGCTTCTGAATATCAGTTTCTCGATGATAATCACGGTCATAAATAAAATAGATTTTCAACTCCGGCATATGCTGAATAAGCGCTTTTGTATTTTTACATTGAATATCCCAGCTTCCCCAACCTCCGGTTGATATAGCGGGAAAATGATCCAACGGCTCCGGCTGGTTAGGGAATAATTTATCATAAAAAATTTTTAGGATATCGATATCTTCACCTTCAACAAATAAATACCGGCGATGATTCAACAGGCGAGAAAGATTGATATTGTGAATACTCCCCATACTGGAAATCGCTGTCTGCAAAACAGGATAATCATCCGCCATAACGGACTTATCTTTTCTTCGGTCAATGATCAGTATATTCTCCGGCAGAACCTCCGACATGATCTCGATCGAATGAGTCGCAATAATTGTCTGTGTATACTGGTCTTTTAATAGACGTACCAGTTTACGCTGCAGATCCGCGTGCATATAGACATCAGGTTCATCCAGTACAATAATGGAATCCGGGGCAGAGGAAACCACAAACCAAAGAGTTTGAAGCCACATCTGTATTCCATGCCCCATATAATAGATCTCTGAAACAAAATCAGTATCTCGCATATTGAGATATACTTTGGAACTGCCGCTATCGAGTTCAACACTGCTGATCTGTACGGATCCCCATGTTTTCTCGATGCTTTCCTGCAGTTTGCGGTAATTTTCACTTTCTTTATTTACTAAAAGATCATTTCGAAAATTCCCGGATATCCGCTTTGAAAACTTATTTCGCTGCAATGTCTCGTGGGTCACATAGACCTCATCCCTGACAAGCGGAACGATTTGAGGTAATACGCAAACATTCGGTACCCCATTGTCAAGTACTTTCTTCCTGTTATAGATACAGGAACCACATTTATAAAAAACCGCAAAAATATCTGTTTCATTGCCAATATAAATCTGAATCTTAACATCTTCAGTGAAGAAGGCTTCAATAATGGCGGGCGGATTTCCGTATGCGGTAAAGATCTGTTCCAGATCTGTATCAATCGCTTTTGCAGATACATTTATACCATGCACAGATAATGGAACCTGATCAAACAGCCAATCCGGTCTGGCAGAATATGTAGCGACTGTCTTAAAGCGCGCACAGACCAAACCCAGAATCCGCAATGCTTCCACGACAGTTGTCTTCCCCGCGTTATTTTGTCCTATCATAATTGTGATCTGGTTAAAGTTAATAGTGTGGTCCCGAAAACATTTAAAATTTCTTAAATGAAGCCGCTTGATTATGGAACTCATTTGAATAATCTGTTCTCCTCCTGTTTATTATTGTACGATCACTATGCAGCTTTATTTTGCGCGATTCAAAAGACAGGCGGTCTCTATATTCGCTGTCGAAGGAAACATATCCACGCAGCAGATCCTCTCCGGCACATACCCGTACGCCATCAGCTTCTCCAGATCACGCGCCAGACTGGTCGGCTTGCAGCTGACATAGACGATTCGCTTTGCGCGAATCTCGCCGCCAATGCGGTCCAGAGCCTTCGGATGAATGCCGTCGCGGGGCGGGTCCAATATGATGATATCCGGGGATACGCCAGAGCCGGCGGCTATGCTGGCTGCGTCACTGACAGAGACACCGTCTGCAACACTGCCTTCGCCGCCGACTGCCGGGCCGCCTTCCGCTCCCCACGCGGCCAGCACCTTCATCACATCTCCCACGATAAACTCGCAGTTGCCGAGTCCGTTCCGCGCCGCATTCTGACGGGCGGCCTCCACCGCCTCGGCCACGATCTCCACACCGATGACCTTCTCCGCCACTGGGGCCAGCATCTGGGCGATAGTTCCGGTGCCGCTGTACAGGTCGAACACCACTTTACCTCTCGTGTCCCCCACATATTCGCGAACCGTGTCGTAGAGAACCTCCGCCCCCAGCGAATTCGTCTGGAAGAAAGAAAACGGAGAGATCTGGAAACGCAGTCCCAACAGCTCCTCATAGAAATATTCCTGCCCGTACAGCACCGTCGTCTCATCGCTCTGGACAATATCCGCCAGGCTGTCATTGCGGATATGTAGAATCCCGGCGAAACGGCCGTCAAGCGGCAGAGTCAGAAGCGCGTCGCGCCAGCCGGTGAGGAGCCTGTTTTGGGCAACTTCCATCATCTGCCCCGACGTCACCAGCGCGACCAGAATCTCCCCGGTCTTCACCGCCCTGCGCACCAGCAGATGACGCAGGTAGCCGCTGTGCTGCAGCTTTCTGTAAAATGAGATTCCTTCCGCCGCGAAATACTCCCGCGTTGCCGCAAGGATCCGCGAGAAATCCGGGTGTACGATCCGGCAGCCGTCCGCGTTTACCACATCATGGAAGCTGCCGCGGCGGTGAAGTCCGAGCGCCAGCGGACCTCCCTTCTCCTCGTCGCCGAAGGAGAACTCCATTTTGTTCCGGTATTCCGATGGCAGGGGACTGGGCTTTACGCCCTCAAAAATACGGTCGAACACACAGGGCGCCTGCTCCTTTTGCAGTTCCGGCTCAGGCGCGGGCGCGCCGGGGACGGATGTGCCGGGGACGGATGCGCCGGGGACATGAGGTTTGTCTGCCGGGCCTTCTTCACGGACGCGCCGATCGATCACAGGCTGCAGAAGCTCACGTACCTGTTGCTCCTTGATCTTTAACTGTTCTTCATATGGGATGCTCTGGAATGTACAGCCGCCGCAGATGCCGAAATGCGGGCAGAGGTTCGGCTCGCATTCTAACGGCGACGGTGTGAGTACGCGAAGGAGACGGCCTTCGCAGCGGCCGTTTCTCTTTTTGCTGACCACGAATTCCACTTTCTGGCCGGGAAGGCCGTTCTTCACGACGACAGTCTCGGCTTCTCCGTCGACTGCGACGACGGCGCGGTTGGGGAATGCGATGCGGGTTACGGTTCCAATATATCTTTCGCCTTTTTTCATGGGGATGATGTCCTTACTGTAGGGTTTTGCGTGTTTATGGTGGAGTATAAATATGAGAAGTACACGGTGCATATATATACTTTGGGCGTGCCCCCTTGTGGAGGCACGCCCTCAATTCTCTTAACTTATTCCGCCGGCGCTGCTTCCGGTGCAGGTTCCGGTTCCTTCTCATCTTCAAAGAAGTCGTCGTCGAAATCGTCGTCGAAATCATCCTCGAAGTCATCCAGATAATCCGGCGTAAAGAAATGGTACACTGCGCAGGCGATAGCCGCCACCGCTGCTACTGCGCCGATGATCGCAAGCACCCAGAGGATCGTATTCAGCTTCTTATCCGCATCCTCACGCTTCTTGATCAGCTCGTTCAGCTTCGTAGCGCTGACCAGCTCTTCCACACGGCCTAACGCCTCTTTGCTTATAACGTCCAGTTTATTCATCTCAAGCACCCTCCTTTTCATTTCCTTTAAGATCATATTCCTTTTTCATATTATCATAATCTGTGCAGTTTTGCAATTTTTATTTGCTGAATTCACAAACTTTCGTTGGCCTGCATCCGAAGGTTCCGCCCCTTCCGCACAGCCGCTCAGGCTTCACTGCAAACACCGTCAGGAATCGTCGCTCAGCTTTCCTGACTCTTTAAAAATGACGCAAACAGCCGCCGCACGCCCACAGAATCAAAATCCACCGCGACCATATAATCCTTCGGGCGCTCTTCGATCGCAGTGACCGTACCTTCGCCGAACTTGACATGATTTACCCGGTCGCCCACCCTGTAAATACAGGTCTTGCTCTTCTGGACCGCAAATGTTTTACCGAAATCCGGCTTCGGATCCGGCGCGAAGCGGCTGGTTCCCACAGGCTTGTCCCTGCGGGCCGTCCGCGGCGACAGGCCGCCGGTACGGAAATCACGATTCTGCGAACGCTCCGAACGCGGACTGTCATTCCACGGAAGGCCCTGCTGCGCGGGAATATCATCCAGCCAGCGGACCGGTTCCGCGCCGAAGTCGTCTCCGCCGCGTTCTCTTCCGAGAGCCGCCTTTCTCGAGTATCCACCGTCATCACTAACGCTGCTGAAGAGCCGATCTTCCTCCGATCCGCGCCCGCCGTCGTAACGGTTTCCATAACCGTCCCGGCCTTCTATACTCCCGCTCCCATACCCTCCGAAACCGCTTCTGACTTCTGAACCGTCTTCAATCAGTTCCTCCGGAATCTCATCCAGGAAACAGCTCTGCTTGCTGTACCGGGTCTGACCGTTAACCATGCGCATCCGCGCGCCAGTCAGCGTCAGATGCTTCTTAGCTCTGGTAATGCCCACGTAGCAGAGGCGGCGCTCCTCCTCCAGTTCCGCCGGGTCGTCGGATGTGACCGTCATATAGCTGGGGAACACACCGTCTTCCATACCGCTCAGGTACACATTTTCAAACTCCAGGCCCTTGGCGCTGTGGAGCGTCATCAGCGTCACCCGGCGTTCACCCGCATCCAGACTGTCCACGTCCGCCACCAGCGCGACCTCTTCCAGAAAGCCGTCCAGCGTCGGATTGTCCGCCTCCCGCTCGTAGTCCACCGCCTTATTGACCAGTTCCTCAATATTCTCCAGTCGGCTGTCCGCCTCCTCGGTTCCTTCCTCCGCCAGTTCCTCGCGGTAGCCGGTCTCGTCCAGAATGTCCTCGATCAGCTGCCGGATGCTGTATGTGCGATCATGCGGACCGTCAGCTTCACCCGCTCCGAGCATTCCGATTCCTGCGCCATCTCCGATTCCGGCGCCACCTCCGATTTCGTCAGGCTCCCCGCTGTCACGAACATCCCTCGTGTCCGCCGGTCCCAAATTCATCCCCCGCACTCTCGCCCGAAACGACTCGATCAGATCCGTAAAACGTCCGATCTTTTCCGCCGCCTTGCCGAGTCCCGGGATTCCCCGCGCCCGTGTCATGGCGTCATACAGCGTATAATCGTTGGCCGCCGCGAACACCGTCACCTTCCCCAGGGACGACGCGCCGATGCCGCGCTTCGGCACATTGATGATACGGGCCGCCGCCACGTCGTCGCGTCCGTTGGCAATGGTCTTCAAATACGCCAGCACATCCTTAATCTCTTTGCGCTGATAGAAATTCACGCCGCCCACCAGCCGGTACGGCACGCTGCAGGCAATGCATTTCTCCTCCAGAAGACGGGACTGGGCGTTGGTGCGGTAGAGCACCGCGCAGTCCTCATACGCGTACCCCCGGTTCAGGATGTCGCGGATGATATAGTTCGCTTCCTCATAGGCCTGGTCGAAGAGTTTATAAATGATCTTCTCCCCGGTTCCGTTGGCGGTCCACAGGCTCTTCTCCTTCCGCCCCACATTGTTGCGGATCACCGCGTTGGCCGCATCCAGAATCGTCTGGGTGGACCGGTAATTCTGTTCCAGCTTCACCACCGCGGCCCCCGGGAACGCCTCCTCGAAATTCAGGATATTGCCGATATCCGCCCCGCGGAACTTGTAGATCGACTGGTCGTCGTCGCCGACCACGCAGATATTCTTATACTTGTCCGCCAGAAGGCGCACCAGTTCGAACTGGGCTTTGTTCGTGTCCTGATACTCGTCGATCAGGATGTATTTAAACCGTTCCTGATAATAGTCCAGCACCACCGGCTGCGTCCGGAACAGCTCCACCGTCTTCATCAGCAAATCGTCGAAATCCAGCGCGTCATTCTTCTTAAGCCGCGTCTGGTACTCGGCGTAAATCTCCCCGATGCGCCGCTCGTGGTAATCCGCCCCGGCGTCCCGTATGTATTCATCCGGCGTGATCAGCTTGTCCTTGGCCGACGAGATCCTCCCCAGTACCATCCGCTCCTTATACAGCCGGTTATCAATATCCAGAGCCTTATAAACCTGCTTCAGCAGCGACTTCTGGTCGTCCGTATCATAGATGGTAAAATGAGTCGTATACCCCAGAAATTCGATATGACGACGCAGAATCCTTGCGCACGCCGCGTGAAAGGTGCTGACCCAGATGCTCTCCGCGCCGAAGCTCACCTGACGGTCCACCCGTTCCCGCATCTCCCCGGCCGCCTTATTCGTAAATGTGATCGCCAGGATATTCCAGGGATTCACCTTCTTCTCTTCGATCAGATACGCGATCCGGTGGGTCAGTACGCGGGTCTTGCCGGAACCTGCCCCCGCCAGAATCAGAAGCGGCCCCTCTGTACAGGCGACCGCTTCCTTCTGCATCGGATTCAGTTGATCCAGACTGCTCATCTTGACCCCTCATAAGCCTTGCGCACAGCGATCGCCAGCTGGTCCGCGCAGGAGGTCTGCTTAAAGCCGCAGAGATTCCCCTTCAGCTTCCCCTCGATCTGATCAACCGTCATACCGTCCACCAGTTTGCTGACGGCTTTTAAGTTACCGTTGCAGCCGCCGTCGAACTTCACATTCGTCACCACGTCGCCGTTCAGATCGAAGGTGATCTGAGAAGCGCAAACGCCCTGCGTTTTCATCTGATATCTCATGTCAGAATCCTCTCTTCCTTTTTCATTCATTTCCAAAAACGGCCGATCCGCAGCCTGCGGTCGTCATCCTTCCATCGTCACCCGCAGTAAGCCACCGCCTCGATCTCCACCAGAGCGCCCCGCGGAATCGCCGCCACCTCGAAGGCCGCCCGCGTCGGGCACACGCCCGTAAAGAACTTCGCGTACTCCTCGTTCATCTTCGCAAAATCATCGATATCCGCAAGCAGCACCGTGGTCTTCACCACATCGTCCATCGTAAGTCCCGCTTCCGCCAGGATATTCTTAATATTGGTCAGGGACTGCCGGGTCTGGCTGACAATGTCCTCCCCAGCAAAAGCCCCGGTCGCCGGATCGATCGGAATCTGCCCGGACACATAGACGAAATCCCCCGCCTTCACCGCCTGGGAATAGGGTCCGATGGCCGCCGGCGCCTTATCTGTACTGTATGCTTTCTTCATGGTAATGTACCTCTCTTTCTTATCAGTCGCTGTTCCCTATTATACAGGAAACCGGCCCATCCTTCAACCATGTTTTTCATTTCTTTCACCGCGCCGCGGACAAATCATTCATTTTCCGCTTGCCATCTGGTATTGATTACTATATAATGTAATATGTACTGCTATTACATGAGAATTGGGAGATGCGCCGTCCTTAGCGGCAGCGTCACAGGAGGATCTATGAAAAGCAACCACGACAGGCTTCGGGACATTTTCGCAAGGCTTGACAGTCTGGATTACGTGAAACCGGAGCAGATTCCGAATATTTATCTCTATATGGACCAGGTGACCTCCTTTATGGATGAACATCTGGAGAAGTCCAAGAGGTATCCGGAGGACAAGGTTCTGACCAAAACCATGATCAACAACTACGCCAAGAACGACCTGCTTCCGCCTCCGATCAAGAAGAAATACACCCGTGAGCATATGCTTTTGCTGATCTATATCTACTACTTCAAGAATATGCTCTCCTTCAACGACATCGCCTCCCTGTTCGCGCCCATCACGGAAGATCATTTCATGGACTCCTCGGGCCTGTCCCTGCAGGATATCTATGAGCAGATCTTCTCTCTGGAGAAAGAACAGATGAAGCGGCTAAAGGAAGACCTGATCCGCAAATACCGCAATGTTCAGGACATGTTCCCTGATCAGGATGAAGAAGACCGCTCATACCTGCAGCTCTTCGCTTTCATCTGCGAGCTGGGATTTGACGTCTACCTGAAGAAACAGGCCATGGAAATGCTGATCGACCAGATCCGCGAAGAACATCCGGCCGAACCGAAAAAGAAAAAGCCGTGAGCGCTGTGCCCACGGCTTTGCTGTACGATCCGATAATCCCGCATTTTCCGTTCCCATGCTATTCCGCGAATCCCGTGTCTCCTGCGGTCACCGCACTATTCCGCGAATCCCGCGTCCCCTTCGGAACAGCCGCCGTATCAGATGCGCCTACGCTTCCTTCTCATCTTCCGGCGCGGCTGACATCCGCTCCTTCATACGGTTGATCACCATGTCATACCCGTCGTTTCCGTAATTCAGTGCGCGGTTCACGCGGCTGATCGTAGCCGTCGACGCCCCGGTCTTCTCCGCGATATCCAGATACGTCCGCTTCTCTCTGAGCATCTTGGCCACTTCATACCTCTGCGACAGGGATAAGAGCTCGTTCACGGTACACACATCCTCAAAAAATGCGTAGCACTCATCCGTATCCCGCAGGGTCAGAATTGCCTCAAACAGATCATCCACCGCCTCTGTCCTGATTTTCTTGTTCATCCCCGGTTACCCCTTTTTTGATGAATCTGGTATTCTTATCACATTTTAGCACAGTAAATTTATAAAGTCTATAGATAACAGGCACAAAAAGAGGCAAATTTTCTATTCGGCCGGTACAATTTCTTTCGGCGAAACGGCAGGCGCTCCTATACCCAGGAAATATTCTTCTCCCTGTCATAGGTGTGCGGCTCCTTCGTGACAGCCTTCGTGCCGACCGCCACGGCGATCTGATACGCATACCCTTCCGGGAACTTCAGCGCCTTCGCGAAATACTCCTTCTTCTCCCCGGATAGCGCGTCGCGGATACAGCCGATGATCAGGCTGCCAAGTCCGAGACCCTCCGCCGCCAGACAGATATTCTCCACCGCGATACCCGCGTCTACCGCCGACCAGTGGAAAGCCGTATCGCCGCTCAAGATCATCACAACCGGCGCCTCATAGTAGAAATTATGGGGCAGAACCGCGCCTTTCGCACGCTCCGCTTCGATTTCCGCCAGAATCGGAGCAGAACCGTCCACAACCGAAATGTGAATCTCCTGCCGGTTGGCCGCCGTGGGCGCCATAAGTCCCGCGTTCAGCAGGATGTCCATCTCCTCCTTCGTCGGCTTCCGATCCGTGTAACCACGGGTGGAACTGCGCTTTTGAATCGCTTCCAAAATGTCGCTCATGTCTGTACCTCCTTATTATTTAAATAACTGAATTAACGATTATAACGCTCATTCCCGCGCAGGAAACTCCCCCCTGCGCAGGACCGCTCACTTCGCGCACTTGACTGCGCAGGAACACTCACTTCGCGCACTTGACCGCGCAGGTCCGCCTACACCCCGCGCACCTTCCGAAGCGCTTCCTCCTGCGCCTCGATCACCCGGTCGCACCAGGCGTCAAACTCCGGATCCTCCACCTGACACTCCGGATGGCTTAAAATATACGCCGCCGCTTCCCTCGCTCCCTGGTCGAAGCGCACCGTGGCGGTAAAATCCGGCACCAGCCGCTTCAGCTTGCTGTTGTCGAATACCACACTGTGCGTCTTGTCGCCCAGCAGCCCGTCTCCGAGACCGTCCGCCGCTGCCGCCGCCAGAAACGCCGACGACACATAATAGGGTTTCAGTGTGACTCCCAGCGCATGGGCCGCGATCTGATGAATCTGGTTCCAGGTCAGCGTCTCATCCCCGGTGATCTGAACCGCTTCGCCGATCGCATGGATATTTCCCATGAGTCCCACAAACGCTTTCGCGAAATCCCGGCTGTGGGTCAGCGTCCACAGGGATGTGCCGTCGCCGTGAATCAGCACCCGCTTCCCCTCCATCATTCGTTTCAGAACCTGATAACTGCCCTTATTCCCATGGAAGCCCAACGGCATACTGCGCTCACAATACGTATGGCTGGGACGCACGATGGTGACCGGGAAGCCCTCCTCCCGGTACAGCTTCATCAGATACTCTTCCCCGGCGATCTTATTGCGCGAATACGCCCAGTATGGATTGGCAAGCGGCGTCCCCTCGTCGATACGATAGTCCGACAACGGCTTCTGGTAAGCCGAAGCGGAGCTGATATAGATAAACTGTCCGACTTTCCCGCGAAACAGCCGGTAATCTCTCTCCAGCTGCGCCGGCACGAACGCGATGAAATCCGCCGCGACATCGAAATACTGCCCCGCCAGAAGCGCGGCCGCCTTCTCCTCATCGTTAATATCCACGATGAGCGTATGCGCCCCTTCAGGCAATTCCCGGTTCCGGTGCCCACGGTTAATCAGCCACAGCTCATGGCCGTCCCGGAGCAGCTTCTTCGAGATCTCCGTGCTGATGGTCCCGGTTCCTCCGATCAATAGTACTTTCATCCCAGTACCTCCCATATGATATCAGATTCAGAAACCTGCCGCCTGCTGCGCTCCCCTCGGTGTCCGGCATTCATTGTTCTGTTACCTGATATCTTAACATGCCGGCAGATGAAAATCAATAAAACAAAGAAAAAGACTTTCACCCAAGCTTGCCACTCATCTCTGTAAGCGGCAAACCCGGGTGAAAGCAGAGAAATAAATATAAAAATTACATACCGTGGATGGCTTCTTCAAGTTCCTGGGTCATGGCCGCGTGGTACCACAACTCCCCCGCGCCGGAGGACATCCGGCGGTAATTATCCTCGATCCGCCCGAAAACGATCCCACAGTCTTCTTTATTGATATCGGTCAGCATCAGGATAAAATGATGGTTACCGTACCGGGTATACGTATCTCCCTTGCGCAGGGAACAGCCGATCGCCTCCTTCAGCACATCCATCTGTCTCTGGGCGTCGTGACGTCCGCACCTGGTCAGCGTCAGGAAAAGCAGCATGGCCCGGGGATCATGGCGCTTCCTGTTGCGCACCAGCACCCGGCAGTGATCCACAAAACTGGGATACGTGCAGTAATAGGCCCCAGCCACGTCGTCATTCTCGAATATGGTCTTGATCACATTGCCTTCCTGACCCATGAAAATCTTATCCATGGTGTTCCAGTTGGAAACGCTGCGGACCTCACGGTGATAAGCGTCCCTCATCTGCAGCTCCTCGAAGCATTTCTGCATCTCCTCCGTGGGCGGACTTCCCATATCCCGGGCGTACATCTCCATTGTCTGATTATAAATCTCCAAAGCCTCTTTGTAGCGGTATGTCTCCAGATTGCAGCGGATCTGCTGGACCTGCCAGTTCTCGTAAGGATAGATCGCCGCCGCCCTTGCGTAAATATTCAGCAGATTCATGTAGTCGCTGCGTCTGCGGTATTCTTTTTCCAGTTCGCGGATGGTACTGACATACAGTTCTTTATAATAATTATTCCGCTCAAAGATCCACTGGCAGGCGATGTTCATCGGCAGGAGCTCGCCTGTGTAAAGCTGATTCGCCTTCTCAAACAGCGCCAGCCGCTTCGCCGGTTCCTCCTCGCCGCGCGCATCCATGACGGCCTTTTCAAAAACTCCCGCGTCTGACTGAACAGGAATTCTGGACGTAAACTGGCAGATCCCGTCCGAAACTTCCACAAAGCGTCCCGAAGGAAGTCCGGCAGACGTCAGGATCCCTTTTAAGCGGTAGATCACATTATTCAGATTTCGATTGCGGCTGACTGCGTCGATCCGCTCATCCCATCCGTAAAGATTGTCGATCAGCTCGTTTTTGGCAATCCCTTCCGGCAGAGCCGCCAGAAGCATCTGCAGCAGCCGGGCAGCTTTGGAGCTTTCGACTTTATTCAGCAGGACAGGCCGGTCACCGTAACGCAGGGCGAAACCGCCAAACAGCTGCACCTGCAGTGTATTCATGACCACATACTCCCCGTGACAAAATGAACCAAAATCATGTCATATTCATCATACAACCGGAGATTATGTGTTGTCAACACTAAAATTACCAACTAATTGCGTATATTTGTGTCTGATGCCGGGTACAAATCCCGAAGTTCCGCAGGGTCGGGCCCTAATGGTTTTCCTTTTGCTGCAGTTCGGCCAGCATCCGGATCTGCTCCAGCGCGTACTCCTGAAATTCCGGTCTCAGCTGCTGAAATATCGTTAAGGCTTCCTCCGTCTTTTTGCTTAATTTCGCGGCTTCGTCGAACATTGCCCCCTCTCCGCTCCTCAGCCAGTTCTCATTCACATTGTACAGTTCACAGATATGCCTGAGCAGCAATTCCCTGGGCTGTACACGGCCATACTCGATATTGCTGATGACGTCGCGGCTGACCCCCAGTCTCTCGCCAAATTCTCTCTGTGACAAATCCAAAGCCTTCCGTACCGCCTTTATCCTGTTATGCAAACGTGTACCTCCTCTCCAATGGGATGTTATCATCATACAATACAAAAAGAAGGTTGTCAATGTAGTCAACACGTTGACAACACAGAGGCCATCCACGAACAGGTGTTGACAGCACATTTTCGCTGTGTTAGAATGTGTTTATAACACATTCTAAGGTGGAGGGTGCGTATATGACACAACAGAAAAAATCCGCAGACAATGTCATGGAATTTCATTCACATTTCCTCTCCCTTGATGAGAGGAAACAGGATCAGGTCTTAGTGATGCTGCATTCCCTGGAATACGCTCAGACTGTAACCGGCGCCGGAAAGAAAGACAGGAAGTCCGTTCCCGGCCATACAAAATAATCCTCTGACGTATATCCGAATACATAACATACGTTCAGGCAGGGCGGGGCAGCCGACGGCACCTGTTTTCGCTAAAAAGTACGACGCCGGCACTGTGTTTCGCTAAACAGGACAGGAAGATTTTACCATGGAATATCGAAATGAAAAGTCCGTCACCCCGGCCGCCGAACCAGCGGAGGACGCCGCAGGAGACGGGATGGAACGTATTTCCTCTGAAGTTTCTTCCGGGAAGGAAGCTGCTGCAGATGCCGCAGGTTTATTTATGCCTCAAAATGCCTTCCGCATAACCGTGGACGGTTTCGCCGATCATGATTTCCACGGTCGCATATGGTATCCGAGGCAGGACATCGAACTTCCCTTTCATGATACCACCCAATTTCTGATCCGCACCGAAGAACTGCTGGACCGCTGGACAGCGCCGCGGCTCACCGGGCCTTTACGAGTATTCAATAAAAGAAAAGGAAAACGAAAAATGGATACCACCATGCAACAGCTTCCGCCGTCCCAAAGCAGGCATCCCGGCAAACCAACGGGAGAACGGGGCACATTTCTGGTAAAGATCCTGTTCCGGCAGAACAACAGCTGGCAGGGCGAAGTGATCTGGGCCGAAACCAACGAACGGCGGAGATTCCGCAGCGCGCTGGAGCTGATTAAGCTGATCGACAGTGCCGTCGGAAGCGGCACGGATGATACGGATGACGGCGGTGACGCAGATGACAGGGGTGTTACGGATGTCGCGGATATCACGGGCAACACGGATTGATGAGGATGTCACAGGCAACACGGATAACTCGGCCGAATAAACGCAGTCGTATTGGACGGTTCGGATGTCATTCTCTTCCGGTTTAATGCCTAACGGTATCCGTTTGCACCATACGGCGTTTTTCTGTACCTTAACTTTGCCCATACTTTCAGACAGAGAAGGGCCGCTGCCCACAGGTGATTGCTCATCTGCGAAACAGCGGCCCCTCTCAATGGTATCGATCGCTTTTAGTCGTTGTCCTCTTTCTTTCTTAAACTCAGGGCTCCAAATACCCCCATCATTCCCAGAGACAGCAGAGCGATGACTGCTGCGGGTCCGACCGGTTTGTTATCTCCGGTCTGCGGAGCGAAATGCGACAGCGGCACATCCTCATCCGTAATTTCCTCCAGAACTTCAAAGCTGGAAAGCGGCGTTGAGTCATTGGAAATATTCTCAATGGGCGGCGTCAGCGGTACCGGATTATCCGGGATCAGGACCCTCGGATTGTCCGTGGTCGGCTCGCTCGGATTCTCCGGACTCGGACTCGTCGGGTTCTCCGGACTCGGACTCGTCGGGTTCTCTGGACTCGGACTCGTCGGGTTCTCTGGACTCGGATTTGTCGGGTTCTCCGGCGTCGACTCGCTCGGCTCTGAACTGGGCTCGGAGCTCGGTTCGGAACTCGGCTCGGAGCTTGGCTCGGTACTCGGCTCGGAGCTTGGTTCAGAACTCGGCTCGGAACTCGGTTCGGAACTGGATTCTTTCGATCCATCGGGTGAGTAAGTGTTGGTGAACTGCACTTCTGCGCCAGTGGTATTGACTGTAACCTCAACTTTACCATCGCTGGTGACCGTTGTACCATTGCCGGTGACCGTCAGCTCATACCCGTTGATTTTAGCGTCTCCCGTATCCTCAGTCACAGTATATTTGCCGGTGGGCAGCTCCTCAATGGTAATGCTTTGACCATCCTTTAGCTGCACATTGGCATTAGACTCTGTAAAAGTCACCGTAGTGGTTACCGTTACTCCGTCGCTACTTTCAAGACTGGCGGAGTAGCTTCCGTCCACGTCTTTGGGGCCTTCGATAGTAAAATCATAAGGTCTATCTTTCAAGATATCGGTAGCTCCCTCTGGTTTCATGACCGTCTTCTTGATGGCCAGATTACCCTTCTCACGCTCATTTGTCAGTTTCAGTCCATATGCCGGCGCGAGGATAACATCGGAATTATCGGGAAGCACTGCATCGTATTTTCCCTCATTTGTTTCTTTATCCGGATTACCCGTGTAAAATACGATGGGGTCATCCAGCACCTTATAACCTTTAGGCGCGGCGGTTTCCACTAAAATGTAATAGTTATCCGGCGACAGGCCCTCAGTGATTTCAAACGTACCTTCTTCATCCGTGGTGTAAGTATTGAAGTAATGGACATCATACGGTATCCCTTTGACTGTGACCGTATCAGTTGAGGATAACTTACTAGTCTTGTTCCGGATAATATAATATTTAAACTCTGCTCCTTCCAGCTTCCGATCCGGATATTCCTCGTCAACTTTGGATACGGGCAGTGTACTGGTATTGCCCCAGCCGCTGCCGACGATCTTGTTAATCGCCACGACCATATGGTAGTCTGCGGTAGATTCTTCCAAACCGTCCAGGCTGGCTTTATTGGAAAACTCCACCTTCTCACCTGCCGCTCCTCGCACATAAGCATCATAAGTGATAGTCAACGCTTTTCCGTCGGGAACCTCAAGTTTGAACTGGCTTTCCTCTTCACTGTCACCGTCGCCGGGAAGCAGACGCCATTTGTTTGTGGCCCTTTCACCCTGCTCTGCGTCTCCCGTATCCCTCTCCAGTTTCTCTCCACTCGACACATCCCACACCGTAATACTTTCGCTATTAATGTCGAGATTCTCGCTCGTATCTGTTACTGTCAGGAAATCGCCTGACACGAAATCTTCACCCGTTGGGTTAATCTGCAGGGTGAATCGCATCAGATTACTATCGTCCACCTGCTCGGCCTCTTTGGTCAGCATCTCGGGAATATACGGAATAGTCGCATCCGCCTTCCAGTGGGTTGATGACTTATCTTTGATTTCGGCATGATTCATTACATTGTAGGTTGTTCCGTCATAGCTCAACCCGTGCAGCCATTCGTCAGTAGCCTTAACCTTATAGGTGAACGAGATCTTCACCAGCTTATTGCCGAACATATTGAACAGCTCCGGACAGTTTTCCAAATCACCACGAAAATCAATCAGAGGCGCATAGATGTTCCCTTCTTCATCAGTTGGTCCGTCTTTGGTGTCATACATAATAGAGAGATCTTCCCATTTATACTCATTGCCATCCGCATCAAGGGTTGTCGCGTACAAACTGCCTGGCACATACTCCCACCCCGCTGGCAACACATCGTAAAAGACCGCCTGCATGCTGTTCATAAAGACTGAATGCATATTCCAATTACCAGCTTCAGCCCGTGCTTCCCATAAATCATCATATACATCTTTGAAATACTTCTGAACTGTTTGGTCCGTCGTATTCAAAGAGACGGTATACTCAATGGTATTGTCGTTCTTATTTAGCTTTCCGGCTTTATTCATCTTCTCAGCGTTATTGAAAAACACCCTATAGCCCGGATAATACATGCTGTAACGAAGGTTGACAGTATTCTTGATACCCGCCAGCAGCACTTCATTCGTCGTCAGGGTTAATGTTTCTCCCGGTAGATCCAGTCCCGTAAGCGTCACCTCGGGACCCCATGGATCAGAATCTGATAAAACCAGATCATATTCCGTGATGATGAGCCGGTCCTTGTCGTAATCCCAAGAACCCCATTTTCCCCAATTTTCTTCACCCCATCGCGGATCATTAAGGCCAAAAATGATATTCAGTGTGGCTCCCCCGAGCCTGTAAACGTAGTTATATACACTATCGGGCTTTATCCATCCAGTTTCAGATCTTGAAAGGAATATCCTGTCAGCTTTTCCGCCTCACTCTTATAGCTCTCCAGGTTTCTGATCCGCTCAGGATCACTAAGATTCTCCCAACCCCCTTCCGGGGCGGCCGCCACATCCACAGCGCTGACCTTCAGGTTCTGAACCCGTCCATACTCCTCTTCCTCTTTAAATTCCGGAATATACCAGCGATTGTTATTATACTCCACAATCATGTCGTCCTGGATATAGAGCGGGGAATACTCGCCCGCCGGCACCATCGTATATAGGGTATAATGCAGCGTATGGGTAGCTTCACTATACGCCTGGGTCTTAAATATCACGCCATTGCCGGGAGGTGTTGCCCAGACCTCCACATTGCTGCCCCGCTTCTCCTCCACGGGAACGGTTCGCGTCGTGTCCGGATTTGCGGGATCCTCCACCAGCATGGTACCGGTGACCGTCACCTCGTTCACCACGTTACCCCAGAATACCTCCGTTGACCCTTCTACATACTGCACATCATAGTTGTAAGTGACATACAGTTCGTCTCCTAAATACAAGTTCTCATAGTCACCCTTGAGTTTGACCTGAAATGCCAGTTTGCCTGGATGCTCGGAATCAACTGGCTCACGCACCAGCTCATAATCGGCGGACTCCAGCGTGATTTCTTCGCCGCCGGCCCTTTTCACTTTAACCGTCACATCCGGAACGCCTGGCTCCGTCTCTATCATTTCCAGTTTAAGCGCGCTGGTATTGGGCGGCGTAAGCACATCCGAAACAACAGCTCCGTCGAGTTCGCCATGTTCCACGGTGGTCTTCACCGTATACGCCAGTTTTCCGCCTGGTGCATTTTCGTTCTGCGTGTAGACACCGTCTTTCTCCACGCTGACACATGGCTGATCCACTACCTGAAACGTAAAGTTTTGCCCTGCGCCGCCGAAATTGAACATACCGTCGTCGCCCAGCGCGCTGGCCAGCAGCGTCCCTTCCAGTTCGAAGTTCAGTTTGACGTTATAAGAGCCATTGATTGCCTCTATGCCGGCCTCGCTGAGGGTAATCAGCAACTGGCCATTCTCATCAACTTCATATTCGCCAATTTCGATCTGCTCATCATTGATCTTCACCCATAGCGGCTGGCTCTCTTTAGCTTCGATTTTGAAACCGGCCGGGATCTGATAGATCAGAGTGCCGGACTTAAACTGGAGTCCCTGAACTTCCTGCTCACTGAATTGTAAATTGATCTTGTAAGTGTCCCCTACAACCAGTTTACCTTTTTCCGGATCAATTATTGTTCCAGTTGCATCTGTAATCTTGACCCCCGTCAAAAGTTCTGTAATATCCTGCGAATCCAAATCAAACAGAGATCTAGGCGCTACCTCCGACAAGCCAAGCCGGTCTGCGGGGATAGATATCGCGCGGGCGTTCGCCACCCCGTAATCTATGGACAGAAGCGAAGACAACGCATCCGTTCCGGATGAACTGCCGAAAAGCAGTCTCTGGTATTCTTCCATATATTCGTCTGACAGATAGGTTGACAGGTCGTCTTCCTCGTCTTCCAGGTCGTCTTCCAGGCTGCCGCCCAGGCCGCTGCCCTCACTGCGGGGACCGCCGCCCAACCACCAGGAACCGCCGGCGCCGGCGCCTCCGTCACCGTTATCGCCGTTACCGCCGTTACCGCCGTCATTGTTTTCGATTGCAGAGGTAGTGCCTTCCGTCGGGTCCCCTGCCGTCTCATCGGACGAAGGCTGGCCTCCCTGCTGGATCTGCGTCTCATTGTCCGGCACAGCAGAGGTCTCTGTCTTCTGCTCTGTGGACTCTTCGGGTGCCTGCATCGTGGTGGGCGCCTCAGTTGGCTGCGCCGTAGTGGACTCCTCGGGTACCTGCACTGTGGTGGGCGCCTCGGTTGGCTGCGCCGTGGTAGGAGCCGCGGTTGGCTGCGCCGTGGTAGGAGCCGCGGTTGGCTGTTCTGAATCTGTTGCTGCCTCAGACGGTTCCGATGCAATCGTAGCCGATAACGGGATCAGATCGTTTAGAATCTCAACCACTTCAACCGGCTCTGACTGGCGGATCTCCGCACCATCTCCGGACTCCGCGGCGCCGCTTGTTTCGGAATTCGTATCGGAACCGCTGTTCGTTTCGGAATCCATGCCGGAATTACCGGTCGTTTCAGTGTCCATGTCAGAACTACCGATTGTTTCGGTATCCATGCCGGAATTGCCGGTTGTTTCGGTATCCATGCCGGAACCACCGTTCGTTTCAGCGTCCGTGCCGGAAACAGCTGCCTCAGTGGTCGGCTCATTCGCCGCAGTCGTCGTTTGCTCCGAATCTATCCAGAACTCAGTCGCAGGAGTTGTGCTGGGAGAATTCAGTCCCTGCGTCTCGCCCGCGTTCGTCTCTTCATTCTTCTGCGTCCCGGCGTCAGCTGCCGTCTCTTCGGTACTGCCACCGTCTGCAGCTGTCTCCGACGTCGCTTCTGTAATCAGATTACCGTCAGCGTCGGGTTGGGTAACTGCTTCTCCAATTGGATTCCCATCTGCATCCGTCTCCGAAACCGATTCGCCGATCAGATTCCCGTCGACATCCGTCTCCAAAACGAACGGCCCGCCTGCTGCCGGTCCGCCGCCAACCTCTTCGCCTTCCGGCCATGCGGACTTTATCTTCACCACTCCGGTGACATAATCGCCGATCTGCGCACGGAACTTCAGCGTTTCCGCACCTTGATTAATAAAGAGCAGAATCACTTTATTCTCATTCTCATCGTACAGCACCTTCATATCGGCGTCCGCTGTCATAAGAAGATCGTCCGCAGGTACCGTCAATTCATAGACAGTTCCGGAATCAGCTCCGAGAAGCCTGCGGTATTCCCCCAGACTGCTCTGCTCCTCATCCGCCCCCAGACTGTCAAATTCAAACACATCTCCGCTTTCCAGCGCATCCGCGATTGCCTCGTACAGATCACCGGCATCCAGCACGTAATACGCATCTGCCACGGGCTTCTTTTCCGCACCATACACGGTCGTTACTACATTCGTAATGATCATGACCATCGTCAGCACAAAGGATATCATCCGCCTTGTTTTCTTCCCAAGCTTTGACATCATCGTCTTCTCCCTCTCTTTCTTTATGCTTAGTTATATAAGTTTCCATCTGGCATGAAGTTTCCACTTTCAGTTATCCCGATTATATCGACATGGCTATCTCGCAAGGTGTCTCGCCTGAAGGCAAAACAGATTTTTATATTTTTTTAATTATTACCCGGAATGCCTCCGGGCTTGAACAATACCTGCTGCTGTTTAAACTATGCTGATTGGGAAAAATATGTGCAAACGGGGAAGGTAATGAAGAAAGAGAAAAAGAAACAAGAAAAAGCGGAAATACCCGCGTATTATACACGCCCGGTCTTTCCGCAATGAATTTCATAATGAAACATATATTGCTGCATGACGCCGGCATAGCCAGCATATCCGGAGAAATACCGCCCGACCAGATATTCGCAGCGCCGTGCCTGCGGCAGCCGCTCCAGGGTCGAACTTCGGCAGCGGCAGGCATACTCGCGCATCAGTATCTTACGGATCCATGTATCGATGGGGAAGGCATCCACATGATGAAGGCCGAACAGGCAGACACAGCTGGCCACCTTTTTGCCGATGCCGTAGAAGCCCTGCAGGTACGTCATCGCCGCCTGAGCATTCATTTGTTTTAGAAGCCCCAGATCCAGCGCACCGCTGCAGGCATCCTCACAGAGCTTCTTTATGTATTTGGCACGATAGCCCAGCTTCAAAGCCTGAAGATCCGTAAGCGAAGCGGCATTCAGCTGTTCCGGCGCCGGGAATGTATCATAAAATGATCCCGCCGATATCTCCACCCGCGAACCGTATTCCCGGCAGAGCGCTTCCACCAGCGCCCTGATATTCGGAATCGTCTTCTGCTGCGAGATCACAAATGTAATGATCATTTCCCATACATCCTGCTTAAGGATCCGGATGCCGCTGCCAAAAGCAGCCGCCCGCCGCAGGTAATCGTCATTTTCATCGATCGAGGAAATATATTCTCCATAATCTGTCTTTAAGTCAAAATACTCTTCCCAGTACGGAAAATCTTCTTCGGTACAGTCAAACGTCACCCTGCTGCCGCGCTGGACGACGTCCACCATCCGGGAACCGCTGATGACCCGATACGCCGAAACTGCCGTCTCTGCGGCCGCAAGCTCCGTCATCCGAAAGCATTGTCCCGATTCCGCGATCTGGCGGATATCAAAATTCCTGAGTTCCTTCTCTATCAATTTCGCCGCTGTCTCCCATTTATAAAAGCTTAAGCATCTGCTCCGGATTCTCCTTCGCCTTCACCTTGGAAAATGCCTTCGCGATCACGCCGTTTTCGTCGATCAGATACGTGGTCCGCACGATTCCCATGGTCTTCCTGCCGTACATATTCTTCTCCTGCCAGACATCATAAGCCTGAATCGCCGCAAGCTCCGGGTCCGCCAGAAGCGTAAACGGCAGGCCGTAGTTCTGTTCAAATTTCTTATGGGACGCCACGCTGTCCTTACTGACGCCCAGAATGACCGCGCCCTTTTCCGTAAACTGCGGGTACAGTTCCGCGAAACCGCAGGCCTGCGCGGTGCAGCCGGACGTATTGTCCTTCGGATAAAAATAAAGAATAACCTTACGGCCACGGTAATCCTTAAGCGAATGCATCTGTCCGTTCTGGTCCGGAAGCGTGAAGTCCGGAGCGTTAGTTCCGATCTCTAACATCTGTTTTCCTCCTCCTGCAAGGCGATGCGCGGCGGTATCGCCGGCCACCATGCCATCATTATGCCTTCATTATACTCCGGTTATGAGGTTCGTACAAGCGGAAGCTTAGGAAGGATGGAAGGCAATGCCGGCCTGTATCGGCGCATACCGGGATTCTGTCGGGATTGCGCCCATTATCTGTTGCTGTTGATTTCTGTCAGTTTTCAGCTCTTCCCATTTCCGGTGAAATGTGATAAGATAATCAGACATGCGCCGGCTCCGCAACAAGCGCCAGCAACCGCCGGCATCGGAAACCACGAGATATCCTATTTAATAATGAGGCTGTTATACCCATGAACCAGACACGCAGTATGACCGACGGCCGTCCCGGCCGTCTCATCTTCACATTTGCGCTGCCGCTTATGATCGGCAACCTGTTCCAGCAATTTTATATGGTGGCCGACACGATGATCGTCGGACAGGTCCTCGGCGTGGGCGCCATCGCGGCCGTCGGCGCCACCGACTGGCTGACCTGGCTGATGATGGGCACCGTCCAGGGCTT
>CANREE010000032.1 GCA_947629545.1 uncultured Lachnospiraceae bacterium | reverse complement strand
TTATCCTTGAAATCCTGCTCAGCAGGATTTCTTCCTTGTTTGGAATCAAGATTGCGAACTCGTTTCGCAATTACCTAAGATTATTCATTATCTGCGGCTGTCTGGCTCGCAGCTGTTGCATCTCCATCCACAGTACCATCAGCCGCCGCGTCGTCCTTCCCGGTATCGCCGTCGATCGGCGAGATCAAGGTCAACGTATCGGCGCTGTCACCATCGTAGAAGCGGAACTGACCGCGGCCGCCTCTCTTGGCCGCGTACAGCGCCTGATCCGCCGCGTGGAACAGCGTATCATAATCCTTCCCCAGCATCTGGGTCTTCGCCACTCCCATGCTGACCGATATGGGGAAGGACTCATAGTTGCCGATCAACGAATTGAAGATACGATTGATCGCCAGATCCACATGCTCCCGGTATTCAAAGAACAGCAGGAACTCATCACCGCCGACGCGGGCTGACACAGTACCTTCACGCATGTTGCGCTTCAGGGTCTTCGCCATATGGATCAATACCTGATCACCAAACATATGCCCGTAAGTATCATTGGCCTGCTTAAAATGATCGACATCGAAAATACCCAATGCAAAATTGCTTTCCGGCTTTCGCGCCATCATGTCCTGAATACGCATCTTCGCGAACTTATGGTTATAAAGGCCGGTCATCGTATCATGGGCCGCCATCTCTTCCAGCGCGGCCATCTTCACCCGGGTCTCGTGGATATCGGTGGCCTTACCGATGGCGCCTGTATAGACCGGCGGTTCATCCTTGGACCAGGTGGCACGGGCAATGATCTTCATCCACCGCTCAACCCCGCCGATCCGGATCACGCAGTCAAAATCCACGATCGGCTTCTCCGGCGTACTGCGGCCCAGAAGACCCGCCAGCTTCTGCATGCTATCCTCTCCCATAGTCGCAAGTACTTTCTCGTTATGGTGGGGATCCCGGATGATCTCTTCCAATCCCAGATGTTTGGCTCCCCACTCCGAAATCGTTACGGAAGGCGGGGATACCGTGTATTCAAACTGTACCTCCTGAGACATATCCGCAAAAAACTGGTACTTCATGCGCTCATGCTCCAGAAGCTGCAGCGTCCGGTCAGACGCCGACATATCCACCTGCTGCATCAGTTCCTCTGTCAGGTTGCGAAGCAGACTGGGATCATCCCAGTCACGGATCTCATGATTCGCCATAGCCGTCTGAATGCTGTCTCCCAGCTCCCTCAGGCAGTCCATCAGAAGCGGATTAAACTGGCCGCACTCGCCGTTGAGGATCATCTGCACCGCTTTCTCATGAGAAAACGCCTTTTTATACACACGCTCACTGGTGAGAGCGTCGTAAACATCCGCCAACGCCACTACCTGCGCTGCGATCGGGATCTCGTCTCCCTTCAGGCCATCTGGATATCCGCGGCCGTCATATCTCTCATGATGCCAGCGGCAGATCTCATAGGCCCGACGCACCAGCGGCTCGTTCTGATGAACCGGCAGCGCCTCCAGCATGGATGCCCCCACCTGGGAGTGGGTCTTCATAATCGCGAATTCCTCATCCGTCAGCCTGCCCGGCTTATTCAGGATCTCTCCGGGTATGGAGATCTTGCCCACGTCATGGATCGCCGCAGCCGTGCTGATCAGCGCGATATCGGACTTGCTGAAATTGTATTTGTCCGTCATCTGGTTGATATGATTAAGCATCAGCTCCGTCAGGGTACGGATGTGCAGCACATGCTGGCCACTCTCCCCGTTGCGGAATTCCACGATATGGCTCAGGATGTCGATCATCAGGGCGCTCTGCTTCTCCTTCTCCTTCACCTGATCCGCCACCATACCCATCAGCCTCTTCTGCTTCGTGTACAGAAGCAGCGTATTCACAACGCGGTGATGAACGACGACCGCATCAAACGGCCTGCTGATAAAATCTGTAATGCCCAGCTCGTACGCCTGCTGCACCCGGGCCGGCGCGCTCTCCGCAGAGATCATGATAACCGGGGTACTCTCGATCCAACGAAAATCATTCATCGCCTTCAGAACGCCGAAACCATCCATCTCCGGCATCACGATATCCAATAGAACCAGATCAATCTGGGCCGCCTGCTTCTGAAGGATCGAGACCGCTTCCTTGCCGTTCTCTGCCTCTATAATATCGTAATCATCCCCCAGCATATCCGCCAGAATTGAACGGTTCATTTCGGAATCATCAGCAATCAGAATTCTCTGCTTACGTTTATCTGCCATACGAATGTCTCTCCCTTTCCTCACGCTTTCCCATCTGTTGAAAATCATGCAGATAACTGGTATCAGTATATCACATCCGCCATAAGCGGGCAAGATAATTCGATGCGAATCTTTAGGGCGAATGATCCGAATGCCTCCTCAAACGCTGCTGCCTGAACGTCTGATCCGCCTGTATGACTGTCAATTGTTCTCAGAACCGTTTCTCTTAAATTCCGTCATATATGGTCTGAAACGCAGGGGCAGGTGGTTCATCTGGCATCGCGGATTCGTCCGCTCACGAATCGCAATATGTTCATGAAAGGTCTTCCACAGGCATTCAAATTCCGTCTGGTCAGCTGACGCTTTCAGCTTTTCCCGAAAACTGTCATCTGGCAGGTCCACCACAGCCCAACCGCCCATACGCCGGTGAATTACCGCTTTCTTCCGTTTCACATCGCAGATCATCCAGTTCTCCGCATTGAGCCGATCTGCAAAATGCGGTGCCATCAGCACAATCACGTCATTCACTGGCGCCACCTCGCCAAACAGGATCCCGCCGTCTGTCTGGGAAAAGCGCACGAACTCGATCATATGCTGCGCCTCACGGCTCACAAAGCGATTCAGCCGAAACAATTCGTAAACAGCAGGTACCTGCAGCAAACCCGTCACCTTCGGCCCCACATGGAAAGCATAGATCAGAAAACGGTAGATCAGATCCGCCTTCTGTTCCTCACAACTTAAGGAAGCATGGTACAACCGTTCATAAACCTCCTGCCCCGCTTTCTTGCGTATCGCCCCAATAACCTTCGCCGCCTTCCCCGGTGTCTCCTCCGTCCGCCGGTACTCGGCAAACATCCTCAGATCCCCGGTATTCTCCAGTTCCAGACGTACATTATCATGCCCCAGACGGCTCGTCCAGGCGTCATAGACGCCGCAAAGGATCCCCTCAAAGGAATCACTGCACACAAATACCGTCATTCTCCTCATCTCCTCCGTTCCCCATTCCGGCCGGCAGCAAATCCCAGACCTCCGCAAACAGCGATACGAAATTCCTGCTCCGGCCACATCGTCACATCTGCCCGTACAATGCCCCGCTCCGATCTTCCTCCGTGGGCGCGGGACTCAGAAATCCATCGTGAAACATCGACATCTGCCGATAGCTGTCCGTACTGCTGATATCCCAGGCCCTCCGTCTCTCTTCCCCCAGGAGCTGGGCCGAAATGGTATCCTGATCCATACGCATCGGATACATCATCCGCCCGCCGCAAGTCAGGAAACAGACCGCACGCTTCAGTACCACACCCATCTTCTTCAGATCCGCAAATTCCAACCTTCCGGCACGTCTGGCCGCCACGATCCGCTTCGCTGACTTCACACCCACACCGGGTACACGCAAAAGCGTGCCGTAGTCCGCCGTCATAACTTCCACCGGGAACAGTTCCAAATGACGCAGCGCCCAGTCGCACTTCGGATCCAGAAAAATATTAAAATTCGGCTGCCTCTCCGTCAGGAGTTCTCCGGCTGTAAAACCATAATACCGCAGCAGCCAGTCCGCCTGATAAAGCCGATGTTCCCTTAATAACGGCGGTCCGCCCGGCAGCACAGGGAGCAGACTGTCTTCGTTCACCCGCACGAAAGCGGAATAAAAGACCCTTTTCAGACCATAGTTCCGATAGAGCGCCTCAGCCACGGAAATCATCTGATAATCATTCTCCGGCGTAGCTCCCACAATCATCTGCGTACTCTGGCCTGCCGGCACAAACTGTCCGGCCCATGTCTGCGGCACGCTGCGATCCTGTCGCATACGGGGAACAATTCCCCGCTGCCGGGCCGCGATCCCCTGCTGGATCTGCCGCATGGGACTCAAGATCCTCTCCCGTGTCTTGGACGGTGCCAGCGTTCGCAGACCTTCCGCCGTGGGCAATTCCAGATTCACACTCATCCGATCCGCGAGAAGTCCCACCTGTTCGATCAATAGCGGATCCGTACCGGGAATCGCCTTGATATGGATATAACCGTTAAAACCATACTCGAACCGAAGTTTCCACAACGTCTGATACAGAAGATCCATCGTGTAGTCCGGATTCTTATATACGCCGGAACTCAAAAATAATCCCTCGATGTAATTCCGCCGATAAAACTCCATCGTCAGTCTGCAGATCTCATCCGGTGTAAACGACGCGCGCGGTACATCGTTCGAACGGCGGTTGATGCAATACCTGCAGTCATAAATGCAATGGTTCGTATACAGGATCTTCAGAAGGGAAATACATCGGCCGTCAGCGGAAAAGCTGTGGCAGATGCCGGCAAATGCCGTATTGCCAAGCTGGCCGGGCCGTCCCCTGCGCTCCACACCGCTGGAGGTACAGGCTACGTCATACTTGGCAGCATCAGCCAGTATGGCCAGTTTCTCCTTCAACTCCTGGCTCTGCTGTATAAACATAATTAAAGCCTCCGTGGCAAACATATGTTCTATCCATAGTTTACTACAGAGGCTTTGAAAAAGCAAGTGTTTTTCGAACGTTTGTTCTGCTTTTTGTGGAGCTGAGCCCGCACTGCTCATTGCTAATCGGCATATCCTTCAGGATTGTTCTTCTGCCAGTTCCAGGCATCGCGACACATTTCTTTAATACCGCGGCTGGCCGTCCAGCCCAGTTCCCTCTGCGCTTTCGACGGATCTGCATAGCAGGCCGGCACATCGCCGGGGCGACGGGCTTTGAACACATAATTGATCTTCAGGTTATTGGCTTCCTCGAAGGCATTGATCACATCCAGTACACTGTAACCTGTTCCCGTTCCAAGGTTATAAATCCAGACGCCACCGCCTTCTTTATCCATCTTCTGCAGGGCTTTCACATGTCCGTCCGCAAGATCTACTACATGGATATAATCACGGATGCAGGTGCCGTCCGGCGTATCATAGTCATTGCCAAACACACCCAGACATACCAGCTTCCCTACGGCCACCTGCGTAATATAAGGGAGCAGGTTATTCGGAATCCCCCGCGGATTCTCTCCGATCCGTCCGGACTCATGTGCACCGATCGGGTTGAAATACCGCAAAAGCATCACCTTCCACTCCGGATCCGCCGTATGCAGATCCGTCAGAATCTGCTCCAGCATCCCCTTCGTACGTCCATACGGATTCGTAATCGTACCCTTCGGGCATTCCTCGGTGATCGGCACAAAGGCCGGATCGCCGTAAACCGTAGCTGATGAACTGAACACGATGCTTTTCACGCCATGTTTACGCATCTCATCACAGAGGATCAGCGTGCCGGTTATATTGTTATGATAATACTCTAACGGCCTGAAAACGGATTCCCCCACTGCTTTCAGGCCCGCGAAATGGATTACCGCCTCAATCTTTTCATTGTCAAATACATTCTTTACTGCCGCCTGATCCAGAAGATCCGCCTCATAGAAAATGACCTTCCGGCCCGTGAGTTCTTCTACCCGTTTTAACGATTCCCTGCAGGAATTGCATAAATTATCTAAAACTACCACCTCATACCCTGCGTTCAGAAGTTCGATGCAGGTGTGGCTGCCGATATAACCGGCGCCGCCTGTTACCAGAATTGCCATATCCCTACCTCCTGTCATGCTGTACTCCGCGCCGGTCTTTCAACCGGCCATTCACGCCTATGCCTGTTCTTGCACGCTTTGACGCGCATCCTTTCCCTTACAGGAACAGAACTGCTTTTACGTTACCGTCTCGGCGGCCCATAAACTATATTATAGCGGCAAAAACGTGAAAATACAAGCGTCACTTCTCAAACTCAGCCCGTATCTTTTCAATCGCCTTCTTCTCAATACGGCTTACATAGGATCTGGATATCCCCATCTGCTGCGCAATCTCCCTCTGGGTGTATTCCCTTCCGCCGAAAAGCCCGTAGCGGAGCCGCAGAACCTTCTGCTCAGCAGGTTTCAGACAATGACTGTACGCCTCATAGAGCTCTTTGACATCCTGCTTGAGGATCATGTCATCCAGCGTATCCCGGGTATCCGTTTCGATCACATCCACCAGACTGACTGTCTCTCCGTCTTTATCCACGCCGATGGGATCATAAAGGGATACTTCTCTGGAATACTTTTTATTCGACCTTAACAGCATGAGGATTTCATTTTCCACGCAGCGCGCCGCATAGGTTGCCAGCCGGCCGCGCTCGGCATTAAAGGTACCGACCGCCTTGATCAGCCCGATGGTTCCTACAGACAGCAGATCCTCCGTATCATAGCCAGAGCCCTGATATTTCTTCACTACATGGGCTACCAACCGCATATTATGTTCTATCAGTTCATCCCTGGCCTCCAGATCGCCTTCCCCCAGACGTTTCAGGCAGTCCCTCTCCTCGCGGGCAGATAACGGTTTTTTATAGGTCTTCACAATAAAAAGCCACCCGAAAGCAAAACTTAATGTAGTTTATGCTTCGGTGGCTTTTCAAGTGCTTTTACACCATCCGGCGCAGCTTATACTATTTTCCGCCAAAACGCGGCATATCCGGTTCTGTTACTCGATCGGCACATCCAGCCGTCCCATTTTCTCAAACAGGATATCCTCGTCCGTAGGCGCGTCGGTCATCGCTTCCATCTGTTTGCGGATCTCCAGCATCTTCCGGTCTGTCGCGGAGATCTGGTCTGCGCATTGCTTCAACTGATCGACAATGGCCTGCTGTCCGGGAATCTCCTGCTTGTATTTCAGCTGGTGCTCGAGGCTCGCCCAGAAATCCATGGCAATGGTGCGGATCTGGACTTCGACCTTCATTTCCTTTTTCTGGTTGTAGAAAAATACCGGCACGCTTACGATCAGGTGGAGACTTCTGTATCCGTTCGGCTTCGGGTCCGCGATATAATCCTTGCGGGTGATCAGGGTGATATCGTCCTGCTGCAGAAGCGCATCGGCAATCGTATAGATATCGTCGATGTAAGAGCAGATCACGCGGACACCCGCCACATCGTTTAAATTCTTCTCAATACTCTCAGGTGAAAATACCAACTGGTTCCGCTCCAGCTTCTCTGTAATGCTGGACGTTCGTTTCAGTCTTGTCGAAATGGAGCTGATGGGATTGCGCTGATAACGGATATTGAATTCCGTATTCAGGACCTCAAATTTGGTCCTGATCTCCTTCATCGCGCAGGTATACATCATCATCAGTTCTTTGTATTCCACAAGCGTCCCCATCATCTGCTTTGTCCTGTTCATAACGAACGCGGATGCCGCGCCAGCGATCGACGCCAGCCCCTGGGTCATATCTCCCCGGGCCGCCTGCTGAAGCAGCTCGTCCAGTGATTTGATATCATCCTGACTGATTTTCACCGGGTATTTTTCCATGTTTACTCCCTTTTTCGTAAAGCACATACTTCTGCGCCGCGCCCTGTCCTACAGGGCAGCGGCCGGAATCTTTCCCGCCTGCTTCCCCGCTGCGGGGAGCGGCTGCGCCTGATATCGTTCTCCGATTTCGCTCCAATCGCTACTGCAGGAATCCGCGGATGATCATTTCCTCGGCTTCCTTCTCGGAGAGTCCCATGGTCATCAGCTTCATCAGCTGCTCTCCCGCGATCTTTCCGATCGCCGCTTCGTGGATCAGAGCCGCGTCCACATTGGTCGCCTTAAGCTGCGGCGTCGCCACGATCACGCCCCTGTCCATAATAATGGAGTCGCACTCCGCGTGGCCGCTGCAGGCCGCGTTGCCGTCGATTCGGATCATGACCTCCTGAACGCTGGAGCCCTTCGCCACGCCACGGCTGATCATGTCGCAGGTGGAGCCGTCCCCGTTCATCTCCACGGAAAGTTCCGCCTTCGCCTTCTGGTCTCCCTCGGTCAGGATCTTGTCATGGATGATAATGGACGCGCCGGAAGCCAGCTTCGCGTTCGTTACGCGCAGCGTATCGTCGATCCCACCGATCTGTGATGTCTCCAGCTCCATCGTCGAATTCTCGGAAAGCTCGATCACCGTCGTCGGATTCATCAGGCGTTTGCCCCGGCCGGTACCTTCGCCGTAATGCTTCTCCACGTATTTCACACGGCTGCCCTTTCCCACATGGAAGCTGTGGACCCCGTCGTGGCGGGAATCCTCGCCGCCGCAGTTGGAAATGCCGCAGCCGGCGATGATCGTCACGTCGCAGTCCTCGCCGATGAAGAAATCATTGTAGACCAGTTCCTTAAGGCCGCTCTGGCTGATGATCACGGGGATATGCACGCTCTGGTTCTTCGTGCCGGGCTTGATGATGATATCGATCCCCTGCTTATCCTCTTTCGTCACAATATCGATGGAGGCGGTCGTATTTCTCGCGGCGCTCTGTCCATTGCTGCGGATGTTGTAGGCGCCTACGGGCAATGCGTCGAGCGCAGCTACTTCTTTCAGTAAATTCTTCTGAATCTCATCCATTCCGCTCACCTCTTTTCCGCGCAGGACGCCTGATGCGTGTTCAAAAGGACCGAACACGCCGCCGGGCGGATGTCCGTGGACAGATGCTCCATGACCCGCACGCCCTCGCCGTATTCCAGCACCTCGCCGTCTTTCAGATAAATGATCTTATCCGCGATATTTAAGATCCGCTCCTGATGGCTGATGATCATGATCGTTCCGGACGTCTCCTGATAGAGCTTCTCAAAAACCTGAATCAGACTCTGGAAGCTCCAGAGATCGATCCCCGCCTCCGGCTCGTCAAACAACGTCATCTTCGTCCCCCGGGCCGCCGCCATCGCGATCTCGATCCGCTTCATCTCGCCGCCGGACAGCGTGTCGTCCAGTTCCCGGTCAATGTAATCCTTGGCACAGAGACCTACCTCGCTCAATACCTCGCAGGCGTGGGCAAAACGCTCGCCGCCCTTCTTGTCTTTGCCGCCGGCAAGTTCCAGAAGGTCCCGGACACGAAGTCCCTTAAAGCGGACCGGCTGCTGGAACGCGAAGCTGATCCCCCGGTTGGCCCGGTCTGTCACGGAAAGATCCGTGATATCCTCGCCGTCCAGCCAGATCCGGCCGGACGTGGGCGCAAGAAGCCCCATAATGATCTTCAGAAGCGTGGACTTGCCGCTCCCGTTGGGACCGGTGATCGCCACGAAGCGGTCGTCGACCGTCAGGCTGACCTCTTTTAAGATCTCTTTGCCGTCAGCCTGAAATGATATATTCTCCAGTTTCAGCATGTTGTCACCTGATTTCTTTTTGCTGATTGCTGAGCTTCTGCCGCCTGAAGAATCCCGGACATTTTTCATGCGCCGTGTCTCCGGAAACTGTCAGGCATCATGACGCCAACATTCCTTATAACAGCTCGATCTTCCACCGGTTCTCGTATGTCTTCCCGGCCTCCAGGGCGATCAGCCCCGGCTGTTTAGCCAGATCTTCCACGATGCCGTCACGCGACGGAAGCGACGACCACGGTTCGATGCAGACATAGGGCGCGTCCGAATGGGGTTTGTGCCAGATCCCCAGATACCGCATCTGCGGATAGGATACGCGAACTGCCTTCCGTCCGTTTTTCGCATGCAGGCAGACCTGCGCGGGTACGCCGGTAAGGACAATGGCGTCGTCGTCGAACAGATCATGGCGCAGCGGCAGTGTGCCGCCGTCGCCTAACGCGAACGGCTCCGTACCGGTCACAAAGCAGGCCGGCGAAAAGACGACGCGGCGGGTATCTCCCTCCGACGACAGGCCGCCTGCTCCGGCAAATGTGAGTTCATAATCCTCAAACTGCAGCCCGTCCTCCAGCGGTACGTTAAATCCCGGATGCCCTCCGATCCCGAAATACATGGTCTTCTCATCTTCATTCACGACGCGGTAGACGACTTCCAGACAGTTTCCGTTCAGCCGGTATTCGATCTCATAGGTAAAATGATACGGATACCGGGCCAGCGTCTCCTCATTGTCCTTAAGTCTCAAAAGGAGCGCGTCCCCGCCGCATTCCGCGGCCGCAAGCTCGCTGTCCTTCACAAAGCCATGGATATCCATATGATATTCCCGGCCGCCGAGCGTGTATTTTCCTTCCGTCATCCTGGCAATATAGGGGAACAGGTTCGGGGCCTGATCCTTCCAGTAAGCCGGATCTCCCTGCCACAGATACTCGGTTCCCTCCCGGTCCCGGATCGAGCGCAGGCTGCCGCCCAGGGTCTGTACCGTCACGCTCATCTTTTCGTTTCTGATCGTATATTCCATCCCGTATTCCTCTCCGTTTCCTGTTACTGTTCTTATCCGGGCCCCGTTTCTAACTGCGTCGCGGATCCCCGGTACGAATTGCTGCATATGTCCGCCGCTTACAGTATATACCCCGGGAGCCGGTTCTGTAAACAGAATCTTTTCGCGCGCAATGAGCCCGCACTTTCTGACGGGCGCGGGCTCATGTTCATCTGTTATCTTCATTTTTGAAAGCAACACGCCGTGATCCTCTTCGGAACATGACGCAGCTCCGATTACACCGCTTATCCCACCAGCTGCATCATGATCTCATTGCTTCTCGCCAGGAACTCCGTCATGCGCTCCGGGCTTAAGCTGCCGTGGCTTAAGGAAGCCATATCGTAGAGCTGCTTACAGATCCTCTCCGTCAGCTCGCCTTCCTCATGTCCCAGCACATACTGGACCAGCTTGTGGTTGGCGTTTAAGACCAGGGTCTCGCCCATACCGCCGAACATATCCGGATCCATGCCGTACATATTGTACATCCGCATCATGTCCTGCATCCGGCGGTTCTCCTCGGACAGGGTGATCATGGAAGCAAGCTGATCATCTTTCAGCTTCTCCACCTTGATCTCCAGCTTGTCGTTGCCGATGGCCTTCTTAAAGGTCTCCGTCAGCTTCTCGCTGTCCGCCTTGAAGCTTTCCGCGTCCTCCTCCTTCACTTCCTCCTTGAAGGTGGAACTGACGTCCGCGTCGATGCGCAGGAACTTGACGCCCTCGTGCTTCTGCTCCAGCTGATTGATGAACGGACTGTCGATGGTGTGCTTTAAGATGACCGCGTCAAGGCCTTCCTTCTTAAACATGTTGATGTACTGGCCCTGTTCCTTCTCATCGGTTACATAGTAGATGATATTCTCGTGCTTCTCCTTCGCCGCGTCCAGGCAGTCCTGCAGCGTCAGATATTTGCCGTCCAGGTTCTTGAAAATGATGTAGTCCTTCATCTTCTCCTCGAACTTGTCGTCCTTCAGACAGCCGAACTTGATGAAGGGGCTGATGTCGTCCCAGTATTTCTCATAATTCTCCCGGTCCGTCTTGCACATGCCGGACAGCTTGTCGGCCACCTTCTTCGTGATATAGTCGGAGATCTTCTTCACGAAGCCGTCGTTCTGCAGCGCGCTTCTGGACACGTTCAGCGGCAGATCCGGACAGTCGATGACGCCCTTTAAGAGCATCAGGAATTCCGGGATCACTTCTTTAATATTGTCCGCGATAAAGACCTGGCTGTTGTACAGCTTGATCGTGCCCTCCAGGCTGTCGTACTCGGTGTTGATCTTCGGGAAGTACAGGATGCCCTTTAAGTTGAACGGATAGTCCATGTTCAGATGGATCCAGAACAGCGGCTCCTTGTAATCCATGAACACCTTCCGGTAGAACTCCTTGTACTGCTCCTCGGTGCACTCGTTGGGATGCTTGTTCCACAGCGGGTTTATATCGTTTAAGGCCACCGGACGCTTTAAGATCTTATACTTCTCCTTCGCAGGGGACACCTCCACGACTTCCTTCTCGCCGTTCTCGTTCTCCTTCTCTTCGGTCTTGGCCTCCTCGACGATGGTCTCGACGATCGTGTCCTTCTCTGTCAGCTCGTCCTTCTCGATGGTCTCATACTGGGGCTCCGCCGTTGCATTGTCGAGGAAAATAGGCACCGGCATGAAGCCGCAGTACTTCTCGATGACCTCGCGGGCCCGGTACTCATTGGCAAACTCCGTGCTGTCGTCGTTCAGATACAATGTGACCGTCGTGCCGTGGCCTTCACGGCTTCCCTCGCCCATCTCAAACTCGGTGCCGCCGTCCGACTCCCAGTGAACCGGCGCCGCGTCCTTCTGATAGGACAGGGAATCGATCGTCACCTTGTCCGCCACCATGAACGCGGAATAAAACCCCAGTCCGAAATGGCCGATGATCTGGTCTTCGTTGGCCTTGTCTTTATACTTCTCCAGGAAATCCTGGGCGCCGGAGAAGGCGATCTGGTTGATGTACTCGTCCACCTCGTCGGCGGTCATGCCGAGACCGTTATCGGAGACTGCGATGGTCTTGTCCGTGGGGTTCACCGTGACCTGGATCTTATACTCCATGTCCTCCGGCTTCTCGTACTCGCCCATCAGCTCCAGCTTTTTCAGCTTCGTGATCGCGTCGCAGCCGTTAGAGATCAGCTCGCGGTAGAAGATATCGTGATCTGAGTACAGCCACTTCTTGATCACCGGGAAAATGTTCTCGCTGCTTATGGATAAGCTTCCTTTTTTCGTTGCCATGTTGCATCGCTCCTTCTTTTCTTTTATTTCTTTCTTCGCAGCAGGCGGTAATTCGTCCTCTTCGGACAATTCCGCTTTGCAGCGCGGACATCTTTTTCTCTTCGCAGACAAGTGTAATACCATTTTTCGGATTTGTCAATAGATTTTTAGCACTCATTTTAAGTGAGTGCTAGTAATCTGGGCCAGAATTCTCCCGCAGCGCTGCTGATTCATCCGGGTATCAGACCGGGCGATTCGTGCAGTCCTATTTACAAACGGAAGCTTCCATACTATAATAATCGTGTACGGAATCTTGGATCTTACAAGATTGTTACAAGAAAGGTGGGGAATACATATGAACGAACAAACAGTTCAGCCCAAAGACGACAACTCCATGGCGCTGGGTTCCATGGTTGTCGGCATCATCTCCATCGTCACCTCCTGTTGCTGCTGCGGCGGCATCATTCTGGGAAGTCTGGCGGTGGTTCTGGCGTGTCTGTCCAGAGTGGAAACCTATTTTGACAAGCGGGCGAAGACCGGTCTGATCTGCGGCATTATCGGTATGGTTTTAAGCATTGCCGCGGGCCTCGTGATCCTTGTCTATCTGGCGGCGGCGGGTTCGTCTGGTCTCGCCGGATCCGGCATCTATTACTAAGGAGGTGGCGATATGGATATCAAACGGTCTGATCTGAAATTATACGCCCGGCGGGCGCTGAAAGGCAACTGGGGCATCATGATCGGCGCGACGCTGGTCAGCATGGGAATTGCCTATGTGTTCACGCTCGCTCTGGAAGCGGTTCTGTTCGCGGCTCTGGGAAGCGGAATCAGGGCTCTGTCCGGTCTCTTCTCTTCCGCCGCGGTGACGGTACCGAAAAGCAATATATCCATCGGTGCACTGATTGTCATACTGATTATTCTGTATTTTGTATACCTGGTGGCTATGCTCCTGATAAGTATCGGCTATCAGAGACTCTATCTGGACGCGGCAGCCGGTCAGAAGGTGAAGGTCGCCACCCTGTTCTGGGCCTTCACCCACAGGCCCTGGAAATTCGTTCTGATCTCTGTCCTGATCGCGCTTTTAGAAGGAATCACCACGGTGCCGATCTACATCATGTCTCTCGCGGCCGCTCTGACAGGCGGAAGCGGTTTTGCGGCAGCCTTCCTGCTCGTATACGAGATCATTTTCCTGATTGTCTACGCCTATGTGCTGCTGACCTTCAGCCAGTTCTATCTGATTCTGGTGGAAGCTCCGGAGAAAGGCATCTTTGAAGCGTTGTCGGAAAGCCAGCGTCTGATGAAGGGCAACCGCGGCAAATATTTTGTGCTGTGCCTGAGCTTCTTCGGAATCTCTCTTCTGGCCGCGTTCAGTTTCGGACTGGCCGCGCTGTGGCTGTCCCCGTACGTCGGCTGTACGATGGCAATGTTTTACCTGTCGCTGAAAGGATCGGTCCCGGAGGCGCTGAAGCACAGTCCGGCCGAGACCGCCGCGGCGGGCGCGTATTCCTATACCGGCCAGACGTTCTATCAGGAGCAGCCGGTTCCGCAGGAGGGGACGTATTATCAGCAGGCGGTACAGACGCAGCAACAGACGGGAACATATTACCAGCAGCCGGTGCAGGCGCCGCAGCAGACAGAAGCGTATTATCAGCAGCCGGCGCAGACGCCTCAGCAGGGCGCATATGAGCCGCAGCCGACTCAGGCGCCGCAGCAGTCATATGAGCCTCAGCCCCCGCAGCAGGATGCGGCTTCCGGCTCACAGCAGCCGAACAATTATCAATAGAAAATGTCCCGGCCGCATTTCATGAAACTGTCATAGGACATAAAAGAAAACGCATAGGATACACCAAGCTTCTCAACAGGTGGTCCTGTGCGTTTTGCGTATCTCGGAACTGAAACAGAAAGAAGTCATATCTGCCTGCGACTGCAAGCGTCTCGGCTTCGTCGGCGACGTGGATTTCGATATCTGCGACGGCAGCATGAAGGCGCTGATCGTCCCCGGCCCCGGCAGCTTCTGCGGCTTTCTGGGCCGTGAAAAAGAATATGTCATCCCCTACTGCGATATCTGTCAGGTAGGGGATGACATCATCCTGGTTAATGTGAAAAGAAACGATGTGGAAGCGCCGGTGCGTTGAAGCTGCGCCGGTCATGCCGCTTCCTGCCGGTGTTTCCGCGCACACCTGTACCGCTTTCGGACCAGGAACTTCCGCTCCGTCCGCGGCCAACCATACGCTTACTCCGCTTTCTCCCGCGCCGCCATCATAGCCCTGATCTTCTCCTCCCAGGATTCCACAAGCTCCACGCGGCAGCTGCGCAGCTCCATGCCGCTCTGCCCGAAGAAGAAGGTCACAAAGGACGTGTTCTGGAACACCGGATTCAGCGTGATCTCCTGCTTCTGCCATTCTTTGTCCTCGCCGGTCAGCGAGACCATTTTCACGATCTGCTTATCCTGGGAAATGGTCACCGGCACCTGCGCCAGACTTCCCTGGTTCGGCACCCGGCACTCAAACGTCATCCAGTACTGTCCCCGTTCCTTCGCCGCCAGTTCGAACATGACGCGGCTGCCCTTGTCCGTCGCCATCTCTTCCACCGGAAGCGACGCGCCCGCAGGCGGCAGCGCCACGCGGATCAGAGCGGAAACAGCGCCTTCTTCCTGCGCCGCCGCAGCCGCCAGATCCCGGTCAAGCTCGGTCTCGATGCCCTGCATGCGGGCAAATGCGGGCGTCCGCATCAGGTAACGGCAGATATTGGCCGCAGCCCGCAGGTATTCGCCGCGGGTGACCTTGCCGGCGGCAAGCGCCTCCGCGGAATTGTCCTTCTGGGAATTCTCCGCCGCATTGTTCACAACCATGAACAGGTCGTTCTGTCCGCGGATCATGGCGGCAATATTGTGGACGTCGCCAAGCTTGCCCTCATCATTGCCCTTTGACCACCAGTCGGTCATGACAATGCCGTCATAGCCCCATTCCTTCCGCAGGATCGTTGTCAGCATATCGTAATTGCTGGAGGACCAGAACCCGTTAATCGGATTATAGGATGACATAATGGAATAGCAGCCGCCCTCGCGCACCGCAATCTCAAAGCACTTCAGATACAGCTCCCGAAGCGCACGCTCGGAGACCACAGCCTCCACGCGGTGACGGTTATATTCCTGGCTGTTGCAGGCGAAATGCTTCATGGTTCCGGTGACGCCGTAACGCCCCATGCCCCGCAGCTGAGCCGCCGCCATCTTGCCGGTGACCAGCGGATCCTCGGAAAAATACTCGAAATTGCGGCCATTTAAAGGATTGCGGTGCAGGTTGATGCCCGGTCCCAGCAGCGTATCGACATGATTCTTGCGAAGTTCCAGACCCTCCCACTCATACAGTTCCTCGGACAGCTCCTCGTTAAAGGAGGACGCCAGACACGCGCCGTTGGGCATTGCAAATGCGATGCTGCCGCAATCCATACGGATTCCGCTGGGGCCGTCGGCACAGCAGGCCACTGGGATCCCGAATTCCTTGAGACGCTCCGTCACGCCGCCGAAAGCTCCGGCCGTTCCAGGCGTCACCTTCGGGGAGCACATGCCTTCGCCTCGAACCATGCAGAACAGGTCTTCATTCTCCAGCTGGGCCAGGAAAGTCTCCATGCTCACACGTCCGGCCTTCACATCCGCCAGCTTCCAGCCCTGATCGCCGGTGCAGGCGGGGCTTTCCGGCAAACGCTCCTTTCTCCGCTTCGACGGCTCAACCGTACGAAGAGGCGCCTTCTCCCAGGTTAAAATATATTCCGGCTCCTGCGCGGCAACGCCCGTGCTGTCTGCTGCAGCTGCGGCTTTTGCGGCACCGTTGTCAGCGTCAGCGGTCCGTCCCGACACCGCTCCGCCGATCCGCACCACCGGCTTCATCCGCTCAAACTCAGTTACGGGAGCCATCGCTTCCTCGACGGTCTCCAGAGCCACTGTCTTCTCAACCGCAATGCTTCCGGCAAGCGCTGCGCTGCGGACGTCCGTACCCACATAGAAACCGTACTCTCCGGCCTCCAGGACATAACTGGATTTATAGCCGGTTGCTCCGCTGTCATCGTAAGAAGCCGCCGTGCGCCACGGGAATTCCACTGTCACCGTCTGCGACTCTCCCGGAGCCAGAAGACCGGTCTTGGCGAAGCCGCACAGGGTGCGGGAGGGCTTTCCCAAAGCCCCCTGGGGCGCCCGCACATACACCTGAATGACTTCCTTGCCGGCATATTTGCCGGTGTTCGTCACACGGACACCAGCGCGAATGCGGCCGAATACATTGCCCGGCATGATCTCTTCGACCCTCGGGTTCTCAAGGGTGAAGCTTGTGTAGGACAGGCCGAATCCGAAGGGATACAGCACCTTGTCCTTCGCAAATGTCTCAAAATACCGGTACCCCACATAGATATCCTCGGCGTACACATTTCTCGTGCTGTCGCCGTGATTCTTCGTGGACGGATAATCCTCAATATCCCGGGCAATCGTGTCGGCCAGCTTGCCGGACGGGGTTACCATGCCGTCAAGCACATCCAGGACACCGTTTCCGCCTTCCTGACCGCCCTGCCACACATAGAGAACCGCCGCGGGCCGGTACGCATTTACCCATTTCATATCGATGATGTTGCCCACGTTCAGAAGCACCACCGTCCGCTCAAACACGCCGCAGACGGTCTTGAGCATCTGCTCCTCGGCCTCCGTCAGCAGATAGCTTCCGGCTTCCGCCTTATTGTCCTGATCCTCTCCGGCCGTCCTGCCGATGATCACGATGGCCGTATCCGATTCCATGCGGGCCGCCTTCACAAATTCCTCCGTAAGCGGCATCTCCTCCTGGAACCACGGCTCTCCTGCCCAGCCGACGCCCTTGTCGTAGGGATGATCTTTCAGCCACGCCTCATAGGCCGCCGTCACAGTCTGATTCAGCACAAAACTGCTGGCTGCGAGCGCCTCCCGGATACCGACCACATAACTGGCGTTCACAAGACCGCCGGAGCCGGTGCCGCTCTTGTAATAGTTAAACTGGCTTCTTCCGAACAGGGCAACCTTCTCGCCCGCCGCCAGAGGCAGCACGCCGCCCTCGTTGCGCAGCAGGACCGCGCCCTCTGCCGCCGCTTCCCGCGCTTTCTTCGCATACTGCTTCAAATCGAAAATTTTCTCTGCCATGGTAGCCTCTCCTGTCTGTGTATTTGTCTGAAAATTCGCAAACCATACGTTACCATATGAATCGTAACGATTATACAATGACGGGAGTTTTTTTTCAAGCGAGGATTGCCATATTAGACTAAATATGGTAAAATCAGACTATCTGAATTCCTCAACACATTTCGCCTCTTCGGAATTGTTCGTTAATTCAGGGTTTCTACGACAGATATCTTTCCCAACATATTGAACTTTGGCAATTGAATATGCCTGTCAAGGCAGTCGGGGGACGTGCTCTCATCCTGTTCTGAGTCTTGCGGAAGGGGTGATCATTATGTCGACATATGAAGAAATGCAGATCCTGCTTTCCTTTGCAATACTTATTATTGGTATTTTAACATATGCACATAAGAAATAGCCGTCCTTCACCCGAAAAGTCTAGGAACGGCTATTCTTAGCTACAAATAGATTTCGCCGGGACGGGTGAGTCGCATTCACCCTCCGACTGTCTTGATAAGCATATTATATGCCATCTCAAACGGAAAAGCAACTATTTTTTGAGTCAAAACTCACATTATTTCCTTCTTAAAACAGCGGCACCACCGCGCCCTCGTAGGTGTCTTCCATAAATTTCTTCACCTCGTCGCTCTTAAGCGCCTCGATCAGGGCCTGAACGGCCGGATTGTTCTCTTCACCGTTTCTGACGGCGATCACATTGCCGTAGGTCGCAGCGGCGATGGACTCCGAATCTTCCACTGCCAGAGCGTCGGCTACCTTAAAGCCTGCCTCGATCGCGTAGTTGCCGTTGATAACCGCGATGTCCACATCTTCAATAACGCGCGGAATCTGGGCGGCCTCGACCTCGTAAAGCTCGAGGTTCTTCGGATTCTCTACGATATCATTCTTGGTAACGGTCAGATCGGCGCCTTCTTTCAGTTTGATCAGTCCCTGAGCCTCCAGAAGCAGAAGCGCGCGGGCCTCGTTGCTGGTATCGTTGGGAACCGCCACGACCGCGCCGTCGGCCAGCGCATCCAGAGAAGCGGTCTTGCCGGCGTAGATACCGAAAGGTTCATAGTGGATCGCCGCAGCGGATACCAGATCCGTACCGTTCTCCTCGTTGAAAGACTCCAGATAGGGCAGATGCTGGAAATAGTTGGCGTCCAGATCGCCGGATTCCAGCGCAAGGTTAGGCTGGATATAGTCCACATACTCCATAACCTGTAACTCGTAACCTTTTTCAGCCAGAATATCCTTTGCCGCATTCAGGATCTCCGCATGGGGAGCGGGACTTGCCCCTACGACAAGCTTTGTCAGTTCGCCGCCGGCTGCTGCGGCTGTCTCCGCCGCTGTTGTCCCTGTCCCTGCACTTGTCTCGGCCGCCGCAGCTGTCTCTGCCGCAGCTGCCGTCGTATCCGCAGCATTTGTTGCAGCATTTGTCTGGGATGTGCCGGAATTCTGACCGCCGCAGGCTGTCAGGACCGACACGGCCAGAAACGCCGCTGATAATACCGATAGTTTCCTTAAAGATTCTTTTCTCATAATGATTCTCCTCCTTTTTGGATCATTTGATGCAGAATGTGCGTTACTTGCGCCGCTTTCCGCATACTGATATGATTTATCATAAAGACCCCTCCGGATCTTTATTTCACATTCGTTGCCGCCCCACAGCGGTTCGCAGCGGTTATATTTCCATGCGGGGCATTTCCCTGATACAGGGTGCAGGCCGTAACCGCAAAGCCTAGCGGATCCGCTTATCGCTCTTTCTGGAAAGCCGGTTTCCCGCCTCCTGGATGATCTGCACCATCACCACCAGAAGCACCACCGACACCCACATCAGAAACGGCTCATACCGGTAGTAACCGTAGTTGATCGCAATGGCGCCCAGCCCGCCTCCGCCGGTAAATCCGGCCATCGCCGAATAGCTCAGGATCGTCGTCACCGCCAGCGCCGCGCCCAGAAGCAGGGACGGCCTCGACTCCGGCAGCAGCACCTTCCATATGATCTGCCAGGTGGATGCCCCCATGGACTGGGCCGCTTCAATAACGCCCGCATCCAGTTCCCGGAAGGACGACTCCACCACCCGGGCCACATAAGGCGCCGCTGCGATGGTCAGCGGAATGATAATGGCCGGCGAACCGATCCGCGTGCCGATCACAATCTTTGAAAGCGGCAGCGCGATGAACAGAAGGATCAGAAACGGCACGCTGCGCAGCAGATTGATCGCGACGCCCAGTATCTTCTGCAGCCACGGGATCGGACGGATCCCGCCCTCGTCGGTAACCACCAGGATGATTCCCAGCGGCAGTCCGATGAGATAAGCGAAAAGCGACGACAGCGCCGTCATATAAAAGGACTCCCAAATGCCTGTTTTCAGCATATTGACCGTTACCGCATCAAACTTCATCACCGTTTACCTCCTCGTACGGAACCCGGATCGATTCCAGATATTCGATAACCCGCCGTGCGCCCTCCCGGTCCGGCGGCAGCTGCACGACCATTTGCCCCATGGCTTTGCCCTGGATATCCCTCGTAGCCGCGTACATGATATTCACCGGCGCCCTGCAGGCCAGAACCATATTGGAAATGACCGGCTCCGCGGATTCTCTTCCGTCAAATATAATACGGATGCTTCGTCCGCTTTCTCCGCTCACGGCTGTGCCGGCTGCCTGCGCCGCGGCCTCTCCCATGATCAGCTTCCGGCCGATGGCGGACCGGGGATTTAAGAAAATCTCCGACACCGCCCCAACCTCGGCGATCCGGCTCTGATCGATGATCGCCACCCGGTCGCAGATGGCCTCGATCACCGCCATCTCGTGGGTGATCACGATGATTGTCACGCCCAGCTTCCGGTTAATGTCTTTCAGAAGTTCCAGAATCTGCTTCGTCGTATTGGGATCCAGCGCACTGGTGGCCTCATCGCAGAGGATGACCTTCGGTCTGGTCGCCAGCGCCCTGGCAATGGCCACTCTCTGTTTCTGTCCGCCGGACAGCTGGGCCGGATAGGCCTGCGCCCGATCCTCAAGCCCGACGGTCTTCAGAAGCTCCATCGCCCGCTCCCGCGCCTCCTTTTTGGGGACACCGGCAAGCTCCAGCGGGAAGCAGACATTGCGGATCACATTTCTCTGGGCCAGCAGATTAAACTGCTGGAAGATCATACCCATGGACTGCCGGGTTCTGCGCCTTTCATGGTCGGACATGGCCGCCATGCTCTTCCCCTCGAAGAGCACATCTCCTTCTGTGGGAACCTCCAGATAGTTGATGCAGCGCACCAGTGTACTCTTGCCTGCCCCGCTCAGGCCGATGATGCCGAAGATCTCTCCGGCGGATACCTCCAGATTGATATTCTGAAGGGCACGCACAGGGCCGTTTGCGGTTTTGAATTCCTTGCCCAGATTCTGGATCCGGATGATCGGGGTTTCCATGAAAACGTACCTCCATTTTCTTTGATTGGGGAGCGCTGTAACAATTTACCTCCGCGTAAAAGAAAGGCTCCCGTCCACATAGGACGGGAGCCAATAGCTCTCGTGTTACCACCTAATTTCACCGGATACTCGCATATCCGGCCTCAGCAGGTACGGCCGTCCGTTCGGAAACGGTACGGATGATACCCTGTCGCTGTAACGGGCGCTGCCGTCGTGACCTTAACCAAATGATTCGGCCACGCAACTCCAGGACCATGTTCACAAGCTTCATTCTGCTCCTTCTCAGCCTTCGGAGCTCTCTGTGAGAATATCCCCCTGCTACTCTTCCCTTCCAAGTCTTTGGGTTCTGTATTCGATTAACTTGCGTTAATATTATTGCATTATTTTCTATTTGTCAAGCAATTTTTTCAACTTTTTATTCATCCTGCCGCATAGCGCCAATATCCCGGCCTCAAAATAGAACGCCGCTCCCCGACTCCGCGACGTCATTCCATTACAGCGCCTGAAACTGCGGAATAAACTGCGTCGCCACAAAATACACGATCACTACGATGCCCAGCGCGATCCGATAATACCCGAACAGCTTGAAATCATTTCTCCGAATATACGTCATCAGGAAGCGGATCGAATACACACTCACCAGAAACGCCACTACCATGCCGAACACCAGAAGGAACGCCTCCCCTCCGGTAAAATGGAACCCAAACTTGATCAGCTTCAAAAGACTGGCCCCAAACATGACCGGGATTCCCAGAAAGAAAGAGAATTCTGCCGCGGCACCGCGGGAACAGCCTAAAAGCATGGCTCCCAGAATCGTCGCCCCTGACCGGGAAGTGCCCGGAACCAGAGAAAGCGTCTGGAACAAACCGATCAGCAGCGCCAGATACAGGGAAATCTGCTCTACCTTCTCTGTCTCTGCACGTTTGCCGTAGTTACGGTTTTCTACCACGATAAACAGGATACCGTAAATGATCAGCGCCGCCGCTACCACATACGGCCCCCTCAAATGCTCTTCCATCCAGTCATCCAACGGAATTCCGACGATCGCCGCGGGCAGGCAGGCGATAATGACCTTCACCCAAAGCACCAGTGTACTGGCCTTAATGCCGATACGGCCGCCGTCCTTTCCCATAGGAACTGCAAGGGGAATGATATCTTCCCGAAGACCGCTTCTGGCCGTACGATAGGAATCTGTGGTCATGACGACAGACTTTCTGCTCTTCCCGCCCAACGGCACGGTCAGGTTCTTTTTACCCATGCTTTTGCCTCTTATGGTCACGAAGGGAAACAGTTTTGAAAAATACAGCACAACCACAGCAAGGATCGCTCCCAGCTGGATCACCACAAGGAACACCTCTTTAAATTCCGGCGTCACATTCAGCTGAATCAGTTCATCCAGCAGGATCATATGACCGGTACTGCTGATCGGCAGCCACTCGGTGAAGCCTTCTACAATTCCGAATACAAGAACTTTTAAGATCTCTATAATATCCATCTGCCTTCTACTCTCCTGTTATTCATTCTGCGATACTGTCGGTCCATGAAAGCATTTGCGCCGCATCCGCCCCTGTCATTCAGATATTTTCAATCTGCCAGTCAACAGGCGCTACGCCATGACTCTGCAGAAACTCATTACACCGGCTGAAATGACGACACCCAAAAAATCCCCGATACGCCGAAAGCGGACTCGGATGCGGCGCCGTGAGTACCAGATGCTTCGAATTCGTCAGCATCGGGATCTTGCTCTGCGCAGGTCTTCCCCACAACATGTATACAATCGGCCGGTCCTCCCGATTTACCGCTTCAATAATCGCGTCCGTGAATTGCTCCCAGCCTCTGCCCTGATGGGAATTCGCCTGATGAGCCCGAACAGTCAACACCGTGTTCAGAAGGAGCACGCCTTCCTTCGCCCATTTGACAAGATAACCATTATTGGGGATATAGCATCCCAGATCATCATGCAGCTCCTGATAAATGTTCACCAGTGACGGCGGGATTTCCCGCTGATCCGGCGGAACGGAAAAACACAGTCCGTGGGCCTGATGTTCATTATGATATGGATCCTGCCCCAGGATCAGCACCTTAACTTCCTTAAGCGGCGTTAAGTGCAGGGCATTAAAAATATCGTCTGCCGGCGGATAAATGACCCGCGTGCGATACTCCTGATTGACAAAATAATACAGATCCTTATAGTAAGGCTTACGAAACTCGCCGCCAATCGCCTGCAGCCAGTCATTCTGGATCGCTCCCATGCTTTTCCCCTCCTGTAACCTTATAACCACGCAACCTTTTCATCAACATTTCTTTCTGTGTGACTACACATGGCAAAAACGCTGACCTCACAATCGAACCGATATGCCCCTACCTGCCAGATATTCCTTCACCTGTCGAATCTCCAGCTCCTTATAGTGGAAGAGTGACGCCGCCAATGCCGCGTCTGCCCTGCCAACCGTCAATGCATCGTAAAAATGTTCCAATGTCCCTGCACCACCGGAGGCGATCACAGGCACAGACACACTTTCGGCAATCAGAGCCGTCAGCCTATTGTCATAACCATTTCTGGTTCCGTCGCAATCCATGCTGGTCAGGAGAATCTCCCCCGCACCCAGCCGATCTGCAGTCATCGCCCACTCTACCGCATCCAGCCCGGTATCGATACGGCCGCCATTCTTAAACACATTCCAGCCGGAACCATCCCTGCGGCGTTTGGCATCGATAGCCACTACCACGCATTGTCGGCCAAATTTGTCCGCGGCATCACTAATCAACCGCGGCGTATTGACCGCCGATGAATTGATCGAGATCTTATCGGCGCCTTCACGCAGAAGCTGACGAAAATCATCTACCGTGCGTATACCTCCACCCACCGTAAATGGAATGAACACCGTCTCCGCAACCCGGCGCACCATATCCACCACCGTAGCCCTGGCGTCGGAAGAAGCCGTAATATCCAAAAACACCAGTTCGTCAGCCCCTGCCCTGTCGTAGGCCGCGCCGATCTCCACCGGATCCCCGGCATCCCGCAAATTGACAAAATTTACACCCTTAACTACGCGTCCATTGTGGACATCCAGACAAGGAATGATACGCCTGGTAAGCATGATCCGCTTCCTTTCTTCCAAATTTATCGAAAGCCTGCCTCCACACTTTCTTTATATACCGACAGATCTATGCGCTGCCTGCAGCCATCCAGCATACAAACTGCAGACAATCCCGTCACATCTGAAGAAAGTTCCGCAGAATCCTCAGTCCCACATCCCCGCTCTTCTCCGGATGAAACTGACATGCGCATACATTGCCCCGCTCCACCGCCGCATGAATATGGACACCATACTCCGCAGAAGCCGCTACGATATCCTCGTCTTCCGTTCTCAAATAATACGAATGAACGAAATAAACGAAGCTCCCCGACGAAACTCCGGCGAAAAGCCTGCTGTTTGCCGCAATTTCAAGAGAATTCCAGCCCATATGGGGAATCTTACGACCCGCGCCTTCCGGAATCCGAAGGATCCGCCCGCGAAATATGCCGAGTCCTTCCACCCCAGGGCTCTCCTCGCTGCCTTCAAAAAGCAGCTGAAGTCCCAGACAGATGCCCAAAAACGGCTTTTCGGAAGCTGTCGCCTCCCGAACCACATCCGTCAGGCCATACTGAGAAAGTTTTGCCATCGCATCACCGAAAGCGCCCACCCCGGGCAGGATCACTCGATCCGCTCCCAGAATCCTGTCGCGTTCCCTGGTCACAAGAGGTTCCTCGCCCAGCGCCTCCAGCGCCTTTGCCACACTTCTTAAATTCCCCGCATCATAATCAATGATCGCCGTCACAACTTTGGATTCCCTTCCGTCAGATATGGATACCTGTCGATTGTATCAGAAAAGAGCCAAAAAAACAAGTGGTCTCCGAACGGAAACCACCTGTATATTCTATGTCTGCTGATCTCACCGTACCGTCACACGCACGGACGCGCTGCCAAACTCCCGGCTCTTTACGGTAAACACCGCCTCTCCGGGCTCATAGCCGCTGCGAAGGATCCCACAGGCGCGGCCCCGATAAGTGGTAAAGCTGCCGGAGGTATAGTTCTCCGCCGTAACCGGAGCGGCAGAGCCGAAACCAACCAGCGCCGCAACGCCCTCCGCCGACGCTTCCAGTGCAATCTGCGCGTCGGGCACCAGTCTTCCCTCCACATCCACTACTTCCGCGCAGACATAGATCAGACTGTGGCCATCCGCGGCCATTTCCGTCCGGTCCACACTCACGCGAACCGCACAGGCGTCCCCGGCCGTCTTCATGGTATCCCGGGAGATCTCCTTTCCGCCGCGGTAGCTGACGGCCGTCACTTCTCCCGGCTCATAGACCGCGTCAAACACAAACGTACACGGCATTTCCTCGACTCCCAGCGCCTCGCCCTGTCTCTTCCTTCCCAGAGAGCGGCCATTTACCAGAACCTCCACCTCGTCGGCGCAGCTGAATACCAGAAGCGACACCTTCTTTCCTTCGGCGCCGGTCCAGTTCCAGTTCCTCTGACAGGCCGGGAAGCCCCACTGGCTTAGGATCTCCTTCCTGCCGTAATTTGCCGGATCATAGGAGAACACATGGGTCGCTTCAGAGCCGTAGACGACGCTGCGGTAGCAGCCCTGGGGCAGAATGTAACCGTTGATATCGATATCCGCGTCGTTGGCCAGCCGGTAGGGGAATTCGGAAGCGTGGGAAGACAGCGCCCATGCCCCGGCGGCAAGCTTCGGATCGTCCGGATCCAGGAACACGGATTTCCCGATACCCGCTTCGCCGATGTAGTCCACCGCCGTCCAGGTAAAATCCCCGATCACATAAGGCGTGCGTATCACCATGGGCCAGCGTTTTCCGATCTCCTTCGGGAAATTTTCGGAACCCAGCATGACCCGGTCCGGATACAGCTTATGGTCCTGTTCGTACTTGTCCTCCAGATAGTTATAACCCACAATGTCCAGACCGTTGGCGAATGCCTCCGTCATCTCCTCCCAGTCCAGATCCGCCGCGCCGACGTCCGCATTTTGAAGTTCTGTCTTCGCTTTCCCGGCCATCTTCTCCAGGTTTCTCTTCATCAGTTCATCGTCCAGACCGCTCCAGAAGGAGCAGATCCCGTTGCTGACGGGGCGGCTCACGTCCAGAGCGTGGACCTTCGCCGCCAGCTCCGACGCCAGCGTATAGCCATGATTCAGGCCTGCCCGCTCGGTAATCTCGTTGCCGGTGGACCAGATCACGATGGACGGATGGTTTCGGTCCCGCGTGATGAAAGCAGTCAGATCCGCCTCCCAATCAGACGCAAAGAACTGATTGTAATCGCCGGGCTGCTTGCCCATGCCCCACGCGTCAAAAGCTTCGGCGAACACATACATGCCGAGCCGGTCGCAGGCCTCCATAAGCGCCTTCGACGGCGGATTGTGGGTCGTGCGGATCGCGTTGAAGCCCACCTCCTTCATCGTCCGGATCCGCCGGGCCTCCGCGTCATAGAGGGAAACCGATCCCAGAAGACCGTTGTCGTGGTGGACGCAGCCGCCTTTCAGCTTCACAGTCCGGCCGTTGATCCGCAGGCCGTGCTTCACGTCTGCTGTGACGGTGCGGATGCCGAACAGCACGCTGTCCGCGTCCTCCGTCTTCACTTCCGATTCCACAAAATGCGTCCGGAAAACGCCGAGATCCGTCACCTTCGCCTCGATCCGGTACAGATTCGGATTCTCCGCGTCCCATAAAAGCGGGTTCTCCACCGTCATCGCGATATGGGCGGTTTGACAGCTGTTTGCGTCGATCTGGATCTTCGCCCGGCGGCTTACTACCGTCCTCCCGCCGGCATCCTCGACCAGCGACACCTCCACGGCGGCGATATGATCGGCGCCGGTGGTATTGCGGACCGTAACCTCCGTCTGCACATACGCGGTCGTCCCGGCCATTTCCGAGTCGCATTCAGCACCGCATTGCCGGCTGCCGTCCACGACACCGTCCGAATCGGAGTCCGCCGCCGCCTCATCGCCGTTTTTCTCAATCCGCTTCGTATAAGCATAAATGCCGTCGCTCTCGATATGGACCGCCGGCCCGTGCATCAGCTCCACCGAGCGGAAGATCCCTGCGCCGGAATACCACCTGGAATTGGGCTGCATGCTGGGATTGACCGTGACGACCACGTTGTTTTCCTGCCCAAAGTAGATGTACGGCGTGATATCCGCCAGAAACGGCGAATATCCGTAGTGGTGCAGCGCCGCTTTGGAACCGTTGATCTCCACGGTGGCGTTCATCATCACGCCGTCGAACCGCAGAAAGACCTTCTCCTGCTCCCACTCCGCTGGGACCATAAGTTTTCTCCGGTAATGGGCAACTCCTGCCGTATAATACCCGCCGGCCGGTCCCGCCGGCGCGTCCGGCGTCACATCTCCCGAAAGCATATAATCGTGGGGAAGATTTACGGTGGCATCCGTATCCTCTCCCCGGACCATGCCGAAGAATTTCGCGACTCCCAGCCCGAATTTCCAGCCTCTGTCAATATTTTGTACCTTCATATTCCATGCCTCCTTTTTTGAATTGCACCGCAACTCCGGCCGCGGCCGACTGCCGGTAACAATGTCTGGCCGGAGCAGCAACCCGGCCACATCGCTCTGCCGGCTGCAGCAACAGCCCGGTCACATCACTCCGCCAGCCACAGCAACAGTCCGATCTACATCACTCTGCCGGCCACAGCAACAGCCCGATCTACATCGCTCTGCCGGCCACAGCAACAGCCCGATCTGCATCACTCTGTCGGCCGTTGCCGTCCATCGGCTACAGCAGTTCTGTTTTCGGTGTCTTCCATTTCAATAATGAACATCCGCTTCAACACAATCTTCCGCAGCCGCCATCACGGCCATGCCTTCCCGCCCGGGCAGCTTCACATTCACCGCGCCGCTCACGCCGGTCATTACCGTCCCGCGGGTCATATTCCAGACGTCGATCACCTCGATCCGATACGAATGATCCTTCGGCAGCCGCAGCGTCAGCTGCGCGTTGCACCGGCGGCCCAGATAGACCAGGAATACCCGCTCGTCCAGATGTCCCTTAAAATCCATATCCTTTCGGTTTAGCGCGTCCAGCTCCGCCTCCGACAGGGACTCCTTCAGATGGCCGAACATTTTCTCTCCCTGCTCGCGCCATTTCCGCTCCTCCGGCTCCAGATACTCCTCCGTCCAGGGCTCAAGCGCGCCGGGGATCTCCTCCATGATCTGCCGTAAGAATCCGATCCGCGCGGGGCTTTCGCCCTTCAGCACGCCGCCTTTGGCCCACCACAGCACATCGTCATCAGACAGGAACACCTCGCCGTGAGTGCAGTAGGCTCCCACCGTATTGGCCTGCCAGAACCGGTTCACCATCTCAAAGCCGGAAAGATTTCCCCAGTTCTGGGGCAGGTCGCCCTCGTAGCAGCATTCGTCGTAGATCAGCGGCTTTTGGTATTTCGCCATCCAGTCGGCGGCCTTCTCCATCCACGCCGTCTGCATGCAGCAGTGGGTGATCAGCGGCCGGCTGTGGTCATAGTAGGCGATACAGTTGTGATTGCCCATCAGATGATGGTACGGGTCGTGATCCGCGATAAACTGCTCGAAAAGATGCCAGTCCTCCATCGTTCGCTTCCGGCAGAGGTCGTATTCGTTGGCCAGGCTCCACCAGACCGACGGAAAAGCCGCGAATCTCCGCAGCAGATAGTCCAGATAGACCAGACATTCCTCCGTCTCAAGCTCCGCGAATCCCCAGCGGTCATAGGGGTGAAACAGGATCAGGTCCGTCTCGATGCCCATCCCCTGAAGCGTCCGGATCCCGGTCTCAAAATGATCCCAGAAGGCGAAGCAGGGACGGTTCACGTCCCATTTGCCGTTCTCGTCCTTCTCAAACGCGTAATACCGCGGCTCGTTGGAATTATAGTCGTAGGACTTGGGGAACAGACAGTAGCGCACCTTGTTGAACGGCGCCGCCCCAAGCGTCCGGAACGTCGTTCGGATCAGTTCCTCATCCTGATGCATCATCGCGTAGACCGTGGTTCCGAACGGCTTGTAAATGGTGCCGTCCTCGTACTCAAAATGCGTCCCCACGGCGCGGACGACGCCATGGCCCGGACGGCCAAAAGCTGCGGTCTGCCCGCGCATAGAGAACCGGCCGGCCGCTGACGCAGGCTTTCCAGCATCATTCGCGGCTCCGGTCATCGCGGGCGCAGGCGTCTCTGCCCCGCTTCCGACTCTGGCAGCCGCATTCGCATTCGAAAAAGCTCCGTCCTCTCCAGGCTCAGACGCCGCCGGACCGTATCCGGCTCCTCCGGCCGCCCCCGCCGCGGCTCCTGCCGCCATCGGCTCGCAGCTCTCCGCGCCTTCCCCTTCCACACAGCCGGTAACCTTCCATGTATAGATCCCGGTCTTCTCCGGCAGGAACCGCACCTTATAAATGCCGTCCCCGGCGTAGAATCCTTGCGTTGTAACCTGCGTATCTCCATTCGTAAATACTGCGGTTACATCCACGGATGCCCAGTTTTCCTTCAGTTTCTCTCCGGCGAATTCCAGTTCGAATGTTTCATATAATTTCATACTGCACTTTCTCCTTCTTACCGCAAGTGCTTTTCTATTTACTTCTCCAACTCCTCCGTCAGCGCGCAGATCTCATCGATCATCCCGCCGATATACGCGATCGTATCCAGAAGCGGCTGATCCGTCGT
>CANREE010000031.1 GCA_947629545.1 uncultured Lachnospiraceae bacterium | reverse complement strand
GCCTTTCCGTTCTTCGGAATGCGTTCACTGACATAATCATAGAATGCAAGGTAATTAGTAATGTCACGATAACGCAGGGATTCCAGATTCATATGAATAATATTTCCGTCATCCACTCCGTTGTCAGACAGATACCTGTGGAACAAATCCAGCAGAGATGACTTGCCGCATCTGCGAATACCGGTGACAATCTTGACCAGATCTACATCCTTGTGCTGAATGAGTTGATTTAAATATTCCGGACGATCGATCAATTCAGCCATGATGCACCTCCTTTTCTATCTGTCTCTATTGTACCAGAAAATCCGCAACAGTCAATATTTTCAGACTTACAAGTCAAAAAAATTATACTAATTATTCTTTTTGATATTAACATCCGAAACTTTTATAGATTCAAAATGGCTCCAGCTTACAAATTAATTTATACCGTCTTCTTTACCGCCACCGCTGTAAACTCCCCCGGCAGCTTCTCATTCTCCCAGGACGGATGCTCGTCGAACCGCTCCAGACAGAACCCGTTCCGAAGGATCGAATTAATGATCTCGCTGATGGTATACTTCCGGTACTTACATTTGGGCATCTTCGCCCGCTCCTCAGGGCTGTAAAATCTGGCGTGAGCCATCTCCCCTTCGAACACTTCCATAGAAAAATAACTCATGGAAGGCTGCTCCAGCTTCAAACTGTCCATGATCTTGGTGAATGGATGGAAATCGCTGCATATCATTTTCCCGCCCGGCTTCAGCAGGCAATACATGACCTTCATGAATTCGTCGATATCATGAAAATAGTGCAGAATTCCGCCTTCCATAAATACGACGTCAAAATAACCGCCGTATTTCTCCATGTCGATCTCCAAAACGTCGCCGACTTCAAAGCAGATTGAGACACCCGCCGCCGCTGCCGTTTCGCAGGCGTATCTTTTGTTGTCCTCCGAGATATCGAAGATCGTCACTTCAGCGCCGAGCAGAGCGAGCGGTATGGCTTTCTTCCCGCAGGAGCCGCAGATATTGGCGATCCGAACCCCTTTAAATCGATCGAAATAGGCTGCGTGCCATTTAAGCATCCGGATCGGATCCGCTATGTCTTTGCGCGCCCGCTCCCCCGGCGTGCCGGCGGTCCTTACCCAAAAATCGTACGCGTCGAATTCCCATGCCTCTTTGTTCTGCCTGCTGTAATCCCTCATCTGCGCGTTCTCCTTTCTCATCTGCATGTTGGGCCTGTGATCTTGTGATGTTTCGTGAACTGCCCTATGATTATAACCGATATGTGTTGGCCTTACAAGAGTCTTCATCGTTTTCGTATCGGCTTCTGTATCAGCTGCACTTAGATTTTATGAATTCATCGCTTGACATATTGTGTATTTTTGTGTATTATATCTTTGGGGGAAGAAAATATGAATCCGAGAAACATTGCGATAAGAGATTTGAATAATAACGGCTACCAATTAAAGCGAAGCGGCGGAAACCATGATATTTATTATAATCCGGAAACTAAGTATTCCATTCCATTGAAGCGTGGACACTTTGACGAAGATGATCTTCGCTATATACGTAAAGAGATAAAACAAGGCGGCAGAGCTTGACAATCCTCTTCAGCCACAAAGGAGGCATTTATGAAATATATTTATACTGCTACTTTTGAACCAAATCAAGACGGCAGCAAGTACTATTGCCGGGTACCTGACCTTCCCGGATGTATTACCACCGGAAACAGTATTGAAGATGCCATTGAAATGATTACAGATGCTGCCAGCGGCTGGCTCGTAGTAGCTGAGGATGAAGGAAATGATATTCCTGCGCCGACACCGCAGCAGGATCTTAATATTCCAAAGGACACTGCCTGTTCCCTCATCCGTATTGATACGCTTGCCTACCGCGCGGCTACGGATACCAAAGCAGTCCGTAAAAATGTATCACTCCCGGCATGGATGGCAGCTCTGGCAGACAAATGGGGCGTAAATTGTTCGCAGGTTCTTCAGGACAGCCTTATGCAGCTGTTTAACACCAGACATGCACGACAGTAATTCCTTCAACCGATTGAAATACTTTTTCCATCACGATACGGGGAATGTCACTTGCACATTCTTCGCACTAGAAATATCAAGGGGGGACCTGGCATAGAATCCAGACTCCCCTCTGATATTTCCGTCCAGTAAGAGCGCGATAACGCTCTTCTTGCATTTTCATGCAGAAAGGGTGCCGTGGCACGCTTTCTGTATTTCCATTTCCATACAAAAAATCTGCCAGTGGCAGATTTTTTGTATTCGAACAGAGTATCTGTTGACATTCCAGCCGCATTACTCCGTATAATACTGCGCCTGCGCGTTCCAAAGCTCATGATATTTCCCGGCTTCATCCGCGACAAGCTCCTCATGCGTCCCCCTCTGGACGATCCGCCCTTCATCAAACACCGCGATCTCGTCGCAGAACTTACAGGACGACAGCCGGTGCGAGATATAGATTGCTGTCTTATCCCCGGCGATCTCGTCGAATTTGCCGTAGATCTCCGCCTCCGCGATCGGATCCAGCGCCGCGGTCGGCTCATCCAGGATGATAAACGGGGCGTCCTTATAAAGCGCCCGGGCGATGGCGATCTTCTGCGCCTCTCCGCCGGATATTTCCACGCCGTTCTCCGTAAAGTCCTTATAAAGCTGGGTATTCAGCCCGTCCGGCATCGCCGCCAGCCGGTCGCCGAAGCCCGCGTCCGTAAGCGCCCTTCGGACCTTCGCCTCGTCGTAGGACGCGCTGCCGGCCACGTTGCTGCCAAGCGGCTGGGAGAGCAGCTGGAAGTCCTGGAACACGACGGAAAATATATTCATATAGTCGCGGTAGTTATATTTGCGGATATCGATCCCGTTTAAAAGGATCTGGCCCTCCTGCGGATCGTACAGGCGGCACAGGAGCTTGATAAATGTGGTCTTGCCGCTGCCGTTCTCTCCCACGATCGCCAGCCGGCGGCCGACCCGGAAGCGGATGCTGACGTCCTTAAGCGCCCAGAGTTCGGAACCCGGATACTTGAAAGACACATTCCGAAACTCCACATCGTACTGCCGGTCAGACCGCTTCTCCGTGGTCAGACTTCCCTGATACATGGCGTTGGGGATATCCAGGAACTGAAACGTCGTGTCCAGATATCCGGTATTGGTTTTGAGAATGCCCATCATTGCAGTCAGGTTGAAAATACTCTCTGTCATCGCCGTCGCGGCTCCCACATACTGGGTGATGCTGCCCACATCGAAGGCGCCCGCCCAGGCTTTCAGGCATGTAAATACATAGATTGAGCCGGTGATCAATACGCTGATGCAGGTTCCCAGACCGCTGTAGATTCCCATCGGTCCCATCGCCAGCTTCGCCATGACGCCGTCCCCGCTGAAGCTCCTGTTTTTGTCCCAGTAAACGCTGACCAGATTCTGCTGGTTATAGATCCGGATATCCGTTCCGCGGCCCTTTTTCAGGCCAATGAATCCGAAGAAACCAAACAGCCGGTTGCCGAAGGTGGCGTCCTCTGACACGCTGCTCCAATAGGAGATGGACTTGACATTGCAGAAGCCGGCCAGCAGGCTTATAACCACCATCAGCGCAGCAAGTAAGAAGATAAATAAGGGGCTGTTTAAGGCGGCAAGCCATCCCGCGGCCGCCGGAACCGGGGAAGCAAACAGGCTGACGGTCAGCACGATTCCGCTGGCGATCCCGGTTATGCTCTTTAAGCCGTACTCATATACTTCCGGGACGCGCATCATCCCCCAGGACGACCAGTTTTCACTCTGACGGATCTGCTCTCTGAGGTCATGGGTCTCCTGCTTATCCATATCCGCGTAATCCATGGAGAACATTTTCTTCGCAAACAGGATTTCCTTGCGGCCATACAGATCGTCAAACAAGGTTTCCTTTCGCTGATACAAAAACGATTTCAGCACCGCGAAGGCTCCCGTGCAGGCCACACAGGCTATGACCCAGCGCCACAGCACGTCCGCCCGGCGCAGAAGCGCCAGTTCTTTTAAGATCTGCGCGGAAAAGAATACCGCCGCGTAGGGCGCCAGCGCGTCGACCACCGCGTAAAGCGTCATGATCGTGAAGAACCTGGGGCTTATCCCGGCAAGGAGCTTACCCGCGCGCAGATGCACGGCAAAAGCGTGACTTATTGTATTCTTCTCTTTCATGTTCAAAACTCCTTTCCTTCCTGATAGTAGCGGCTCTGGACCTCAAAAAGCTTTGCGTAGGCCCCGCCCATGGCCAAGAGGCTCTCGTGGGTGCCTTCCTCCGCGATGCGGCCGTCCGCGATAAAGACGATCCGGTCGCAGAAACGGGTGGATGCCAGCCGGTGGGAAATGAACACCGAGGTCTTCCCCGCCGTCATGCTGTTGTATTTCAGGTAAATGTCATTCTCAGCGATCGGATCGAGCGCGGCGGTCGGCTCGTCCAGCATAAGAACCGGCGCGTCCTTATAGAGCGCCCGCGCCAGCATCAGGCGCTGGGTCTGCCCGCCGGAGAACAATACGCCGTCCAGATAGACCTCCCGTCCCACGTGGGTATTCAGGCCGTCCGGCAGTTCGGCGATCGTCCTTGTAAGGCCCGCTTTCTCCACGCAGTCCCTGACTTTGTCGTAATCAATCTGCGTGTTGGTCTGGGCAATATTTTCGGCGACCGTCACGTCCAGGATCGAGAATTCCTGAAATACCGCGCTGAACAGACCGTAATATTCCCGGCGGTTAAATTCCCGGATATCCGCGCCGTTTAGGAGCACACGTCCCTCCGTAGGATCGAACAGGCCGCAGAGGAGCCGGATCAGCGTGGATTTGCCGGCGCCGTTTAAGCCGACGACCGCCAGCTTCTCACCCGGATGAACGGTCAGATCCAGGCCGCGGATCGTATCCTCTTCGGCGCCTGGATAGCGGAAGGATACATGTTCCAGCCTAAGCTCATATCCATCCGCAGCCGGGATCGGTTTCCCTCCCTCAAAGCGGAACGGCTCCGGATATTCCAGGAATTCCCGGACGCAGGAAATATCCAGACTCTGCTTGTGGAGCTTTTCCGCCTGCTGGAGAATCCCCATGACCCATTCGGTAAAGCCCGTGACCGCCGTAAAATACAGAAGAAATTCCGATACGCTCAAACCTTCCGCCAGCGCCATATGGATCAGATATACGTAAGCGATGCCGTTGCGGGCCGCCGTCATCACCGCCTCCGTAATATCCGAAAGCAGCCGCACGCGCTCCGCCTTCAGCCGAAAGTCCAGATAGACGTCGTGGACGTTATCCAGAAGTTCATTTAACCACTGCTGCAGGCCGAAGATACGGATATCCTTCGCCATCTCGACCGATTCCGATCTGCCGCGGATATACTGCTTCTTCGCGTAATAGACCTCCTCCGCATCCCTATGGGCGAACATCCAGTTGTCGCTGTAGCGGGAGACCAGGAAGCCTGCGACGCAGGTGACAACGACCGCCGCCATCAGCGTCAGATCCAGATGGGAAAGGATCGTCAGGTAGATCACAAGCCCTCCGGCATTCTGCAAAAGCAGTGTGATCGTCTGCCAGATCAGTTCCGTCGCTTCCCGGTTACTGTCGCACGCCGTATGCGCCTTATCGCGGAGCTTGATAAAATCCGCGTCCAGCGTGTTGGGGAAGGACGTGGTATTGCATTTATAGCCGATCATGCCTATGATCACGGAACGCACGTCCACCCGCGGAAACATCGTATTTTGCTCAATGTAATCCTTAAGGCCCAGCGTCACAAACAGCGCCGCGGTAAAGAACAGGATCGTTCCCAGCAGCGCCCCCATCCCCGCGTGCTCTTCCACGCGCCGCAGGATCTCCGGCGCGATATACAGCTGCGACAGATTGTAAAGGATCTCCAGCGCCGCCGTCAGCACGCAGAACACAAGGACCCGCTTCCGCGTTTTCCAGGCTATCTTCACCATCCACCAGACGTTTTGCGGGACGGTGTATTTGGGTTTTGATTTTTCTTTCATTTTCTCTCGCCTCCTGGTCAGAGGATATCACAAAATATCGTCCCCGGGACATTCCGGGGACGAATCGTCATTTTCGGGGGATGAAATGCACTTATTTTAATTCCGAATTCAAGAGTGATTTAATTTCATCCGGCAATCTGTCAATTTCATAGTTCTTTGACAAATATGTACATTCATCATAAACGTCAGAGTGATACTGCTTTGCAAATATTGCCAATACCTTGCATATCGGATATGATAACCGTTTTACGCTTTCATTATAAAGCGTTACCGGAATATCTACCGTTTTCCCATAACGAAAACCTACACTTAAAACGGCTTTTGTATCTCCCATAAAATAATCCGCTTTTATAACAATCCCGCTATTTAGAAAATTTCCAATCATACAATTATGATATGGCAGTTCTGGCAAATATGGCAATACCGCAAGTTTTTGCTGTGCCTTTCCTTTGGTATCCACTTCAATATCACTAACGGACAATTTTCCAGACAGGCACGCAGAATAAAACTGTTGTGCCGGTAGCTTCGTTTTCACACCAGTCAAATGGAGAAAATTCATATCTCTGAATCCAATACAGCTTGTACATACTGCATTATTATTGCGATATACAATCAAAAAATGTTTGTCTTTCAGCTTTATATCACATTCTTTTGCAGCTTTTAAAATTATGGATATCGCCTGTACTGCATCGTAATTCTTCATATTCACCCTGCTTTCAGCAAAAAAGGCTGCCCGACCCGGACAACCTTTTCGCTTTATTAATGCTGATTTTTCTGTTGTCTGCCAACTTGCCATCCTTCCATATATGGCTTATTTGTGGAGTTTTTCTGTTGCTCCCCAACTTGCCAGCCTACAAACTGGCGTACCTGTCAGATTTTTAAGGTGTCAGCACACCCAGATGAGTATTCTCATCTTGTTACTATTATTATACGAAGATATGTTCTTTATGTCAACAAATTTTTTCCTTCTTTCGCCGCTACCTTCTCACTTACTTCTGCGGCAGCAAGATCTCAGTCGTAAACGCCCCATCCTCGCTGTTGCGGCTGATGTAGCCGTCCAGCCGCTCCACGATCGCGTCGATCCGGACGAGGCCGAAACCATGGCCTTCGCCCTTGGAGCTGCGGAACAGGCCGCCCTCCTTCTTCAGCTTCTTCCCGCCGGTGAAGTTGGTAAAGGAAATATATAGCTGAGTATTGCGCATGTCCATATATACGCGGATGATCCGTTTCTCCTCCGGCAGCTGCATGCTGGCTTCGATGGCGTTGTCGAACAGATTGCCGATGATGCAGCAGAGATCGATCTCCGACGATTTCAGCTTCAGCGGGACAAATGCGTCGGCGACCACCTGGATATTCTTCGACCGGGCCAGGGAGATCTTGGAATTCAGGATAGCGTCCGTCATCGGATTGCCCGTCTTAACGACCGTATCGACTGTCGTCAGGTCCTCATCCAGCAGATCCAGATACCTGACGATCGCGTCCCAGTCTTCCGCCGCGGCGTAGGCCTTCATTGTCTGGATATGGTTGCGGTAGTCGTGCCGCCAGCCGCGGATCTGGCGGTACATATTGTCCACCTCACGATAGTGTGTCTCGATCAGCTCCCGCTGGTACGCGGCAATCCGCTTATCGATCTGTTTCGCAAATAGTCCCATCTGGTGTCACCTCTTTCGCTAAAATGCAGGAAGGAAATCTCACTCCATCTCAATGATCGCCCGATTCACGCCGTTATAGGCCCCTCTGGGCAGCGGAATCGCCGTACCGTCGTTAAGACGGATCTCGCTTTTGGTGACGCGGCTGATCTGCGTCAGATTGACAAGCACGGAACGGCCGGCCCGGAAGAAACGGCGGTCCAGTTCCTTCTCCAGCTCTCCCAGCGTCATTTTCACGGTGAAATCGACTGCGGCGTGAATCGTCACGTAATTGCCGTACACCTCGGCGTAGCGGATCTGGTAAATCGGAATACGGATCATCTCGCCGCCGGTCTCGAAGGTGAGGACCTTCTCGTTCTTCGCCAGCTTGTCTGCCGCCCGGTCGAGAACGTCGTCAAGCTTTTCTTCCTTCACCGGCTTCATCAGGTAGTGAAGCGCGGCTACGTCATAGCCCTCGGAAATGTACTCAGAAAAGCCGGTGATGAAAATAATCTGGATCGTTTCGTTGTCACGGCGCATCTTGCGTGCCATCGTGACGCCGTCCATTTCTCCCATCTCGATGTCGAGAAGCAGGATATCGTAATCGCTCTGCCCGGCGTATGAGAAAAGGAACTGCTCGGCGGAGGTAAAGCCGGTGATCTGCGCGGTATGGCCGGTCTTTTGGGCCCAGCGGGTTACCATGTCTGATATATACTGTCTGTCTGCGTCGGAATCGTCGCAGACTGCGATTTTGAAATTCATAAGGATGCACCTTCTGTTTTTCGAGTTTGGGCTGACATAGCTGGACGGCGAGTCCGCTCCAGACACAACCCCATCACATAGACGGCGCGTTTGACTTCTTCTGCGTGTTCTGGGGGCCCTGATTTCCCATCTGGTTCTGCGCGGTCCGCTGCGCAGACCTCTGCGGCCGGTTGGATGTATTGACGGCGGGTCCCGAGATCCCCTGCAGGCCAATCTTCAGCTTCTGGCTGGACTGTACGAACTGATCCGTGATGGTCTGTATATTCTTGGGAAGCTGCCCGGTGTGCATCGCCGTATACGCATCCTCGGGCCTGTTCTGCCGGGCCGCATCGTCCCTTACAAGCATTCTCAGACTGCTCGTCATCTGCGCACGTTCGGGACGCATAACGGCAAGATTCTGCTGACTGCTGAGCAGGGTGCACACATATGACAGTGCGGCGGTATCGGCAAGGATATCAGCCGAATTTCGCTCTGTGTATGCCGGGTTCATTCTATAGTTGGGGTCATCCTCCATGGCCTCATCATAATAGGTTGCCAGCCGCTTCGCAGGTTCCGCAAGTATTTTCAGATTGTTATAGAACGCCTCGTCTTCCGGACTCACACTGTTATGAGCATCGAGATCCGCCATTCTCCTCTCCGCAAAGTGCGCGAACTCACTGATAAAAGCCGCGGCGCGGGGCAGATTCTCAGGATCATTTAAGATTCTTGCGGCCTCATCAGCCCGAACAGACTCCGGGTGATCTACATCAAGGGCACGAAGCAGCGCATTGCGCAAATTGATCTCCGACAGATCGTCATCATCATACCGAAAATCCAGCCGAGTCCCTGCGTAATCCTCCCTGATCTGATGAAAAGCGAAAGCTCCTTCGTAAGAAAACTCACTGTCCTCATCCGTCTGTGGAGCCGCAGCCGGAGCAGAGGCTTCCCTCACAGCCACCTGGCTGGCCGCAAATCCTCTGAGAATCTCCGCATGGCGGGCGTCCATATCCCGGTCAGAAGCATACAGCTGCGATGCACGGCGCGGCCGGCTCTTTTGGAAGAAGCCCTCCATGCCCCTGAATGCCTCCAGATCCGCCTGAATCTCTACGACCGTAGGCTGCGGCGCGCCCTTCTCCACCGTGAAGCCGATCCGGGATACATGCTCCCTGGCCATAGCGGACGCCTGTACGATGGCCGCCTTACGGTTCTCGTCATTTACCACGATATGGTTCGAGGTCAGATACTCATCGACGCTCTGGTTCCCTATATGGAACAGCTGGATGGGCGATTCCACCGGATACCCTTCCCTTCGCATCACACGGGCGGTGCGCTGCAGATCGGCCGAATCGAACATCTGCTGAAACGCCGTATCGATATCACCCCTTAAGGCCGGATCGTACCAGTTAGCGGGCCGGAAAAGTCTGGCGGCGCACTCCTTTGGAAATACCGGCTTTGAAAGCGGTTCTGAATGGCGAAATGCGCTTCCCGGAACATTACCCCCCAGCGCCTGCAAAAGTCCCGGTGACAGCTGTGTATTGGGATTTTCCGCATAAGCAGTCATTTCCTGCAGATAATCCGGTCTTGCCGCAGCAGGTTTGACGCGTCGGACGGTATCATACAGCTTCGTCCCGTCGATCAGATCCGCCAGCTCCGGCAGCGTTCTGGTTCTTTGAAATACCTGGCCATACTGTGCCGTAAGGAAGCGGGCGACCACATCATCGATCGTTCTGTAGGGTTCCGTCGCCGACTGAACCGTAAGCATGGACAGGGAACGAGCCACATCGATCATCGGCTCCAGCTGGTCATGGAATGTATTGTCCCAGGTCTCCCCCGCCGCACTGTTAAGGAACCCTGCTTGAAACTCCGGATTATCCCAGTAGTTCGAAAACAGCTGGGAATAATCCATTCCGGTCTGCCACATGGTACTCAGTATATAAGCATTGCGGGAAGTCTGCCTATAATCAGACAGATCGACCGGCGGAAGTATCTGCGCCTGCATTCCGCTCATAAGCTCCCTGCAGAACCGTCCAAGCCCGGCGGGATCCGAAGCGGACAGGCTGCTGATACGCGCATTGAGAGCCCGGCTTTCTTCACGCCGCTGCGCCTCGCTCTGGTCAGAAAAGATATCATTCACCGTATAGCCTTCCCCAAGCATTCTCAAAATACCAAGGGAAGTTGTCGTCTGGGTTCGAGTGAGCGTCGGGAGCCCGGAGGCTGCCTCCAACTGCTGCAGTCGCTCCGTAATTGATCTTCTATCGCCTTCGGACAGCGTTTGTATCATATTATCGGTAAATCCGTACGTTAAATGCAGGTTTTCCTCAGCCATTCCAAATGACTCAAACGGATTGCCGTTCTCCGGTGTTATTGCTGGCATTGCAGATTCCTCCTTTGATCAGATATCTGCATTATAAAACAAACAGTACAACAAAAGTACAACAAAGCTACGCTTTGAAAAACAGTTCCGCAAGTTCCGCCGCGTCCGCCCTCACGAACGCGATGAATTCATCGATCTCAGCGCGGCATCTCACCGTTTTTCCGCCGCTCGTGATCTCCTTCTCTCCCGCCCGGATCCAGTTCCCTTCCGGCAGATAGACGTCCCGTTCGGTTACACCCTGATCCAGCACCGGTGCGAAAAGGATATCCGGTCCGAACATATACTGATCGCTCAGACAATAACAGTTCTCATCTGCCGGAAAATCAAAAAACATGGGCCGCATGATCGGCTCGCCGGTTTCCGAGGTCCGTTTCGCGCATTCCAGGATATACGGCTTTAAGCGGCAGCGTAAGGCAATGATATCCTTTATGATCCCATAATCACGCTCGCCGAACTGCCAGATCTCGTTGTAGCCGCCGCCGTCGCAGATGATGCCGGGATAACGGTCTTTATAATAGGACTGTTTCAGCCGCGTGCCGTGAAGCCGCATCACCGGGCAGAACAGGCCGAACTGGAACCAGCGGACGATCAGTTCGCGGAAATATTCACTCTCCGTGTCGCCGTTAAAGAATCCTCCAATGTCAGAATTCCACCACGGGATCCCGCACATGGCCATGGAAAGTCCGGAGACGACGCTGTTGCGCAGCTGCGTGAAGTCGGAATTGATGTCGCCGTTCCAGACCAGAGCGCCGAATTTCTGGCTTCCCGGATATGCCGCACGGGTAAGAAGCACGACCTCGTCTTCTCCTTCGGACTTCAGCCCGTCATGGAAGCATTTTGAGTAGTAATATGGATATAAAAGTCCAGTCTCCGCCATATTTCCGGCGTGGGTCTTTAAGTTGCTCCACTGCTGCGGATGGAGCTCCGGCTCTGCCTCATCCAGCCAGAAGGTACGGATTCCGTACTGGATATAAGTCTTTCGGATCTGCTCCCAGACGTACTCACGAGCCTCAGGATTTGTCATATCCACATAGGTCTGCTGGCCCCAGAAATCAAAGGTGCCGTACTGGCCGTTTTCCGTGCGGATCAGCATATTTCGCTCGTTCATCTCCCGCCAGTTGCGGCTGTTCGGGTTGATCGTCGGCCAGTAGGACACCACAGGCCGCATGCCCATTTCCTTCAGTTCCCGGATCATCGCCTCCGGATCGGGCCAATATTTCGGGTCGAAATCGCAGTTGCCCTGCTCGCTCCAGTGGAAATAATCGATCACGATGGCATCGACCGGAATCCCGCGCCTGTGGTACTCCCGCGCCACTTCCAGAAGCTCCTCCTGCGATTCATAGCGGCACTTCGACTGCCAGAAACCAGCCGCCCACTTTGGCATCGCGGGCGCGAAGCCGGTAAGCCTGCAGTAGGTATTCAGCACCTGCACCGGCGTCTCTCCCACAAAGACGAGATAATCCGCCTGCCGGCAGCAGTCCGCCGTCCAGATCGTGTGGTTGAAGCCGAATTCGACGCGGCCGGGGGAAGGATTGTTCCACAAAAAGCCGTAGCCGAGAGAAGAATAAATGACCGGCACCGTGGATTTCGTGTTCCAGTGGGCCAGATCGTAGGTACAGCCCTTACGGTCAAGGAAGCCCTGCTGTTCCTGACCGATACCGTAAATATGCTCGTCCCGCGCGTCGAAATTTACGCGGATCCGGTAGTTTTCGCCTGCAATATGCGTGTAGCGGGTGACCATGTCCGCCTCTTCATGGGTAGAAAGCACCGTCTCCCCACTGCGCTGAAACTTGATCCGACAGCCGGACCAGGACTTTGTGAGGACCACGGTGAGAAGGCCATTTCGGATCACGCCGTGATTCACGTCAGACGGACGCTCCACCGGTTTCATTTTCAGCTCGCCGCCGCAGTCAAGCAGAACCTCCGCTTCGCAGGGTTCCGCCTCGTTGAGCGTCCATTTCTCATCGGAAAATCTTGTGCTGCGGGAAGCCCTGACTCGGACGCAGTTTGCGCCGTAAGGCTCGATCCATATATTTTCGTCGCGGGTCTGAAACAGCAGACCGTTTTCTTTGATCTGTATCATTGGTTACCTCCTGATAGATCAAGTGTTTATTCGCAGTACTTCATCATCGCTTCCACGATCTCCGGGTACGCGATCGTACAGTCGCTCCTGCGGAAAATTCCGAAGTTCTCGCCATTTCCCGCGAAGGCATTGTTATCCCACCAGCAGCAGCTGATCCGCCGCGCCCTCGCCGCCGCTATGTAATAGGCCGTAAAGTCAACTCTTGCCTGCGTATTGCCGCCCTTGTCCCTGGCGCCGAATTCATCGATCACGACGCCGGCGCCGTTCTTCACATACTTTTCATACAGCGTATCCATCAGCGTGTCAATCTCGGATGTGCTTGCGCGTCTGTCGATGCTCCACTCAGCCGTACTGCCCTTTTCTTCCGGCGGCTGCAGCGCAAAATTGTAAGGCGTATAGGCGTGAACCTCCACCAGGATCCGGTTCACATTTCCTTCCGTGTCCTTCGGAAGTTCAAAATACGCGTTGGACGCGCCCTGCAGCGACGCATCGTAACCGGGTACCAGCAGATAGCGGTCTGCGTTATGGGAACCGGAAGCACGCACCGTATCGACAAAAAGCTGATTGTACTCGTTAATGATTTTTACCGCTTCCACGCACTCTTTCTTATTCAGATCCAGCCACCATTCGTAATTGGTTCCCACCAGCCGCGGTTCATTTAACGACTCCATGAGCAGATGCTCATCGTAGTCCGCGAAGCGCTGCGCCAGCTGCGTCCAGATCGACCTGATATACGCTTTAGACTGCTCCACGTACTCCTGCGACGGGTACATATACCCGGTGGAATTGTCGTGATGGATGTTGAGGATCACATACATATCGTTATCCATCGCGTAATCCACCACCTCCTGCACGCGGTCCAGCCACCGCTCGTTGATGGTATAGCTGCCGTCGTCCGACACATGATTGTGCCACGATACCGGGATACGGAGCGTCTCAAAACCGGCGGCTTTAAGCGCGTCGATCATCTCCTTCGTCGTCTTAACCCCGCACCACAGGGATTCGAAGGCCATTTCGTCCTGCATATTCTGATCGCTGTTCGCATCAAAGGTATTGCCGAGATTCCAGCCGATTTTCAGTTTTTCCACAAAATCAATGGCTGATGGATCGACCCCTTCATTCAGCGTACGTCTCTCCATACTAAGTTCCGGCACGCTGACAGCCGGGACTGCGCTTTCTTGATCCTTCATATCCGCGCCCTCCGTTTCACTCTCGTTCTTCTGCGCACTCTTTCCCGCTGTCCCGGTTATCTGCCGCGCATTTTCCGCTCCGCTTTCTCGGTTATTTTCTGCTTCTGTTCCCTGTCCGGCAAGGTCGCCTCCTGCGCCACACCCCACATTCGTCAATATCATGGCGACCGCCAGACACATGAGCAAGATTCTCTTTTTCACACCAGTTCAACCTCCTCGTCAGACACATTTCCAATCATCGTTCTTTCGCTTCACATTGAATCGGGAATCATCTGTCATTTTCAAAATAACGCTCCATAATCTCTCCCCATCTCTCCGCGATCTGCTGCATTCCTTCCAGCGAAGGATGAACCATATCCTGCGAAATATAGTCTTCCCGGTCAAGCAGGGCGAGTCCGTCCGTGAAAATTAGTCGCTCCGAAGCATATTCCGCAACGATCCTGCGGCACTCGGCGGCAGTTGCCTGCTGTTCGCTGTTGGAAATCCCGAAAATGCTGGTTGCAAAAACGGGTCTGGGATCCCGGGCTAAGATCCGCGTAAACACATCCACCCGCTCCTCAAATTCCTTCAGGTCAGTGACATCCTTCAGCAGATTGACGCCCATTTCCACGGATGCGAAATCCCAGTCTTTCCGGGAAATGATATACTCGGCCATGGCCGGTTCCAGAAACGCCGTGCCTGCGAAGCCCAGATTCAGATAATCGCATCCAAACCGCCGGGCGATGCGGAACGGATAACTGTAAGGCTGCACCAGGGCCAGGCTGCCGTGGGTAATGGACGAACCGTAAGCCAGATAGGTTCTGGCAGGAAGTTCCTCCCTGCGCGGCGGGACGATCTCGCCTTCACAGTCCACGAAATAACACAAGCCGTAAGGCAGCACGATCCGGATGATCTCCGGCGAAAACGGCAGCTTATTCTCTTCTGTGATCCGGCGCAGGTTATCCAGATTCGAGGGCTTTGGGATCTCGATCCAGGTCGGCGATGTTCCGATCACTTTCGTGGACCATTTCCAGCCGCCCTGGAAGGAACCCATGTAGATACATGCCACCTGCGATTCATCCATTTCGTCCGTCTGCAGGCAGATCCGGGCCTGATCGCCCACAAGGCGAAAGCGCAGCTCAACCCCGGTGGAGTAGAATGCGCTTCTCGTCCGCAAAACGGGGTTAACCAGTTCGCGGAGGGCCGCCGGAATCCGGCTCATAGCCAGTCCCTTTTCACAGGGGATCAATTCTTCCACATTATGAAATTCAATATTTCTGTAAATCATGGTCCGTCGCTTTCTCAATGATATTATTTTACGGTCTTTCCTGTCTTCCGAACCGATATCGGCAGCTTATAATTTCGCTGATTCTCATGCCCGCTGTAACCCGAACGCTTTTTCCGCCAGCAAAAGCGTCTCCTCAATGCTTCGGTTCTCATCCCGGATGATCACAGGAAACCCGGAATTCAGGAAATGGTCGTAATTCTCCTGCGTATTGATCCGCATCAGGCACTGCCGGAAATTAGTAAGCGCAAACGCCGGATCCGGCTCTTCCATGATCAGCTGATACAAAAACTGCTTGTCCCTGTCTGGCCGTTCAAAAAAGCGCCTGACCGAGATTTCCGGATCCGCAAGCATGATCAGGACATGATCGTGCTCCGCGACTGTTTTCAGCGTCTCGATCGAAATATTCGTATCTACGAAGACCGGCTTTTCCTGCGTCCGCAGTTCTTCCAGAATCCCCAGTTCCAGCGTCTCACATTCCTTACTGGTGCGCCTGATCCACGCCTCGTATTCATCCGGCGTTCTTCGGATGAAATCGTGCCAGTCCTTAAGGTCCCTGGTGTAGGTCAAACCGGGAAATTCTTCCCTGTTCAGTTCCGACAGCAGCCGGTTGTGATAGTTCTCCTCGCAGGCGATCCCGTTATATTTTTCTGCCAGCAGTTTGACCATCGTCGATTTTCCGGCATAGGCGGTTCCATTGATAAAATAAACATTCTTAAACGCGCTCATTTCTTCCTCTCATCCCGAACCGCTCTGACTATGCCGCAGATGCAGCTTCCGAACAGCCCGATTCCCATAACAAGCGCAGAACCTATGATAATATCCGGCTCCATATCTCCGAAAACTTCGATTGTCAGAGGAATGAAAGCAAGGATTTCAATCACCACAAAAATGATCTGCACTATATGGATTTTACTCATTTCCAGTCTCCTTTACTTTTCAAAAACATATTGCAAATATTTTGGATATGTCTTATAATATACTTAACAAGAGAGCCGAAAGCTAGAATCCGTCTAGCCGCCGGCAAAATAGTTACTGTAAAAGTAGCGTCTATCCTGCCAAGACAAGGGCGCTACTTTTTGCGTATTGCATATATAACAAGCGTTATAACAGCGCAAAGCATAATCACAAAAGCGAATAAATCCGCATATGTAACCATAGCACCAGCCCCTTTCATAAAGTCCGGCGGCTGACGTAATCGCCCCTTCGGCTCCCTGATAAAGCATATTATACTGTCAGACCATCTGCGCCTGGCCCCACGCCGCAGAAACTATCTCCTTTATCAATCGTCTTCATCATATCACCATGTGCCTTTATTTTCAATTCCAATAAGCATAAACATCATTGGAATTCTGTTTCGGCAGATACAGGTTTTCTATCTGACACAAAAAAAGAAGCCGCTAACCGACTTCTTCCTACACTTCATTATTTAGTCTAGCACAAATGAAAAATAAAGTCTAGTACTTTTTTATTTTTCCTGTACAATGTTAGATATCGAACAGAAAACGACATAAATACCGAAAGGAGCTGCCCATGAGCCAGAAGAATACTCCCCTTCCGCTGACGACCCGCGCCGACGAAGACAAATATCTGCGCGAGACCCTGGAGGTCGTAAAGGCCAATACTGCCGACTACAGCCGTCAGGCGGCGCAGATGAAGGCGGACATCGACGACATGCTGGAGCATTACCACGATAACGACATGGAATCCCTGACTGAATTGAATAACACCGTAACTCTCTATGAACATGTGAAAACAGCTCTCGAACACAACACCCGCGCGCTTGCAAAACCATATTTCGGGCGGATCATTTATCAGGACGGGACGCTTCATAAGCAGGAATCGCTTTACATCGGACGCGGCGGCATTTCCCGCGACACGATCCACCCAGTTGTCATCGACTGGCGCGCGCCCGTCGCAAACGCGTATTATGAAAGCGGTCTGGGGCCATGCTCCTATACCGCGCCCGGCGGTGCGGAAATGCCCATCGACCTGCAGCTCAAGCGCACCTATGAGATTGCGGACGGGAAACTTCTGGAGTATTTCGACAGCGAGGTAATCGCCAACGATGAACTTCTGACCAGATATCTCGCGAAGAACAAGCAGGCGGTCCTGAGCGAAATCGTCGCCACGATCCAGAAGGAGCAGAACGAAATCATCCGCCTGACGCCCTACCGCAACCTGATCGTACAGGGCGTGGCCGGTTCCGGCAAGACCACGGTCGCCATGCACCGCATTTCTTATATCCTTTATAACTACGCAGAACGCTTCCGGCCGGAAGATTTCTATATCGTGGGAAGCAACCGGATTCTTCTGAACTATATTACCGGCGTACTGCCGGATCTGGATGTACACGGCGTACGGCAGATGACGATGGCACAGCTTTTTACGCGTCTTCTCTATGAAGAATGGGACGAAAGAAAATACCGGATCGATTCCTCTGTCAGAGAAAATATCCGCGGAAAACTCAGCTGGTTCGAAGATCTGAAAGCTTTCTGCGATCAGTTTGAATGGAATTTTCTGCCGCATACGGATATTTATCTGGAAACGGACGATACCGTTTCTTCAATGACGACCAGGGTTCAGGACAAAACCCTTCTTCTTGGTCAGGACGCCATTGAGAAATATATCCGCGAGAACCCAACGCTCTCCCTGCAGTCCAAAATCGACAACCTGAACGAACGTTTGACCGCACAGATCCATAATCATTTTCTGGAACATATCGGAAGGTATACAGAAGACGAACGAAAGGAGATCCTGCGTGCCTTCCGCGGATGGTTTGGCGGAAAGAAAATGAGACTTTCCATTTTCAAGCTATACGACCATTTTCTGGCAGAACAGCGTGCGAAAGGAATCCATGTCTCATCGCCGTCGGAAACCGTTGTCTATACGGATGTTACACAGACAGATCCCAACAGCGTCTCTTATCCAGCCGCTTTGGATCCGCATTCCTCATTAAAGACCCGAGCCCGCAAAACCGTACGGCATGTCATGGAATTCGACGTTTATGACCTGGCCGCCCTTGCTTATCTCTATGCCCGTATCACGGAAACGGAAGTAATACAGGAGGCGCACCATGTAGTCATCGACGAGGCACAGGACTTCGGTATGATGGCCTATGCCGCACTCTCCCACTGCATCCGCGGCTGTACTTATACGATCATGGGAGACGTGTCGCAAAATATTCACTTCGAAAGCGGTCTCAACGACTGGGAAGAACTGAAAACGCTTCTTCTAAAGGATCCGGCAGACAGCTTCCGCGTTTTGAAGAAAAGCTACCGCAACACAGTGGAAATCTCCGAATACGCCCTGCGGATCCTGCGACACGGGAGTTTTTCCGTCTATCCCGTAGAGCCGATCATCCGTCACGGCGCGCAGGTGCGTGAAATTCAGATAAAACAGCAGACAGCGCTGTCAGCGGAATCATCGAATGTTTCAGAGCTGATACGCTGTGCTGTCCGAATATTGAAGCAATGGCAGACCGAAGGATTTCTTACGCTGGCTGTCGTTTGCCGTGACGCCCAAACAGCTGCCCGCACCGTCAGGGAACTGAAACACTTTCTTCCGGTCTGCGGGGACGATCTGGAAAATGCCGTATTCGGCGAAGGGATCATGGTACTGCCTGTCGAATATACGAAAGGTCTTGAATTTGACGCAGTGCTGCTTCTGGATCCGACCGCCGAAGAATATCCGGTCGATGACAGACATGCAAAACTTCTTTATGTGGCTGCTACAAGGGCGCTTCATAAGCTTTGCGTGCTTCATACCGGCAATCTGACCGGACTGATTACAGAAGAGCCGCGTTCAGAAGTCAGCGTATATGAAGATAAAACGGTCAGGACAACAGCCCCCGTCTTCCGGGAAAAGACAAAGTCTGAACCGACGACATTGTTTTTTGCTTCCGGCAAATCCCTTCAGATGCCGGATCAGTACGACGCGAGCAGTATTCTGCAAAAAGCGAGGCAGGAATACCAAAACGGCCGGATCGACGCAGCCGCACCGCCAAAGCCGAAAGCAGTCTCACAGAAAATGACCGCAGCCGATTCTTTGTACGCCGAAAAGCCCGGCACCTCCGAAAGCAGGAAAGCGGCGTCACTTCCCGGCTTCGGCGACATACCGCCCGAAGATGCGCTGAAACCGCTCGGTCACGCAAAGATCGATCTGGCGGTACGCTGGATTTCACGCCAGCCTGACGGCCTGTGCCTCCAGAGCCGTTACGGCACGCTTCGCTTAAGTCCCGTAACCAGCCGTATCATCCGGATTTCTTTTGCAAGGCCGGGACAGCTCAATGCCGCGCCGCATCCGAAAATTGCAGCCGGCCAATCGTACAAGGCCTGGATGTACCGTGAGATCGGCGGATCGGCCGAACTGCTTACAGATGATCTCTGTCTTCGCGTTGATAAGTCCGCCGGTTCGGTTCAGTATCTTACCCGGGACCGCAAGACGCTTCTGTCGGAACGGATGAAAGACTGCCGCCAGCTGGAGGCTGCAAACAGCGTCTCCTTTTCGGCAAGGCTCTATCTGAACCAGGAGAAGAAAGAAAGTCTCACAGCGATCAGTACCGGCAAGTCTGCAGACCTTCGCGGGAATGCCCGCTTCATTTCCGGCAACGATCCGGACAGACCGTTTCCACTGATCCTGTCCGACCGCGGCTATGGTCTTATGATCGCTGCGCAAAGCCCTGTGATCTTCTGCGATCTGCCGAAATACGGAACCTATATTCATATCACAAAATGTGCCCAGATGGATTTTTACTTCCTTCTGGGCAATGAAAGAGAATGCCTGTCCGCCTGTGATTATCTGTGCGGGTCCTGCTCATGATCCTGACGGGCGACGGTACCTTCGCGCAATCGCCTCGGCTATCCTCATGCCGTCCATTGCCGCGGAGGTGATACCGCCGGCATATCCTGCACCCTCCCCACAGGGAAACAGGCCGCCGACATCGCTCTCGTAACGCTCATTTCTCAGGATCCGCACCGGCGAGGAAGTACGGCTCTCCACACCGGCCAGAATACTGTCATACCGGTCAAAGCCCTCTATCTTCCGCCCGAAAGCCTCTATCCCGTCCAAAAGGGCGTCCGATATGTATGCAGGAAGCGTATCACGCAGATTGGCAAAACCTGTCAGTCCCTTAAACTGTGGAACAACGTCTCCCCAGTCACGGCTGATGCGGTTCTGCATGAAATCTCCGTAAAGCTGTACCGGAATGCGTCCGTTTGCCGCACGGTAAGCGGCCTCTTCCAGACGTCTCTGAAACGCTATGCCTGCCAATGGAGAAGTATCGCCGAAATCCTCCGGCGTCACGGTCACGATCAGCGCACTGTTCGCATTCACGCCGTCCCGGGCGTGACAGCTCATGCCGTTGACGGCCAGTCTTCCCGGCTCAGACGATGCGTTCACCACATAACCGCCGGGACACATACAGAAAGAATAAACGCCGCGCCCTGACGCCGCCTGATGCGTCAGCTTATAGGGCGCCGGTCCCAGAATACGGATATCGCCGTCGCCATACTGGGAACGGTCGATCATGTGTTGGGGATGCTGGATCCTCAGGCCAACGGCGAAAGATTTGGACTGCATCGGCACGCCCAGATCCGCAAGCAGGGAAAAGGTATCTCTGGCGCTGTGGCCGATTGCCAGAACAACCACTTCTGCCGGTATCGGCGGCGCTGATTCCGTACAAACGCCCGTCACACGGCCATTTTCCAGTTTAAGGCCTGTCATCCGGGTGCGAAATCGCAGCTGTCCGCCCAACGATAGGATATGTTCCCGAATATTTCTGACGACGTGGGCCAGTACATCCGTACCGATATGCGGCTTTGCGTCCCACAGGATCGAAGGATCCGCCCCATGCTCCGCAAAAATCTCCAAAACCTTTCGATTCCGGCCCAACGGATCCTTTACCATTGTATTCAGCTTGCCATCGGAAAAAGTCCCCGCGCCGCCTTCACCAAACTGGACATTGGTGCGTTCATCCAGTCCGTCTCCCTGCCAGAACCTTTCCACCTTCTGCCGCCGTACCTCTACTTCATCCCCTCGTTCCAGAATAACCGGACGATACCCGGCCTGCGCAAGCAAAAGGCCGGCAAAGAGTCCCGCCGGACCACTTCCGACGATCACAGGCGGATGGGAAAGCTTTGTATCGCCGGGAGAAGGAAATTGATACGACTCATCAGCGGCTGCAATGATCTGCAGATTTTGCGCCTGCTTTATGATCTTCGTTTCCTGCAGCCCGACCGTTTCCACATCAATCGTATAAATAAAAAGGATCTGGTCCTTCTTTCTGGCATCGATCGACCGCTTCACGACCGTCACGGAAGAAATGGACGCTGCAGGAACCTTCAGCACTTTCGCGGTTTTTTGCCAAAGCTGCTGCTCCGTATGCGTATAAGGCAGTTTCAGCTGTGAAATCCGAATCATTCTCTTCTCCTCGTTTCATTTACGGCAGCATGCAATCCGGCGACTGCGCCGGACGACCACGCCCACTGGAGATTGTATCCGCCGCAAATCCCGTCCACATCCAAAATTTCTCCGGCAAAATAAAGTCCGCGCATCTTCCGTGATTCCATTGTGGCCGGATCCACTTCCGCTGTATCCACACCGCCGCAGCAGACCTGTGCGTGATCATAGGAATTTACCGCTTTCACAACCGTTTCATACTGGCGGATCTGCCGAAGGAGCGCCTGCCAGCCGTCTTCCGTAATTTCACCGGCCGTCTGCCGAAAACCCAGACCCGCGCGTTTCAAAAGCACGGCGGCCAGTCTGTTGTTAAGCATGCCGCACATCCATTGCTCGCATGTTTTCTCCGGCATTTCTTCGGCCCGTCTGCGTATCAGGCCGGCGGTTTCCTCCATCGTCTGGAACGGCAGAAAATCAATGACTGCTTTCACCTGTCGTTTATTGTGCAGGGCGACAGATGCATAACGGCTTATCTGGAATACGGGAATACCGGATATCCCGTAATCGGTCAGCTGAAGCTCTCCCCGGTCAGAAGCCGCCAGACGCCAGCCGCAGAACAACGAAGGACCAGACGCATGACTTCCGCCGGATATGCGCCGGCTTGTTTTAACCGCGGCGTCACCTGCCGTATCTTCTATATACAGATCCACCTTCGCTTCCGTGCGGACGCCGGATAATTCTTTATAATCTTTCTCTGCGCAGCGCAGCTGGACGAGGGCCGGAAGCGGCGTCAGGACATGGTGGCCAAGGTTTCGGGCCAACGCATATCCGCTGCCGTCTGAACCTGTTGCCGGCGCAGCCCGGGATCCGGCCGCCAGAATCACGGCATCCGCGCCAAAAAAGCCTTTATCCGTTTCTGCCGTCAGCACCCCGCCCTTTCGCCGTACATCCGTCACATGACAGCCTGTACGGACATCGACGCCCAGCCGTTCAAGTTCCATCCGCAGCACATTCAGCACCGATGACGCCTGATCAGAATTCGGGTAGAGACAGCCATTCCGCTCCTTTACCAGGATCCCGAGACCGGCAAAAAAATCCACAGTCTTCTCCATTGGAAACTGCCGGAGCACTTTTCCCGGAAAATCCGACTGCGTACACCGGTAATTTTCCGGCCTCTGATCCAGATTTGTAAAATTACAGCGCCCATTGCCGGTAGATAACAGTTTCTTCCCCACACGGTCCATATGTTCAAGAACGGTCACGGAGGCATCGGTGCGCGCCGCCATGATCGCCGCCGTCATACCGGCCGCCCCTCCGCCAATGATCAAAACCTGTCTGCCCATATGCGCCTCCCGTTTCTGTGCCGTTTCATTGGCTTATGTGGACATTGTACCTGTTTTATGCATATTTTTCAACCGTATTTTCCGCCATACTGCATCCGGCTTTCCGGCGCCTGTCTGCGCTCTCCTGAATGGAGGATTTCAGCTTGTATAAGACTCCAGATAAAAGAACACCTCCATCATCGTGTCGAACCATATCCCGGCCCGCAGTTTTTCCTGCTCCTCCTGCGGAAAATCCGTGATCGGAATATGGGTCTGTATACATTCGTCCTTCTTTCCCTCGGTGAATACCAGAAGGTAACCTGTTTCTGATACCAGATAATAACGTTCGATATGGGCCGCGGCTTCTGCGGCTTCCTCTGCGGCCGTTTCCTCCTGACGGATAACGACCTGCACGTCGGGATATGTTTCCGTTTCATAAACCGTATCCGGGACCGCATATTCCAGACGTATATGTCTGCCGCCGATTCCGAGTCCGACAGCAAAGCCTGAAAGCAGGGCAAGCAGGGCAGCAAAAAAGCAGATACTGTACCGTTTCATAAGAATTCCTCCTTACGGGATATAGTATCTGCCCGATCCTTCGTTTTTAAACACAGGCTTTAGCGTCGCAGAAGGTGAAGCTTTCGTGCAAGCCCCAGAATCCTTGTCCCACCCGGCATACGTTTGAGCTCCTGCTCCTTTGCGCCTCCCATCAGCAGCAGAAGGATGAAATAAACGGCCACCGCCACGATTACCGCCGTCATCGTACTGACCAGATTACCTGCAAAGCGCGCGCAAAGCCGGTAGCTTCCCCAGGCTGCGCCTCCCATGACCGCTGAGGCCGCCGCAGGGATTACAAAGGTCCGCAAAATCTCCTGACGGTAACGCGCGTATCTTGCGATCGAAACCGCATTAAAAACACAGACAAGCAGTGCAAACAAAATATTGGCCCAGAGGACACCATAAATCCCCATATGGAAGATTCCGAGCATCACATATAAGATCACAATGTGGATCACCATTGCGATGCTGGCATTCAGGATCGGCGCACGCATCCGGCCAAGCCCCTGCAGGACACCGTTCGTTACCGTGGACAGGGAAAATACAACGACCGCGGACGAACCCCAGCGCAGCATGGAGATCAGCATGGCGTTGTCAAGGCTCGGGAAGAGAAGCTGTGAGATCGGCCCGGCCAGAACAGCCATGCCGACCGCCGCCGGAATCGCAATGATCATCGAAAATCGGATCGCCATCGCGATCCGGCTTACGGCCTGCCGGCGGTTCTTTTCCGCCACCGCCATCGACAGGGATGGAATTAACGATGAAGATAACGCGTTGGCAATCGCTACCGGGATATTAAAAAGCAGATGATATCGGCCGGAGTAGATACCCCACTGGCTGACAATCTCCTCCTGGGCGCCCGCGCCGGCCATTACCTGCCCGAAGATCACATTGTCAATGACCGTTCCGCTGTTGTAGATCGTACTGCTTATAAGAATCGGCAGGATCGTCATTGCCATGACAGAAGAAATTGTGCCATAGCTTTCCATGCGTCCGCTTCGATCATTCCGTATCTGTCTGCGGATAACCGGCCGCCGCTTTATCATCAGGATCAGGAAACAGACAAGCGCCGACAAGGCGCCCGCGCCGGTTCCCATCGTCGCGCCGACCGCGCCAAAGGCATAGGAGTACTCGGTGACACCATAAACAAGATTTGACTTTAGGCCGACAGCGAAAAGCGTACTGGCCGCCAGAAGGCTTACGACCGCATTCACGATCTGTTCAACGATCTGCGAAAAGGCCGTCGGCGTCATCGTTGAATGTCCCTGAAAATATCCGCGCAGTACGCCAAGATACGCCATGATCCAGACCGTCGGGGCCAGCGCGCGCAGGGCGTAGGTACAATAAGGCATCCGAAGCATCTTATCGGCGAAGAAATCAGCGCCGAACCACATCAGACAGAAGCAGATACCTCCGGCCACCGTCGCGTAGAACAAGGCTGCTTTCAGGATCCGAATCGTGTTGCGGTACTGTTTAAGCGCCAGTCTGGAAGCGACCATCTTGGATACCGCCACCGGCAGACTGTAAGAGGACATGATCAGCAGCGTGGAGTAAATATTATACGCCGCGCCGTAATAACCGTTGCCCTTATCTCCGATAAAATTAGAAAGGGGAATCCGGTACAGCATACCGATGAGCCGCACAATGATACCCGCAGCCGCCAGAATGCTGCCCTGCACCAGAAAATCAGAACCAATGCCGTCTCTGCTCCCCTGTCTCGCCCTGCTTCGTCCTCTACTCGTCTTTTCCATGGATCTCCGTCTTGCCGAAATCACTGGTCGGTATAATACACACCCAGGTCTTACCCTGATTCAATATGATTTCTTCATGCTCTGCGTTATAGTAATGCGTGACCCCGAAATCGCCGTCTTTCTCCCAGGTAATCGGGATCGCCCGTCCATTGGTAATATAATATCCGTACTGGCCGGTATGTACATCGACATTACGGTACTGGGTCGTCGCATAATACCCGAAGGCACAGTACTGGAAAATAATATTTTTCACAGCGATCGGCCCCTCATTTCCGCGGTGGACGTCGCCATACTGGTAGCGGTGGTAAAGTCCGTCCTCCTCATTATATACAAAAGACGGTTTATTATAAGCGTATCCGGGAAGGACCTTATAGGCTTCCAGTGAATTTTCCAGATTGATCTGCGCGCCGTCCACGACAAAACGGTAGTGTCCCTGATAGGAGTCGGAATATTCCTGGGAATATCCCAGCTGCTTAATTGCCTTCTGGATACCCTCAAAACTTCCGTAGGCGTTGTGCGGCGACTTTTTGTCTTTCGAACGGTAATAAGCAACGGAGCCGATACCCTCAATGCCGTTAATATTGTCAATATATTTCAGATAAGGCTTCGCAAAGGTACTCTGTCCGAAATGGGCATAGATCGCGTCGAATTCACGGGCGAAATAGACATAGTACGTCCTGCAGCTCCTGACGGAGCCGATCCGATCCAGATCGTCGTAGTCCTCAATGATCGCCATATAACGATTCATTGTCGCCTCAACCGGCGCTTCATAAACGACGCCAGCCCGATTGATGCCGTAATTCGGCATGGCTTCCTTGTCATTGCTCATCATGATCGCCAGAGGCCGGCGGTTGGCCTTCTTCACATCTACCATCTCGCCTGTCAGGTAGCTTCGGATCTTTCCGTCGACCTCAACGCGGTCCTCCGGCTTCTGGGCCATCGGTTCCGCTTCCGTCTCCGGCTCAGCCGGCGTTTCCGTCTCCGGTTCCGGGGCTGTCGTCAAATGGACCACAGAACTTTCCTCCGTCTCTTTTGCGCTTTCCGATGTCTCTACGGAAGGCTCCAGCGTTACGATCGCCTCCTCGGACTTGCCCGAACAGGAAACCAGCAACAGCGTACTTAACAGAAATGCCGCTGTCCATACCAGTGTCTTCTTCATCTCAGGTATCCTCTGCTTTCCAGGATCTCCTCCTGTTTTTTCTCCATAACGAGCCGTTCGCTATCCTCGATATGGTCGTAGCCGCACAAATGCAGCATACTGTGTGCCGTAAGAAACGCGAGTTCACGTTCCTGACTGTGGCCGTATTCTTCCGCCTGCCCGATCACCCGATCCACAGAGATCATCATATCTCCAAGCATCAGTTCACCGGTCTCCGGATTGAAACAGTCGGCGAACGCTTCCTCTACATGGTCAAAATCCGACGGCTTGTCATAGTTAACGGCCGGGAAAGAAAGCACGTCCGTGGGCTTGTCCATATTCCGGAACTGCCGGTTGACCTCGCGGATCTGCTCATCTCCGGTCAGGACCACATTGACCTCTGCTTCATAAGGGCAGCTTTCATAATCCAGCGAAGTTTCCACGATCTCGCGGATAATCTTCTCCCAGGGAATGGAAAGTTCCCGGTCTGCCTCATAATCTATATTGACAGTCATTCGTTTCCTTACTCCTGTTCATCCAAAGTCCTTCCGCCCAACCGAGGGGCCCGGTTTTCACCTGCGTGTCCGCCGCGGCCGTGCGCTCTTTCTGCTGTCTGTAATCGATGTTCTCCGGCTTTCCGCTGCATATGATCCATCGGAAAGCGGTGTCCGCCGCCGGGACCCGCGGCCCGGGATTCATATTCATCATAGGCCTCCACGATCTTCTGTACCAATGGATGGCGCACCACATCGGTATTCGTCAGATAGCAGAACCCGATATCTTCTACCTTTTTCAGGACCTTCACTGCCACATCCAGACCGGAGACGCTGCCTGCCGGCAGATCCTTCTGGGTCTGGTCGCCTGTAACAATGACTTTCGAGCCAAAGCCGATCCGGGTCAGGAACATCTTCATCTGTGCCGGCGTTGTGTTCTGCGCTTCGTCCAGAATAATATAGGCGTTGTCCAACGTCCGCCCGCGCATATAAGCAAGCGGCGCGACCTCGATCAGTCCCTTCTCTGCGTTGTGTTGGTAGCTTTCCGCCCCCATGATCTGGTACAATGCATCATACAGGGGCCGCAGATAAGGATCGATCTTACTCTGGAGATCTCCCGGAAGGAAACCGAGTTTCTCACCCGCCTCGATCGCCGGCCGTGTCAGGATGATCCTTCCAACCTCGCCGTCCTTAAATGCCTGGATCGCCATTGCCATCGCCAGATACGTCTTTCCTGTTCCCGCAGGTCCGATGCCGAAAACGATCATTTTACTGCGGATCGCATCCACATAGGCTTTCTGACCAAGTGTCTTTGGCTTGACCGGCCGTCCGTTAATCGTCCTGCAGATAATATCCTTGTCAATCTCCAGAATCTCCCCATCCTTCTCAGAAAATGACAGCGCCAGCGCATAGTCCACATTTTGGGCCGTAATCGGGTTGCCCCGCTTCGACAGCTCGATCAGATTGTTAAAGACGCTTCTGGCTTTGTGAACGGTTTCTTCCGGGCCGATGATCTTTAGTTCACCATCCCTTGATACCATGGTCACATGGAGCGTACGTTCGATCTTTTTCAGATATTCGTCAAACTGCCCGCTGACATTCCGCTCATGGTCCATCGGGATATCGATAATCGTTTCCACTACACTCATGTATCTACGCTTCACTCCTCACCTGGCGTTTCCGGCGCCTCTACAGACCGGGCACTTACGATCTCCTCTTCCGCTTTCACTGTGCCTTCGATCAGATAGCCTGCGCCATACTCTAGTATTTTAACATTATTTTCAATAATGTGTACCCCTTTTTCACATAAATTTTCAAGATATTTCTCTTCCGCGCGCGCCGCGGCACTGCGGACCTCTTCCATCGTATGGGATCGCTCATAAAACGTGTATTCGTCAGACTCTGTTTCCACCCAGTAAACCGGGAGAAAGAAATCTTCAAACAGGCACAGCTGATGCATTTGGTCGGTCTCTTTCCAAAAGGTTTCCGTCTTTTCCTGTGCTGGGATCGCAAGAATACGGTCAAGCCCGGTCATCCCGGCAAGCCACACGGCAAAAGAAACAGCCCCATCATACAGCCCTTCGGCCAATTCCCCTTTGGCCGGGATCTGAAGTCTGGCCCGAAACATACCGGCCATAAGCAGATATTCCCTGCGGACGCGTCCCGTGGGAATCTCCTGACGGCAGAATCGGGGAAATTCAACGCGGTAACTGTAATCTGTCTGCGCGTAAACATCTGCGTCAGCACGGACATATTTCGTCCGTATCACTTCGCCTGCATCATTTTTGACAGATAGACCCGATGCGACCAGAAGCTGTCCCTTTTCCACCCTATCTCCCACGGATACGCACGCCCTTCCCTGCCGCACCACCATACGCGTAACTGTACCGGAACGTGCCGCTGCCAGTTCACAGGGCGAATCATCCTTTTCCGGAACCGATGAAAGTACTTCGTTTTCCTTGATACGCACGATGAGACGCGTCCCCATGACGCTTGCCGATACCCAGGTGATCTCCGGAAATGTACTGCGCAGCGACTCTTCCAGATCTTCGCAGGAAATTCCTGACTTACGCATTCCACAGCGGATATCAAGCGTTTCCAGATGGCCCATAAGCGTATCCCTGCTGTAATGATAATTCCCCTCGAAGGTAATATTCCATACAAACAATGAAAATGCGTACAAAAGGCCTGCAAACGCCAGCAAACCGCAGACCGCGCCTTCTCTCTTCCTGTTTCGGTAAATAAAAAAAGGAAGCCCGTATCTTCCCACGATTCTCATATGTACGCCTGCCTTGCGCGCCAGCGGACGGATCAGACGGAAGGGACGAAGGCCCATACTGCATTCCACGCAGCCATCTTCTGCCTGCAGGTCCCATGGTTCCAGTCCATTCGCGCTGCACAGGTTCAGGAAACGTTCGATGCTTCCTCCGCTGATGCGAAGACGCAGATAACCATTTCCACTCTTTCTCCATTCTCCTGTCAATCTGATCCCCCCATCTGTCCTGAATCGATATCGGCCATATTTTAACCGCCTTCCAGTTCAACCGCCGTTATCTGCCCGCTGACAAGCATTTCTTCCTTCGTGTAATATGGAATATTGAGCCGTTTCCCGCGGATCACAATGCGGCATGTTCTTGCCCGGAGCCGGATCTCATCTTCCCTGAAACATTCAATCCGGTGATAATTTTCAATATATACGCTTTTGCGGCCTGACACCGAAATCTCGGGCTCGCCCGGTATCACCTGCATGGGAATATGAAGCGCATCCGCCGCACGGTTTGCGATTCCGTCAAACATTTTCATCCATCACGCTGAATGTCGTTTATTTCAGCGTATGCATAACAGGGGAATTTTAGACATAAAAGGTCCCCGGTCCAAATAAACCGGGGACTCGAACATACGATTCGGAATAAGATTAGTTGTACTTTCTTTTTCTTGCAGCTTCGGACTTTTTCTTACGTCTTACGCTGGGCTTCTCGTAATGCTCTCTCTTGCGGATCTCCTGCTGAATGCC
>CANREE010000030.1 GCA_947629545.1 uncultured Lachnospiraceae bacterium | reverse complement strand
AGGGCGCGCTCGTGCCCGCAAAGGCGAAAATACTCGCCCACCTGAAATCCCCCGTGCCGGTCGTCGATGTTCACGGCGCAAACCCGCTCCGCTGTGACACCACAGGCGTCGTAGACTGCAAAGGGTACACGGACATTCTCTCTGAGGCGCCCGTAATCCGCGCTGCAAAAGCCGATGAGCACCAGCCCCTCCAGATTCCACATAGTGGCGAAGGAGACGATCTCGTCAAGGGCCTTCACAGCCCTCACCATCATCTGCAATCCGCGCCGGGACGTCTCCGCGCTGAGAGCATTGAGCGCCGAGGCGATAAAGGCGTCCTCCAGGACGTGAGATTCATATTTCTCATGGGCATTGATGATCACTCCCACGATTTTCGCCGGGTTTTCTGCCAATAGCACCTCCGCCGCCCGCGGCAGATACCCCCGCTCCTCCAAAGCGCGGCGCACACGCACCGCCGTTCGCTCAGACACCATGCCGGTCTTGCCGTGGAGTACATACGACACCGCCGCCGTGCTGAGCCCCAGCTCCGAAGCAATATCCGAAAGCCGCACTTTTTCTTCCATGTCACACCTCTGTTACACTTCCCGACAAGTTTCGATTTGCCGCTTCGATCCACATATTGCCAGCTCACTGCCTTTTCATCTGCCGCAAAAATGTGAATACCGATATGGCAGTCACGGCGGCAGCGTAGCCCATTACCCACCAGATGTGCGGGAACACTCCCGCATAATCGCCCTGCAGAACAGCCCGCTCCATCTCCACGGCGTGGACGAACGGCAGCAAATTTGCGATCTTTTGGAACGCGCCGCCCACCAGCCTCAGGTCAAACCAGATGCCGGAAAGCCACGCCGTCAGATTCGTCAGCAGCGCTCCGCAGATGCCGCCCACCTGTTTATCCGTGAAAATGCTGCCGCAGAGCAGCCCCAGCGACACGAACAGCAGCGAAACGGGAATGGTGAACAAAACCGAAGTCAAAATATGAATCGTCACAGGAAGCCCTAAAAGCACAGCCATCGCAAAGCAGATGACCGACTGCGCAATACAGATGGGCAAAATCGGCAGGAGATAGCCCAAAATAAAATCTCCCGCCGTCAGGGGCGTAGTGTACAGCCTTTGCAGGAAGGAACTGCCCCTGTCCTTCGCGATCAGCGTGGCGGAGAACAGCGTCATAAACGACAGTCCGAATACAACGATTCCCGGCGCAAGATACTCGATTTCAAACAGCGCCACCGGGACATTCCTCTGGATGACGCTCAAAAGGAGCAGCAGAACGATGGGAAAACCCACTCCGAAAAACAGGTTCAGCGGATCACGCAAAATTTCCAGATCGTTCCGCTTGGAAAAAGCAAATACTCTCATACAGCCGCCTCCTTTACGATGCGCACGAACCCCTCGTCGAATTTGTCCGTACCCGCCTGGGCTTTGATATCCGCAGGTGTGCCGGTGAGCAGGAGCCGTCCGCTTTTCATGATCGCCACACGGTCGGAAAGCGCCTCGGCTTCCTCCATATAATGGGTCGTCAGGATCACGGTCATTTTCCCCTTAAGGGCGCGGATCATGTCCCAGAGATCACTTCTCGCCAAAACGTCCAGCCCCAATGTCGGCTCGTCCAGAAACAGGATCTGCGGGCAGCTTACGAGCGCCATGGCGATGCTGAGCCGCCGCTGCCATCCGCCGGACAGCTTTCCGGCCTTTTTGCCTGCGATCTCCCCCAAACCGAAGCGGTCGCTCAATTCTGTGACCTTGTCTCCGGCCTCGGATTTTCGGAATCCGTGAACGCCCGCCATCAGTTCCAGGTTCTCCCTGACTGTCAGATTGGGGGCTACCGCCGTTTCCTGAGGCGATACCGCGATCATGTTCTTTACCGCCGCGCTGTCCGTCAAAATGCTTTTCCCGTTCAGAAAAGCATCGCCGGAGGTGGGGCGGGTGAGACCTGTCAGCATCTTGATCGTCGTGGTCTTGCCCGCGCCGTTGACACCCAGCAGACTCAGCAGCTCGCCCTGTCGGACAGTGAGGTTCAGCCCATCCACAGCGGTCAAATCTTTATATTTTTTTGTAAGATCAATCGTTTTAATGGCGTCCATGCTCTTATTCCTCCGCTGCGCAGAAACGTGTTTTCAGACCCATGTAGGCGTCCGTCAGTACCTCGCTGACGGTTTCCATCTCCCAATCCAGATACGAGGTGGCAATCATGGACGCGACGCCATGCACGAAGATCCACATTTCCAGATGAAACAGCTCCGCTTTCTCTCTGGAAAGTCCCGTGTTTTTCATAATAACAGGGATGATCACATCCATTTCCTTACCCGGCTTCAGCGGCTCCCCTTTGCGGTCGCACATGAAAAGCATCTTGAAGAGTTCCCTTTCCTCTCTGGCAAACCGGATATAGCCCATGCCGCTGGCTTTATAGGGTGGATATTTTCCCGCCGCCATATCCTCGGCAAGAAAGCTTAAGTACAAGCCCTGAGCGGCAGATAAAACCGCGCCCTGCACCTCCTCCATATTTTTGAACAAATCAAAAATCGGCTTGACCGAACAGCCAAGCTCCTCCGCAAGTGCCCGTGCGGTGAGCCCGTCTGGCCCGGCTTTCCGTGTCAGGTTCAGCGCGGCATTTGTAATTTCATTCCGTGTGAATTTGAATTTTGGCGGCATGACTCTATTCCTTTCATCATAAAGTATCTTATGTTGCGCAATCTATGTTACCTATTGTACACACTTTTCTGAGAAAGTCAAGAAGAAATTTTGATATTGCAGTCAGCCCCGCATTGCAATAGCCGAGAGAATCGAACGCAAAAAGAAAAAATCAAAATCTTCGCTCATCCCTGTAAAAGAAATACCCTAAGTTAAGCCTTACCTCCCGTCTGCCAATATCATTGTTTGTATAGCAGCATATATCAAAGCCTATCAGTTCAAAGCCCTCAGCCCCACCCTCGATGTAAGATAGCGGACAATCTCAATATTCGTCATGAACGCTACGTCCTCCGCCCGGGAGACACGGCGGAAGATGTTCTCCATTTGTCCCCACATATCCTCCGCATCAAGATCGTAGGAATGGCCCACGATCTGGCAGATGGCGAGCTCGGTATCCGTCTCAAGAAAGCCGTCCACGAATTGATCAAGTTCCCCGTCAAGATGGAAAATGCCCGGGCGCCAGTAGTACGGATCCTCCGGCGGGTCATAAGAATGGCTCTCCTCAGAGATTCTCGCGTATGCAAAGCCGCAGTCTTTGGCCGCTTCGGCCATCAAGGGGCTCCAGTAATCAAATGGCGCGGCAAAGCCGCTCACCTCCTGTCCGAAGAGACGGCGGAGGTTGTCTCTGTCCTGCCCCATCTCATGAAGTATGAACTCACGGGGCTTTCCTTCAAAATACGGGTGCGTCAGACTGTGGCTGGCGATCTCGTGTCCGTCGTAAAGGCCCAGCGCCGCGCTGGGCGGCAGGCGCTTAACCACCATGCCGCTCTCGTGGACCCACGCAAACTCCGAACGCATGAGCTCTGAGTTTAGATTGAAGGTTCCCTTTATGCCGTATTGATTCAGAAGCTCCACAAATCTCACGTCCTGCGTGACACCGTCGTCGTAGGAGACCGTGAAAACCTTTTTCTTCCCTCCGGGGTAAAGCAGCTTTTCCAAATGAATACCTCCTCTTATCACGCTAATATCGCACCTGTGCATACCTCGTTCCAGGTTCTTTACAATCAGCTTTTCGCCGCACTCAAGCAAGTTGTTCGCAATCATGCTGGCGTAACCGTGAACAAACATCACAGGCGTTATAAAAAACTCTTTTATTTGCAGCGTGCTCGGCTTTAGATTGTATAAAAAACAGCAAAAACCTCTTGAACTGCATTCCAGGATGTGTTATATTTGAATCACAGAGGGAAAACCAGAGACACACGGCCTACCCCCAACAGTAGATGTTTACACCCTTAACGGGCCGCCGTCACTATTGGCAGTAGTGGCGGCTATTTCTTTCCCCTGAAGATCTGATAACAAAGACCTATCAGGGCTACAATGAATATACCAATCTGAATCAAGTCAGAATATGTAATCATTGGCACGCCCTCCTTTCTTACGTCTGGAGGGTTAGCCCCTCCGTAAAATGGAGGGTAGGCCGCCTTTATGCGCTCTGGTTTCCCATGCTTTAGATTATAGCAGATTTTGGACGATACGACAATATAAAGTTCTCTGTTGGGCGTCTCCCCTAATGACATCTCTCATCGTTGCTTGCCAGCCCTCCGGCTCATTCGTCCGGATTAGCAGTCATTCTACCGTCTGATCCACTCGCCCAGCACTTTCTCCGGCGTATACTCCTTCGCTTCCTCCGGCGTAAGCTGCCGGCTCCAATCCGCGCGGCGATCCGTCGCGGCGCCTTCGCCGTAATTCTGGTACTCGGCGTAAAAGGCAGTCTCACGGGCGATTGGCTTGTTCCAGTCGTGCCAGCCCTCGTGACGGATATGGGCGCCCAGATAGGAATTCAGGATCACCGTCTTCGCGTGGTCGCGCCAGGGGCGTCCCAGATAGACGCTGTCCGGCTGGCAGTCGCCGGTAAACCGACAGCGGTCGAACACATAGCCGTACGCCTGGCCTTCCGGCGTGGAAGCCGCCGTAACGTAGCCGTTGATCTCCTTTCCGCGGCCGGAAGAGAAGATCTCGCACTCCTCAAAATAGGCGGTCGCGCCGCCGAAGATGAAATCCACATCCCCGCGGAGATAACAGCGGCGGTAATAATGCCTTCCCGGCCTGCGGGGCGCGGTCTCCTTCGGTCCCTTGAAACCGCCCGGCTGAAGCTCCTTCACCGGTAATGGCGCGGTAAAAAGCGTGTCCTGACCGCCCAGAAACCGGCAATGATCAAACAGGAGCCGGTCCCCGTCGGCGTACAGCGCCAGCGCCTGACCGATCTCAGCGCCGGATCCCGCCAGGTTCGCGAACGTAATATTCCTCACAGTTACATCATCCGCGTCGATCCGGACGGACGCGGTCCGAAATGTGCCGTATTCCGAACCGTCCGGCATCATTTTTCTGGCAAAATCCCCGTAGCAGAGAATCGTACTCTGCGGGTCATCGCCCTCCAGCAGAAGTCCCGGCTGGTCAAATACCAGCTTCTCCTCGTAGACGCCCGGCTCCAGATGGATGCAGACCGGCTCGCCCGCATACCGCTTCGCCTCCGCGACCGCCTCCTGCACAGTCGCCAGACAACCGTCCAAGTTCCGCCCCACACGGATCACATGATATTCTTTCTGCTCGGACATACTCTCTCCCTTCCCTAAGCCCGGTCCCACTCCCAGTGGTCCACTCCATCAATATCCACCGGCTCTCCCTGATACCCGGTCAGCTCCACATCTTTCAGCACCACATTTTCCGCATTGCGGATAAAGATCCCTTTTCCGGCCGTCTCCTCGCAGCCGGTCATCATGGCCGCCGTCCCCGGCTCCGGGTTCTTCGCAAACGCGATCTGCACGTTCTCCATGACTACCTGACCGATCTTCGACTCCGGCAGCCCGTAGAAATAGATTCCCGCCACATGGCAATCCTTACAGACCACATTGCGGATCTCCACATTGCCCACGCGGGGCGTACGGTCGTCCACCGGCAGCGTCTCCTTCGTGGCCACATACTCCGACTTGCCGTCGGGCCCGCAGTAATAGAAGCTGTTGATCACAAACGCAGAATGCACGCCGTCCATTTTGATATGGTCGAAGACGATGCCGCGCAGATAAGAGTCCTTGCCGCGGCCGCGCCTGGTCTTCACGCGCAGGCCCCGGTCCGTCTCCACGAAATGGCAGTGGCTGATATGAATCTGGTCCACGCCGCCCGCGATCTCGCTGCCGATCGTGACGCCGCCGTGGCCCCGCTCCATCAGACAGTGGTGGACCCGGATATCCCTGGAAGGCGTGCGGTACGTCCGGCCCATATAGTATTTGCCGGATTTGATCGCAATGCAGTCGTCGCCCACGGAGAAATGAATCCCCGCGATCTCCACATCCGTACAGGACTCCGGATCGATACCGTCCGTATTGTGGGAATTGGCCGGCGACTGGATATGCAGGTCGTAGAACCGCACATGTTCGGAGAAATACGGATGCAGATTCCATGCCGGCGAATTTTTCACCGTAATTCCCATGACGGTTACATTCTTACAGTGATTGAAGAACATGGCCCGCGGCCTGGCCGGACCTCCGGCGATATACTTCTTGTTCCACCAGTTATCGAAATCCGCGCAGCCGTCCAGCGTCCCCCGGCCGCAGATCGTCACATCCTCCACATACATTCCCGTGATCAGGCTGGCGTATGCGTCAAGGGGATCCCCTTCCCAGGACGCCGGTAGGAACTCCGAGGTCTCGTCGTAGCTTTCGATCCGCCCCGGCAGAACCGGCAGCTTATCCCGGTCCGGGATCGCCGAAAGCACCGCGCCTTCGCCCAGTTCCAGCGTCAATCCGCTCTTTAGGAACAAATGGGTAAACTTGTACACGCCCTCCGGCACATAGACGCGGCTGTCCGCCGGACAGGTAAGAACCGCCGCCTGCAGCGCCGCCGAATCGTCGGTCTTGCCGTCGCCGCGGGCGCCGAAATCACGGACATTGAGCGTCACGAATTCACGGCGCGTTTTGACGCTTACCGTCCCGACAGATTCCCCGTCCCGGCGTATCCGGATCTCATAGGTACTATCCGGCGTCAGACCGTAAATAGTCTCCACCGTCCGGTTCGTACGCAGGTACAGCCCGCCATTTACCAGCAGCTCATATTCCTTTGTCCGGTAATCCGCATCGTCGTCCATCAGCTGGATCACCGCGCTTCTCGTGGTAACCGCAAGTACACGGATCATGCCTTCCATCTCTCCGACACCTCCCACTTCTTATACTTCAGATACTGGGCGTAAGCCATGCACAGGGCCGCCACGCCCTTGTTATCGTCGTCCACCACCGGTTCCGAGAAATAATACGCAAGGCTGCCGTCCCGCCGCCCTGGATCCGGCCCCAGGCCCGCCACGGCGCAGGTTCCGGTCAGCACCGGCTTCCCGTCCTTCTCCACGATCCGGTCGCGGATCAGACTGTCCAGAATCTTCTCCGCCGCCGGCAGGTATTTCTCCCCCAGGATCAGGCGCAGACGGCTGGCCTTAAAGATCGTGGCCGCGACCATGGCCGAGCCGGAGGTCTCCAGATAATTTCCCTCGGAAGCCAGATCCGCACGGTCGATCACCTGCCAGAAAAGCCCGGTCTTGGGATCCTGGTATTTCAGAATACTCTGCAGCGCCTCCCGCAGCGTATCCTGCAGCGGGCGCAGATAGTCGTAGACGTGCCGGTCCATTTCCTCCATCGTGTCAATCAGGCTGACCAGATACCAGCCCATCGCGCGCAGCCAGAAATTCTGGGAGCAGCCGCTTTCCGGATCCGCCCAGAAGATGCTCTTCGATTCGTCAAAGCCGTGGAAATAAAGGCCGGTCTTCGGATCCCGCATGTTCTTCCGCACATTCTCAAACTGGTTGCAGACGTCCAGGTACTGATCTTTCGAGCCGCGGCTGGCGTCCAGCGTCATCCGAAACGGCTGCGCCATGAACAGGCCGTCCAGCCACACCTGATTCGGATAAATCTTCTTGTGCCAGTAATTGCCGGAAGCCGTCCGCGGCTGCCCCGCCAGCTGGGTCCCCAGGCTCTCGATCGCCTTATGGTACCGCTCATCGCCGGTCTGCTTCCACGCGAAGAACAGCGCCCGCCCGGGAAGAACGTCGTCCAGTTTGTAATCCTCCTGCCTGTAAGTGCGGATCGTGCCGTCCGCGAGGACATACCGGTCCGCGTAGTTCAGCGCGTATGTCTTAAACTTCTCCTGCCCAGTCGCCTCATACAGCTGCACGGCGGCCAGCGCCAGACAGCCGTCGGCGTAGTTCCATTTGTCCCACTGCAGGCGGCTGTCGTCTGCGAAGAACACGTCGATAAAACGGTTAAGCTTCTCAAAATCCATTTCCACATACCCCCTTTTTATCTTATTGCAAATACATTGTTTCCCGCTGTTCCGGCGTTCTCTGCCCTTCTGCTATCTCGCGCTTAATGGTCGAAGCACTCCGAAACCTTCTTCAGGTTCTCAATCACCGGCAAATGCTGCGGACACACGCCCTCGCACTGCCCGCAGCCGATGCAGTCCCTCGCCCGGCCGGACTTCAGCGCCAGCACATCATAGCTTGCGAAGCTGGACGTCCAGCCTTTCTCCTCCATATTCTCCCGCTTCACCGCATTATACAGGGAGAAATACTGGGGAATCGCGATCTTCATCGGACAGCCCGCCGTACAATAGGAACAGCCTGTGCACGGAATCGCGGTCTGGCCGTTGATGATCTCCGCGGCCTTATGGCAGATCTCCTTCTCCTCATCGGTAAGCGGCTTAAAATCATTCATCGAGCTGATATTGTCCTTCATCTGCTCCACATCCGACATGCCGGAGAGCACCACCATCACATGGTCGAGCGACGCCGCATAGCGCAGCGCCCAACTCGCCACGGAACGCTCCGGCGCGTAATCCTTAAACAGTTTCTCCGCCTCCGCCGGCACATGGGCCAGCGTGCCGCCCTTCACCGGTTCCATCACGATGACCGGCTTGCCGTGCTTTACGGCGGTCTCATAGCAGGCGCGGGACTGAATCCATTCGCTCTCCCAGTCCAGATAGTTGATCTGCAGCTGGACGAATTCCATCTCCGGATATTTCGTCAGAAGCTCATCGAGCAGTTCGGCGGAGTCATGGAAGGAAAAGCCGGCGTGCTTTACCAGCCCCTGGGCCTTCTTCTGAAGGAGCCAGCGGAAGCAGTCGTATTTCTCATACTTCGGCAGCATGGCTCCCTCGATCCCGTGAAGCAGATAGTAATCAAAATACCCGGCGCCGGTCTGTTCAAGCTGCTCGTTAAATACACGGTCCCGGTCCTCAAAGGAATCAAAGAATCCCGCGTGAAGCTTGGTCGCCAGCGTGAAACTCTCCCGCGGGTAGCGGTCCACCAGCACCTTCTTCGCCACACTCTGGCTCGCAAACCCGTTATACATGATCGCGGTGTCAAAATATGTATATCCGTTCTCCATGAACAGGTCGACCATCTCCTTCACCTGTTCGATATCCACGTCGGCAGCGTTCGTCTTATCCAGCGACGGCATACGCATTAAGCCAAATCCGAGTTTCTTCATAATTAATCCTCCTTTTACGATCATTCATTATCAAAAAGTGTCTTTCTAAATTAGTATAATGCAGCTTTTCAGGAATAGCAAGGAATGCTTGAAAAAATAATGAAACGGTGGTACACTTCTGAGCGGAAAGGTGGAAAATCATGGGAACGATCATTAACGTAGCCGCCGTGATCGGCGGCGGCATTTTAGGGAAATTTCTCAATGCCGGAGCAGTCAAAAAATATGAAAACACTCTGATGCATGCCCTCGGACTCTGCACGCTGTTCATCGGCATCGGCGGCGTACTCTCACGGATGCTTACATACACGGACGGCATCTTCGGAACCCGGGGAACGATGCTGATCATTTTCTCCATGGTGCTTGGGACTCTTGCGGGAGAACTGCTCCGCATCGAAGATCATCTGACGGCCCTTGGCGAACGCATCAAAAAAGCTGTCGGCGCAGCCAGGGACACCCGGTTCGTAGACAGTTTTATGGCCAATACTCTGGTCATCTGCATCGGCGCGATGGCGATCATCGGTTCTCTGGAAGACGGCCTGACCGGCGATTTCTCCATGCTGGCGGCAAAAGCCGCCCTGGACTGCGTGATCACGCTGATCTTCGTCTCCACGATGGGAATCGGTGCGGCGTTCGCGGCCATTCCTCTGGGAATCTATCAGGGAAGCATCACGCTGCTCGCCCATGTGATTTCGCCGTTTCTCACCGAGGCGTTGATCGGTGATCTCTCCCTGATCGGTTCCGTGCTGATTACCGGCGTGGGCATCAACCTGATCTTCCAGAAAGGGATCCGGCTGGCGAATATGCTGCCCGCCATTTTAGGCCCGGTCATTTATCATCTGATCATTCTGCCGATGCTGTGATCCCCGACATCGTTTCCCCGGCCTGCTGCTTTCATTGCTGTCCCTGCTTTCCGACAGCAAAGGAGCAGTTGGGCTATGACCCCATCTGCCCCGTCAGCTTTGCGATATCTGCTTTACTCCAGAATTCATTTTCCCAACAAAAATATTCATTCTTCCTCTTTTTAAAAATCCTGAACGGAATATCGGTATTATCGTAAATATGACAGATATCACACACCTCAAGGAGTTCCGGAATCAGCCTGAGCGCACGGACGTACCGCCCTCTGATCTTCTCCACAGGGACGCCGTGCCCGCCGGAGGCGAATCTGCGCATCACACGGTGGATATTGATATTCACATCTGAAGTCAGCACATAGATACAACGGATGAAATAACCCTGTTCCCTCGCTCTGCGCAGCAGTTTGATATTGCGGTCTGTGGACATCACAGTCTCAAACGTAAAGCTCTTATGGATATCCAGCGCATATTCACGCATCTCTTCCGCAAGCTCGGCAGCCTCCAGATCCGTACACTCGGTCGCCCGTTTGATGTCATCCGCGTTGATGTAGGGCCTGATGATCTTTGCCGCCTTAGTGACCGTACTTTTACCGCTGCCGTTCGGCCCCGCGAAGACGATGATCTCAGGTTTCATCTCCATACACTCGCCTCCCGTCCGGATACTCTATATAGGATGCCCTTTTCTCATAGTCGTAGCCGGTGACCGGCAGCCCCCGCGTCCGGTTGGTCTCATTCTCCTGCCGGATCATCTCGCGAAAACGGTGTACGAACTCATCATCGGCAACGCCGCAGGTAGAATCGAGCTCATTGGGTCCCGGCGGCCGGTTTTCCTGCTCTTTCAGCGCTTCATAGAACCCTTTCAGGATACTGTTCTTTGCTTCCTGCCCGTTGTTCGGATTGTTCCGCTGATCCATGTACGCCTCCCCTTTCCATAAAGTTTCTTTTTATTATATCTCTTTTTTCTGTTCGGTGAAAGCATATATTATATCTATCCAAAAAAACTTTAGAAGGTCTCGGCTTCAACCGGCTTTCAAGTATGATTTAAGAAAAGTCCTGGATCAGGGTATTCATGCAGAAAGAACTTCCCGACGCGACGATCATCGAAACGAATACATTCTACGCCGGCGACCGCTACACCACCGAACAGCACCGCAAGACGCTGGAGGTGAACGGCTGGACAGAATTTACAACAGTAGACATCACCGACGAACACGGAACAGTCATGCTCCCGGTAAACGACGGCAAATGGTTCACGGAGATGTCGATGGGCAAATCCCTGCTGAACTACGATTCCATGGTCGTTCTCACTCATTTTAAGGGACATGTCAAAGGCGGTTTCGCATGAAGGAAATGGGCATGGGCAACGACAGGTACGTTCTGATCGATCTGGATAACGGCGGAAAGCGAATCGATGCCGCTGCCGCAGTGGAGGGTGTTGTGCCGTTTGCAGGTTAAGGCTGCAGGTACGCTGTCCTCAGATTATCTCAGACAGGATCAATTCCTGTAACAGGATCTTCACAGGGCCGCCCTTTCATCTGGGAAATCCAGTTCTCTACACCGCCAACAGTCTTATCTTCCGGTTCAAACATCAGCACCCGGCACTATCATCATCCGAGGTCCGGCTCGTCCATGAACTCGATCTCCCCGGACGCCCTGCCTTCGGTCTCAAACACGATCACTTCATTTACGCCCTCCCGCAGAAGCGGCGCCGGCACATAGAGCCGCTTCTGTGGGCCGATCTCCCAGAAACGCCCGATGTTAAAACCATTGATAAATACGCAGCCCTTGCCCCAGCCGTCCAGTTTCAGGAAGGTATCGCCTGTCTCCTCCGCCGTAAACGCAAAGCGGTAAAAGGCCGGTTCGCCTTCTGTGTAACCTCTGCTAAAATCGAGTCTGTCAAGGTTATCAAGCGGCAGAGGGTACTGCTTCCAGCGGGTATGGATATGGCCGTTGATCTGCACGCATCCGTCGATCCCCTTCCGCTGTTCGTTCATTCGGGGGCCGAAATTCACCCGGCCCATATTTTCCACGAGGATCCGCAGCGTCTGGCCTTCCCCCGCCTCCGCGTCCAGCTCATGCTCCGTCAGAAGCTCCCGGTCATAGAGGGTCAGAAGTCTCTTATCGTCCAGAAATACATTCGCCCGGTCGTTGGCTTTCAGAAGCCGGATGCTCGTCAGCTTCCGCTCGTTGCGCACCGGCGACGTGTACAGGATGTAGCCGTAATTCTGCCCAAGCCGCTCCATGCTCCGCGGACAGATGCACTCGACCGGATCTGACAGAAGCCCAATGGACTCCCACAGTCCAACCTTCTCCTTCGCCTTCACCGCGCCGTAGGCTTTCTTCGCGGCCGGCGCAGGCAGCTGCACTTCCGGCAGAGGCGCGTACCGGCCGATGATCTCCCGATAGCGGTAATACTTGGGCGTAAGATCCCCCGCCTCCGTCAGGACCGCGTCGTAATCGTAGGACGTCACATCCGGCGTCAGCTCGTCATAGTAATTGGAGCCGTTCATAAAGCCGAAATTCGTGCCGCCGATAAACATATAAATATTCACATGCCCCATTTTCAGCATGTCTTCCAGATCTATGGCGCTGCGTTCCAGATCGCCGGTCATGTGGCCGCCGTTGCCCCAGTGGTCAAACCAGCCTACCCAGAACTCCGCGCACATCAGAGGTCCGCCCTCTGTAAATTTCTTAAGGATCTCAAACCGTTCCTTCGTATGGGAGCCGAAATTGCCCGCGGCCAGCGCGCCCTTTACCCGGCCTCCCTTAAGGCTTTCCTCACGCGGGTCGTCCGACGTGATCAGAGGGACCGTGATCCCCCCTTCCAGAAGCAGATCGCGCATCGCTTCCATATACGCCGCGTCGTCCGCGAAATGACCGTACTCATTCTCCACCTGCATCAGGATCACATTGCCTCCCTCGGTGATCTGAAGGGGCTTTAAAATGGGCAGGAGCACCTGATAATACTCCCGCACATGGCGCAGGAACGCTTCCGACGCGCTCCTGACGGAAATATCTTCCTTAAGAAGCCAGGCGGGCAGCCCGCCGAACTCCCACTCCGCGCAGATATAGGGAGAGGGACGCAGGATCACATACAGGCCGAGTTCCCGGGCCAGCCTCACAAAGCCGGCCACGTCCGCCATGCCGTCGAACACGAACTCGCCCTTTCTCGGCTCATGCACGTTCCAGGGAATATAGGTCTCCACCGTATTCAGTCCGAGGCTTTTCAGCTTCATCAGCCGGTCGCGCCAGTACTCCGGCACGATCCGAAAATAGTGGACGCTCCCCGACAGGATCTGAAATTTCTCCCCATCCAGATAAAATGTATCCCTAACCTCAAATCTCATTCCTGTTTTCCTCTCCTTCTGAACTGCCATTTCATTTTCTCTGTCCCGCGCCGCTGTCTGTCAGGCCGCCCGAAGACTGCCCGGGCGCCGCTGCCGCGGACCATATCTTATCTTTTGCCGAAAAAGGGAGCCCCAGCGCACAACTGAGGCCCCCTTCTGAATCTCAACTCATGCAGCGATTGAAGCCTTCTTCATTTCCTCACGTCCGGGATTATTCTGCCGCCGCTTCGGTCTCTTCCGCGGACTCTTCCTCCTCGGTGATGACCATCTCCTGCATCTCCGCGTCATAATCGTGGTTCGCAAGATCCGCGATAGCCGCGTCGATCTGGGACTGATAGGTCTCGATGGCAGTCTGCGGGGTGGTGGTTCCGGCAGCGATGTCGTTGAACATGTTGTTCACAGCGTTGTTCAGGTCAGAGAAGCCGTTGATCGTGTTGATGTTGGTGATGCCGTTGTTGTAGATATAGGATACGTTCTCAACGGTCTCGCCGTCGTCGCACCAGCTCTCCAGCTTATCTTCCATCAGGTCGTCCCACTCTTCGTCGGTGTCGGCCAGATCCGTGATCAGATCATAGATCAGGGCAGCCTCTTCCGGCTTGTCGATGCCGTTCAGCATGATACGGCATCCGTTCTCCTTGCCGTAGCAGGACCAGTCGGTCGCGGACGGTCCCTTCGGGAACGGCACCCAGCCCCAGTCATCCTGCATCGGCGTGTCGGCGTTGTTCAGATAGCTGTAGGAGATCCAGAACTCCTCCAGGCACATCATGGCCTTGCCGTCGCGGAAATAATGGATCATGTCGTCCCAGCTCTCGGTGGACCAGTCGATATCGTCGTCATAATCGACGGTGGTCGCAAAATCCTGCAGCGCGGTCAGCGCTTCCACAACGGCGGGATCGCTCAGATCGATCTCGACGCCGGAGTCCGTCTGCTCGCAGACCGTAACGCCGTTGGAGGACATGAAGCACCAGGGCAGGTTCTCTCTGGCGTTGAAGCCCACGATATCATAGGTACCGTCGTTGTCCAGATCCTGGTTGCCGGCGATGGCGATCTCTTTGAACTTCTCCCAGGTCCACTCGTCGTTCTCCATCAGCTCGTACAGATCCGGCAGACCGTACTGCTCGAACAGGGTCTTGTTCCAGAAGATGCCGTAGCGGATCTCCGGGTCTTTTAAGCACCAGGTATAGGTCTTGCCCTTGTAGGTGCCGGCCTTGCTGACGTCCTGACGCCACTTGTACGCGTCGAAGTCAAATACGCCCAGATCGCTGACCGGATACGCGATGCCGCCCTCGATCAGGGACGGAAGCACGCGGTTGGTCACGGCGTAGCCGATATCCACGACCGGGTCGCCTGCCAGAACGCTGGTCACATAGTCGTTCATGTAGTCGCCTTCCAGGTTCACGAACTCGATCTTGCAGTTGTAATTGTCCTCAACGAACTTGATCCTCTCGGCCAGAGCCGCCTCGATGGCGTTGGCGCTGGGATCGGGCGCCATGTCATAGTAGGAACCGATCCTTAAAACTCTTCCGCCGAAATCATATTCCGGCTCCGCCTCAGTGGGAGCTTCCGTCTCGGCAGCCGCTGTCTCAGCCGCCGCTGTCGTGTCGGCTGCCGCTGTGGTGGCCGCCTCAGTGGCTGCGGCAGTCGTCTCTGCCCCCCCGCCGTTGCTGCTTCCGCAGGCAGCCAGGGACAGCACCATGGCCGCGGACATCAGAAGCGCTGCAGCCTTTTCGATTGCGATGCTTTTTTTCATAGTTTTTTCCTCTCTTTCTTGGAATATATTCTGCTAAAGTCCTGACACGCAGGGCCTAACATTCATCTGGTATCCGTTCCCGCGCCCGCGCGGGAGTTTCCGGCGCCGCAGCTTTGCCGCGCCGTTTTCTGTTATCCGACGATGCCGGACCTCTCGATTCCTTCCACGAAATACTTCTGGCAGACCAGATACAGAAGGATCAGCGGTACGATCGCCAGCATGGTGCCCGTGTTGTTCATCAGGGAAACAAAGCCGGGACTTACGAAGTTCATGGAACCGCCGTTATTCTCATAGAGCGAGTAGACGCCCACCGCCAGATTGCTCAAGGAGGATGACATCACCTTCGTGCTGTTTAAATACAGGGATGTGTAGAAGGTGTCCGTCCACTGCCATACGAAGCCGAACAGGAACACGGTGACCATCATCGGCACGGCGCTGGGCAGCATGACCTGCACGAAGGTGCGCAGCTTTCCGCTGCCGTCCACGAACGCCGCTTCCTCCAGCTCCCTGGGCATGCCCTTGAAGAACTGCCTCAGCATGTAGATATACAGGCCGTTGCGGATGCCCATGCAGGTGGCCGACTGAAGGACGAACGGCCAGTAGGTGTCGATCAGGTTCACGCTGGCTCCCGTCGTCGCCTGAAAGATACCGAAAATATCGAAGAACCGGTACTTCATGAACAGCGGCAGCATGATGACCTGGGGCGGCACGATCAGCGACAGGATCACGCAGCCGAACAGGAGCTTTTTGAACGGGAAGCGGAACCGGGCGAAGCCGTAGGCCGTCAGCAGGCAGGAACACAGCTGCAGAAGCGAGATCCCCACAGACAGGACCGTGGTCCTTATCAGCACCGTCCAGTAATCCATGCCCTCGATCGCCATCTTGTAATTGTCCAGCGTGAAATGCTTGGCGATATATTTGACGCTGGAGTCATACAGATCCCGCTCCGCCATGAAGGACACGCACAGCTTCGCGAACAGCGGCTGCAGGATCACGAAGCAGATCCCGACGATGATCACGCCGCGGACAATGGAGACCAGAAACCTCCCGATGCGGGCGGGCGTGATCTTCTTCTTATTTTTCACAAAATCGGTATTCTTTCCGGATGCTTTCGTCTTTTTCTCTTTATCTCTCATCATAATAGAACACCTTCCTTGAAATCAGTCCGCCCACGATGATCAGGATCACGGCGATGCAGATGAAGTAGATCCACGCCATCGCCGAGCCGTATCCGTACTTGATATCCACAAAGATCGTATCCCGGATGGTGGTCATCATCTCGTTGGTCTCATTGGTAAACTGATCGATGATCGTATATACGCTGTTCACCAGGATCATGGAACTGATCATGGGGAACGTGATCTTCCAGAAATTCTCCCAGGCCGTCGCTCCCTCGATGCTGGACGCCTCGTAGAGGGACGGGCTGATGGACTGAAGTCCCGCCAGGAAGATCAGGATCTGCACGCCGCTGGCCACCACGATATCGTAGATGCCGTTGACCGCGTCGGACAGAAAGCCGATCACGCTGGCCGGCAGATTCGTGTACTCGCTTAAGAACCGGGCCATATTGAGGAACGACGCCATATCGTCCGCGCTCTCGCCGGTGGTGCTTAGGGTCTGCAGCAGCAGGTCGGAATTTTCCAGACCCATGATCACGCCGCTGGTCAGGATCACCGGGAAGAAGAACACGCTCCTGGCGATGGCCCTGCCGTGAAACTTCTGGTTGATCAGCGTGGCCGCGAAGAAGCTGAAAATGATCACCAGCGGCACCTTTGCCGCCATCTGGCCGATGCTGGTCAGAAGCTGCAGGTTAAAGTCCGGATCGATGGTCAGCGCCCGCAAATAATGCTCCAGGCCGTTATCGGCCGCCGGCTTTAACACATAGCCGGTGGAGGACACCTCCATGTTGGTAAAGCTGAAGTGGATGGACTCCACGATCAGCGGAAGGAAGATCCCGAAGAATCCGATCAAAAACGGCAGGATGAACAGCACTCCCGCGACCGCTTCCTTGCCGGTCAGGGACAGTCTCAGTTTACCGTTTCGCTTCTTGAAATAGTTCATCTCCTCACTCCCCTTCCCCGGCGGATGCTTTCCCTACCGCAAAGTCCCGCGCGCCGATCTCTGTTCCGTCAACCGTGGCCTTATCCTTGCCGTAATTCACGTATACGACCGTTCCGTTCTCGTAGGTCGTCTTCGTCACATTGCCGTCCCGGCTGTGGGATGTGATCTTCTGATCTCCCAGACCCGCCAGGGCTTCCTCCACCCGCCTGTAATCGGCTGCGGCCTGGTCGATCCAGTTGCCGTAATGCACCGAGTACAGATAGTCGAAGTCGGTCTCATTTACCAGGGAATTATCTCCGTAGATCCACTGGAAATGAAGTCCCGCGCCGGACTCTACGCTCTTAAGCAGCGTGGTCCGGTAATCGTCCGCCAGGTTGATGGCCTCGCCCGCGTAGGGGATCGATCCGTGAAGGACCATCTCGTAGAACGGCACATCCTCGTCCAGGATCTGGTAGCCGTTGGAGCTCTGCGGCACATTGATCATATAGTCCGTATATTTCCAGACGTAATCGTTGCCGTTGTCTCCCAGCATGGAATCCATCTGGCCGGCCATCTTGTCGAAGCTCTGCTGGTAGAGCCCCACGGCCATCTGCCGGTCCGTATAGCGGCTCTCCAGGAAATCGGAGTAGAGGTAATTGCTGACGCTTCCCAGGTTCAGCCTGCGGATGCCGTATTTGCCGACGCCGCTTAAGATGCTGTCCGCGGTCTTATCCGCGTAGTAGGGACTGATCAGATCCGCCAGCTTCTCATCCAGGCTGTTGTCCGCGAAGTAGTAGCTGTTCACCTCGATATTCGAGTGGTCGAAATAGCTCGGCGCGTACTGGAGCGTGGAATAGCCGTCCAGCATCTTGTCCTTGTAGACGTACTGCATTTCCACCGTCATGTAGGTATCCACGCCCATGGAAGCCATGTCCGTCTGGAACTGTTCCGCCGATACGCCGCCCTTCTTAAGGGATGACACGGCCTTCTGCTTAAGGCCCGACGTTCCGTGCATACCGCCGTTGGCCCAGCCGGAGAAGACGACCTTCTGGTTGCCGACGCCAAGATCTTTCAGCTGACTTGTGATCTCCTCTCCCTGGGCAAAGGTGGTCAGCGGCTCTACCGCGTCGTATTTCACGCCCAGGACCGTCTTATACTTATTGATCGCGCCGATGTATTCGGCGAAGAACGGAATGTCAGTCTCATCGCTCTTCGTCAGCACGCCTTTTCCTTCCAGATACTGCCGGTAGCAGTCCGCCATACCGGAGTAGTCCGCCTTCTCCCCTGTCAGGAAGGAGTAGCGCAGCCGGTAGGTTCCCGCAAACTGCGGGCTGGAGTACAGCTGATAGCCGTTGGAGCCTACCATTTCGCTTAAGGACGCCTGGCCGTACTGGAGGTACTGGAAGCCCGCGTTCACCTGATTGTAGGAGGTGGTCCTTCCGGCGATATCAGCGGCTACATTGGCGTACGCCGCGCCGTCCTCGATAACGGCGAACAGCGCCTGATCCTCTGACTTCACGCCGAAGACCGGCATCTTGATCGTCAGTTTGGGATCGATCTCCGATTTGGTCTGCGTCAGTACCTGCTTCGTCTCGTCCTGGCCGTAGACCAGGGCCGAGTAGGAAGAGACCGACGTCTTTCCGTTGTTTGTATGGATCAGCGCCCCGCTTCCGTCCGGAACGAACAGGTAACCGCCGTCAGCGGCCGTCGCCCCGAAGTAGGGAAGCACGTCGATCCGCACCGGATAGAATGCCTCATTGTACTCTACGCTGGCCGGATCGATGGTCACCACCAGGTTCCTTCCGTCCAGCTGATAAGTCATCGGGATGATGAACCAGGGATCGGAATTCTCCGATTCGCCGATCCCGCTCTCCAGGATATCCGCTTCCAGGTCCTCCGCCGTGTACCCGGCGTTTATGAAGTACTCCTCCATATCCTCCTTCAGGTAGTCGCGGACGCCGCCGCGGAGTACGTAGAAGTTGGTCGTAAAGCCCGGATACGTCTCCAGGTATTCGGCGATCTCGTCGCTGCCCGTCGGATTGGTCAGATCCACATACACGTAATTTCGGTTGGTGCGTTTCTGGTCGCCGGAATCCATCTGGTTGAAATAATACAGGAACCGCTCCTCCGAGATCGCGTCCGGAAGAAGCATGGTGCCCACCGCGGCGCCGATGGTGTAGGTAATGGTCACGCCGTTTTCAGCCTCTTCGATGGTAAACTGTTCGTCCTGGATACTGTCGTTGTAGTTGTCCATGGTGCTGGACTGCACGTTCTCATTGTAGTACAGGATCTGCAGCTGGCTCTTTAAAAGCCTCTGGTAAAAGGCGGAAGCGAATGGATCCTCGTCCTGGGGATTGGTGTACCAGACCTTGCCGGTGGCGTTGTCCACCACCGCCAGGCTTGTGTCCTTATCATTTAAGTAAAGGGTCAGGTATTCGTTCTCCGCCACCTTATCCATGCCCTTCGGCGCGTCCGCCGCGTAAGCTTTCAGGGGCGCGGCGCCGAGAAGCAGTGCAGCGGCCATGACAAACAGCCCGGTCCTTCTTATCCTCTTCATGTCTGCCCCCTTTCTACCGGAACCTGAGTTCCCGGTAAATCGTCATCACAAACGTCAGCATCTGCTGGATCACGTTGAAGAACAGCAGGCCGATGAACATCAATATCCCCATGGCCACGACGGTGATCGCGATGGTCACGATGGTCTTGCTGATCGAATACTGATGGATCGTCATGGTTCCCGTGAAGATCAGGAGCCCCGTCCACAGATAGCTGATGGTTCCCAGCACATAGTAGAAGGTTCCCTCATCCGCCGTGATCATATGGCTCATGACCACCATGGGCAGACGGATCAGGATGATCGGCAGCAGCGCGTAGCCGATGGCGATCAGGATATCCTTCATCCGCCCCTTTCCCTCCATCAGGGAAGTGGTGCACCAGTTGGCCACGCACCAGAGCACATACACGAGAAGCACCGTAAAGATATCCACCAGCACGTTCAGCTCCGACAGCCGGTTCATATTGAACAGGAAGCCGGTGTTCTGTTTCTCAATGGTCAGCGTCAGGATCGTCAGGACCACAAATGTAAACGCCGCCGCCAGACTCCCCTTGTTCTCTCTGCGGATGCCCCAGAAGCCGTCCAGGGGATGGGTGATCACATAAAAACCGTATTTTATCGTTTCGACATAAAGCATTTCACTTCACCTACCCATCTTCTGAATCTGAACACATAGTAGACTGCCAGGCCGATCACGATGCCGAGTCCAAGCACCAGCATGGCCTTTCCGAAGTTGGCCTCCATCAGCTCCTTCCTGTAATAGAAGAACGCCTTCGTGTAATACTTGCGGCTGTTGCCCAGCCTGAAATATTCCATGGCCTGCTTGTAGTTTCCTTCGGCCAGATAGGTCTTGCCCAGGCCGATGTAGGCCATCTCGTTGTTGGAGTTGCTCTGGATCACCGCCTGCCATTCCCGGTTGGAGCCTTCCGCGTCGCCGATATCGTTAAGCCTTAAGGCATCCAGAAGATGGCGTCCGTAGTCGGTGATCTCAAAGGTCAGGATGCTGCCCAGCGTATTGTCCAGCACATAGATCTTATCCTGCCCGTCTCCCAGCGCCAGCGCCACCGGCTGCTGGACATTGCCCTCCTTGATGCCCTTCTTTCCGAAGGCGAAGAGGGAGTTTCCGTCATAATCGTAGGCGAAGATCTTGCCGCCGGCGCTGTCCAGGATGAAGTAGCATCCGTAATCGGTGGCCGCCACATCCACGAAGGTGGAGAAGGACCGGCCGTTTAAGTCGCCGGTGATATCGTTGTTTCCGAGCCGCCTGAGCACGTCGGTGCCCGTCGGATTCAGCCGCCGGACCATGTCGGCTCCCTGCATGTGGTCTTCCTCCGACAGGTTGCTGATGGTCGCGTAGATAAAGTTCTCATCATCCACGAAGATATCGCTGTACTCGGTGGGGATGATGGTCTCCATCCTGGCCTGCTGGGCTTCGGTGGAGAAATAATTCTTCCAGATGTATTCGAAGGTGCTGACGCTGACCTCCGTGGCTCCCATGAAGCCCTGGAACACGCCGTCCTTGTCAAATTCCACAAGGCCCATGTTGATGCCGTAGGCGATCACGTAGATCCGGTCGGAATGGTCCACCACCAGGCGGACCGGCGTGTAGGCCTGGGAAGCGCTGATCAGGTTGGTCTCCGGCCGGCCGATCTCGCGGATAAAATTCAGATCCTCATCGTATTCCACGATCCGGCTGTTGCCGCTGTCGGCCACATACAGATGGCCCGCGTCGGTGACAAACACGCCCTGGGGCTGGTTGAGCAGATCCTCCGCCCCGTCCGCCGCCGTCACCTCCCGCGCCGTACTTCCGTCCAGGTTCAGGATCAGGATCCGGGAATTCCCGGTGTCCGCCACATAGATATGGTCCTCAAAGATGCACATATCCTGCGGATACCGAAGCGCCGAACCAATCTGCGCCGTGGAAATGGAACCGGAATACAGGTAGGAATGAGGCTGCAGCACCTCTTCTCCCCAGAAGTTGAAGTTGTAGGTCTCATACGGCATATCCGCCCGCGCCGCCATCGGCCGGGATGCAAGAAGGCAGAGAGCCGAAGCAAACACCGCGATGGTTTTCACTGTTTTCTTCATTGTCCGCCCTCCTTACTCTTTGATGCCGGAAGAAGCCATGGTCTCGATGATGTTGCTCTGGCTGATCATGAAGATCGTGATCGGCACCACCATCATGATGACCGCCACCGCCGCCGTCGCGCCGCTTCGGGCGATGCCGGCCGCGGAGATCTGGCTTAACGCGTACGGCAGGGTCTTAAGCTGCTCGCTGTAAATGTAGTTGGAGCCCTGCAGGTTCCACAGATCCTGGAAGCAGAAGATGATCAGCGTCAGCCAGGCCGGTTTCACCTGAGGCATCGCGATCCCCCAGAAGATCTTCCACTCGCTGGCTCCGTCGATCCGGGCCGCTTCCAGAAGCGTGGTGGGGATCTGCTCCATGAACTGCTTCATCAAAAACAGTCCCAGAGGCTTGGCGATGGCCGGAATGATCAGGGACAGGTAGGTGTCCAGCCAGCCGATCCCCGACATGATCAGGTAGTTGGGGATCGCCGTTACCTGGGTGGAGAACATAAGCGCCGTCACGATCACCCAGAAGATGGCCTTCTGTCCCGGGAAGTTGTGCTTGGCCAGGGCGTAGGCGCAGAGGCTGGCGATGATCAGGTGGCCGAAGGTTCCGACCACGGTGATGAACACCGTATTGAATATGTACCTTGTAAACGGCACCCACGACTGGCTCATGAGCACGAACACGTCGTGGAAATTGTTAAGCGTAGGATTCCGAACCAGAAATCTGGGCGGGAATATGAACAGCTCTTCCAGCGGTTTTAAGGAGTTGCTGATGGCCAGTATTAACGGCAGCGCCATGAAGCACCCCATGGAGATCAGGATCAGCAGGCTTAAGAAATCGCCGGCCCTGGAATGGCTCTGTTTTGCTCTCTTCTTATGAAAAATCTTCATCGTCATTTACCAATCCTTCCCAAGATGAGCTGAACCAGCTTGTTGCAGAGGATCATAACCATGAACAGAAGCGTAGCGATGGCGGAGGCGTAGCCCATCTCAAAACGGATCGTACCGTAGTCGATCAGATGGGACACCACCGTGTGGGCCGAGTAGTTGACGCTGGGGAAGCCCGCGAGGGCCGCCAGCTGGTCGTGGATCGCGAAGGAGCTGGTGATCGTCATGACCGCGCCGAACATCAGCTGCTCCTTCATGGAAGGCAGCGTAATGTACCACAGCTCCTGGAACCGGTTCTTGATGCCGTCCATGTAGCCCGCCTCGTAGAGGGAGCGGTCCACGTTCTGCAGACCGGCAATGAAGGAAAGGAAGCCGGTGCCCATGCTCATCCACAGGACCACGACGATCAGGATCGGCATGATGTATTTCTCATCCTCGAACCACAGGATCGGCCCGTAAATGGCGCCCAGCTTCATCAGCCAGCCGTTGGCCAGACCGTAGGTGTCGCTGGAGAAAATGTATTTCCAGACGACGTACGCCTGGCCCGAGATCGTGGGCGCGTAGAAGATCAGGGTCATAAACGCGCGGATCTTGGAATTCTTGATGTCGTTGATCATCCAGGCGATGAACAGGGCCAGGAAATATCCGATGGGGCCCGTGATCACCGCGAAGAGGAAGGTGTTCTTCACAGCCTTTAAGAAGATCTCATCGGCGAAGAACAGGTCGATGTAGTTCTTCCAGCCCACGAACCGGGGCGGCTCCAGGACGTTGAAATAGGTGAAGCTCAGTCCCATGGACACCAGCACCGGAACCAGGTAAAACATCAGAAACAGGATGCAGTAAGGGGCAATGAACAGATACGAGGTCTTGTTCTTCTTAATGTTCTTCCAAAGAAGCTTCGCCTTGATCTTTCCGTAGTCCCGCAGCATGGGAAACAGTTTTTGATTCTCTTTCATAGCGGTTCTGCCTCCTTTCTGCTATTCGCCCGCCAGCGGCAGGCCGAATTCCTTCCGCTTGGCGTCGATCTCTGTGTTGATGGTCTTCACGATATCCTGCAGGGTCTCCCTGGGATCTTCATTATTATTGTATACCGTATAGAAGGCGTTCCTGATGTTGCGCTCGGTGTAGTAACCGCCCGGGACCTGCGGAATTGCCTTCACCCACTGAAGCTCCGCGGTCAGCTGCCGGTAATCCCGGTTGGACCAGGGAAGATTCGCCAGGGCCTCCATATTGGCGGTAGCCACACGTCCGGAGACGCCTAAGACGTTCTCGATCTCATTGCCGTAATTGGACTGGGTATCCGCGCTCATCCACCATTTGAGGAACTTCCAGGCTTCTTCTTTCTGGTCGCTGGTCTCCATGATGATGGCCCCGGTCTCCCAGGTGGACACGCTGTGGTCCAGGGTGCCGTCTTCCCGCTCGTAGCCCGGTACAATGGTGAAGCCCCACAGGCCGCGGATCTCGGGCGCAAACACGGACAGGTAATTGTACTGCGTGTAGTCGCCGATGGACAGCGGCATCTCGCCGGTACGGAAGCGGTTGGCGAAATCGAAGGTAACCGGCATCCGGTAATTGACGTAATTGCCGGACCACTGCTTGAATGCGTCGATGGCCTCCTCCGTCTCCAGTCCGCTCTGTCTGGAATCATCTGAGTAGTACTGGCCGCCGTGCTGATAGAGGAACATCGCAAATGTCGTATAGTCCGGCGTGATTCCGATGTTCATGTTGCTCTTCTGAATCACCGCCAGGGCCTCGTAGAAATCATCCCAGGTCCTGGGAATCTCGATGCCGAGATCCTTTAAGATGTCCGCCCGGTAGAACATTACGTGGAAGGACATGGTCTGGGGCAGCGCGTAGACACCGCCGTTGAAGGTGAACTGGGTCAGGGCCTCGTCGTGGAACCATCCCCGCACCTCATCGAAATCCTCAAACTGGGTCAGGTCGACGACCGCGTTGCGGAGGGCGTAATTGACAGGCTCCACGCCGGCCACATTCAGCGCCACGTCCGGGCCCTCGCCGGCCAGGGTCGCCGACAGAAGCACGTCCTTATTGACCAGTTTGACATTGACCGGAATGTTCTGTTCCGGCACGAAATAGTTGTCTACCAGATCCTTGATGACCGTGGCCTGGTCGCGGCCGCCGCCGGTCATGCTGGTGACGTTGCTGCCGTCGGCCAGAATCCAGACCTGAAGGGCCTCGCCCTCGTAGACCTCGCCGATACTGTCGTAGTCCTCCACGAAGCTGGCAGCAAACTGCTTGATCTCATGGACCGCTTTCTGAAGGAAGCCGGCTTCCGCCTTCGGAAGCTTCATGCCGGGCTGTCCCAGCAGGAGGTAATCGATCTCCAGCGGCTGTTCCTTCATGGACAGCTGCCAGGAACCCAGGGATACGATGTTGTCCTTGAAGGCAGACCACTGTCTGGCAATGGTCCGGGGATCCTCGGTCATCCTCTGCAGCTGATTGACCAGATTGTCCACCGTGGCGGTGGAGCTGCTGGCCGTTCCCTTCATATAATCATCCACCATCCGGCGGATCTCGCTGATATTCTCATACTGCTCTTTCAGGATCTGAAGCGCCTCCGGCGTCCTGGTGGTCAGCTGGTAGTCGCGCATGGTGTCCGGCGAACTGCCGATCACCATCAGAAGCTGACGGTAAGCCCGGTTCAGTTCAGAAATACACACATCCGTCCGGCGGATGATCTCAGACATCTCCTCGCCCAGATTGATCTTCATCTGCAGCGTGTGGGTACCGGCCGTCAGATAGAAGCGGAACGGTTCGCCGTCCTCGATTCCCAGCGGGACGACCTGCCAGTCATTGTTATAGTAGAACTTGCACTCCCGCGCCTCCTCAAACGGCAGCGCGCCGTCCAGCAGGACCGAACGCACCACGGTGACGCCGGTGTTGATGTTCTGGCGGTAGCGCAGGGCGATCTCATACATACCGTCTGCCGGCGCCTCAATCTCCCAGGTCAGCCACTGTCCGACCTGCTTCCAGTTCGCGCCGCCGATCACGTTCAGGCGGGTCTTGCTGGGGCTGTAGGGCTCTGATAAGGGAGAGGTACGGTCCGCAATGGGATACAGCGTGGAGTCGGACTTATAGCGTACATCTTCGCCCTGAATCCTGACCGCCTCCGCCAGCTGTACCGGGGACGCATCACTGTGCTGTGCCAGGTACTCGGCGTAAGTCGGCAGCGATTCCTCCTGCTTTAAGACGATGCTTCCGATCTTCATCGGTTCCTTTGTGGATACCAGGGTGATCGTGCTGACGCCCTTGTCGAAATAGAATTTGAATGAATCCTGATAATAGCCGTCGCTGTCGGCCAGATAAGCGGACATCCACTGCCCGGCTTCCTTCTGCTTGGGACGCACGTCGTTATCGCGGGAATCACGGCGAATCTCCTCCGCGTCCTCCCAGATCCTCGTGAATTCCAGATACTGGGCGTTCTCGAAGGGAATCTCCCCGTTGATGTAAAGCTCGCGCTCGATGGCGTTATTCTTGCCCTCGCTGGGATAATAGTTCAGAAAAATGTTATAGAAGCCGGCTTCCGGCACGTCCACCTCGTAGGTGACGCTGCCGTCCTCCAGCGTATTCAGACCGTCCGCGTCGGCCGTAAAGCCTTCGGACGCTTCCTTATAATCCGCGCCGTTTACGGTGATCTCCGCATCCGGATACGCCGCCCCCTCATGGGCCGCCAGATAGTCGTCGTAGGTCTCGGTATCATGGATCACATCCAGAAGTCCCGCGACCACATCCTCAGACTCAATCCCGGTCGCTCCCGCCGTCATGGCAGGGGCCAGAGTACCGACGCCCACGGACAGCACAGCCGCGGTCAGGATCGCCGCTGCTTTCTTCCCTCTCACTCTCTCATCGTTTCTCATATCGAGTCCATGCCTTTCCTTTATTCGCCGTATGCCCGGGCTGTGCCGGGCCTGCTGCCATTCTTTCGCATCTGCTGTCGCTCCTGCTGCCGTTCGGCTTCGTGAGACGCCCAGCGGCGTCTGTCGCGCCGGCCTGCTGACCGACTTCGTGAACCGCCACGCAACTGCAGCCTTTCCAGTCAGCCGCCTCGCGGCCACTGACGCCCTCTTACGACGGCAATTCCGCGCCGCTGATGCTCTTATGCCTCCATACAGCTCCCCGCTCACGGAAGCTTCCATTCATCCGTATAGGAGATGCTCATATTTCCCGCTTCATCGAACGCTATCGGGAGCCAAATATAGCGCGAGTTCTTCAGATCCTCGCTGTTCCACCGGTCGCCCATATAGATGTAATCATCCCCGACCTGAAAGATGCAGGTGCTCTGCGACTCGAAGGTCGTGTGGTTGTCGTCACCCACGCAGGGGTCTCCGCAGTTCTCCCACTCGCCGAGCACCGAGTCCGCCCGGTAATATCTGGCCTGGTTCGGCGCCCAGCCGGTACAGCCGGAGGTCATCAGATAGTACACGCCGTCCCTCACAAACAGTGCCGGCGCCTCTCTCTGCGCCCCGGGGAACAGCCGGATGTAATCCCTTCCGTAAACCGCCTGCTCCGGCGGAACCGCCAGATACGTGTACTCGTCGTTCAGCTTCGATATGTAAAGGGTCAGGTTCTCTTCGCTGGAATAAATGATGTAGGCCGTGCCGTCCGCATCCACGAACACATTCATGTCCCTGGCCATTCCTTTGCTCTGCGGGTAGCAGTCCTCCTGATCCGGCGGGCAGGTATTCAGCCGGTACCGGTCGATGAATCGAAACGGTCCGTAGGGTGTATCGCACACCGCAACGCCCGCACAGGCCGCCGCGTAGGAGGAATTGCTGGTCTCAGTCGGGCCGTCCGCGTGGAACCAGAGGACGTACATGCCCGTCTTTTCATTATAAATAAGCTTCGGCCGCTCGATGATCGCGCTCCCCGCGTCCAGACAGGCGAATACATTGTCCTTCTGCTCCGGCGTGTAATCCGCGTACAGGCTGGTGAAATATTCCTCCTCGTCCAGCTGGGCCCGGCTCTCCACATTCCGCATCACGAGCCCCTCGTAGTGCCAGTTATACAGGTCGTCGGAACTGTACGCGCAAATGCCGCTGCGGGAGGAGCCGTTGGTCTTATCCTCGCCGACCCACCACCATTTTTCCGAAGTCTGTCCAGTAGCCGGATCCGTCACCGTCAGCCGCTGCACCTGACCGCCGTGGGCCTGAATCAGATTGCCCTCATCGTCTGTCCATTTCTTTCCCGGTAAAAACGAATCATACACGCTGATCTCCTCCAATCCGTCATAGGCGTCCTTGAGCGCCATATACTGCGTGCGGTATTCCTCTTCCGCCGCGTCTTCCTTCCGCGCCAGGTCTTCGGCTGCCCGGTACTGCTCCGCGAAGGCTTCATAGCTCCCCGCCGTGTAGCGCGGTGTCTGCCGGTCCGGGATCACATTCTCCGGGATCTCCGTCTGCTCAAGCAGCTGCTTTAGCAGATCCGCCGTGTACTCCGGCACCGCCCGCACCAGAATGTAGCTTAAGACCGGATCCTTCATCGCGTCCTTGCCCCGATCCGGGTTATAGACCTTCAGCTGCAGGCTCCCGTCGGTGACCGTGGTATAAAACGCATTCTCTGTCAATTTATACTTGAGGATCTTCTGATCCTCCATCACTGTCTGATCCTCCGCCACCGCCGTAACGGTCCGGGCGCTGAACGGATTATAGAAACCCAGTGTGACCTCATAAGTGCCGCTCGGAACTTCAAACTCATAATAGAAGCCGGTCTGTTCCGCATCATATTCGGCGCCCTCCCGGATCCCCCATCGGTACCGGGTCAGATCCTCTCCCGTGTCATCCTCAACCGCTTCCATATAATCCGCGGGGCGGTAGCCCCACTGCCTGCCGGTTCCGGCGTCCGTTCCGTAAGGCTGGTCAGCTGTCGTCTGGTAAAGGCCCGTCTCACCGCCGGCGTCTTCCGCGGCCCCGCAGTTTACACGGTACATCAGATAATCCGCGGCCATCAGCTCCTGGGTCGTATGGACGTCCCACAGATAAGGCGCCTTCTCCGGCTCCGAGGCCCCGCCGGCCTCCTGCCCTGATCCGCCGGCCGCTTCCTCTCCGCCGGCCTGCGCGCCGCCGGCGCTTTCCGTTCCGCCGCCGGCCTGGGTCCCTGTGCCCCCTCCGCCTGCCGCGCACCCCGCGAGCATCGCCGCGGCCGTCAGTATGGCAAGACCGTATGTACCCTTTCCGCTCCTCATCGATCCGCCTCCTAGGCAAATTACTGTTTTGAAACCCGTTTCATGCACTTGATTATAAGCAGTATGTGGTTAACTGTCAATAGGAAATTGCCATTTTATAGAAATTGTACAAGATATAATTGTGCAAATTGTGCAGTAAGCATAAATTAACTTTTGTTTTTCAGAAAATTCAAAATCTTTACCCCCCCGAAGTTTGCCCTGATACCCGTCCATTTTTGAAATCGATTTCACCTGAAGGTAAAAAATTCCGCCTCAAATGAGGCGGAAACAGATTTTTATGCCGGGTTTTATGTGGCCGGGGCGAAAGAAGTATTACTGGCTTCCCGCTTCCGCCACCGTGCTCTCACGAACCATCAGTTTGGGCGTAACAAGCTGGATCCTCGATACTTCCCCTCCCTCCGCCGCTGTGACGGCAGTCTCTACCAGCCTGCTCCCGAAGACGTCATACTGATAATCCACGCTGGTCAGTCTGGGAGAAAGCAACTCCGAAAGCTGCGTATTATCATAGCTTGCCACTGCGATATCCTGCGGGATCCGAAGTCCATGCTCCTGAATGCTATGCATGATGCCGAGAGCCGCGTAGTCGTTGATCGCGATGATCGCGGTCGGCAGTTCCCGACACTGAAACAGCTTCTCCATCGCATCATAACCGCCGTAATAGTTATATTTGCCCTCGACCACATATTCCTCCCGGTAATCGATCCGGTAATTCTTCAGGATCTGCCTGTACCGCTGGTGCTTCTCGTAGGTAGAGAGCACGTTCAGCCGTCCGCTGGCCAGAGCGATCCGGCGGTGGCCCAGATCGATCAGATGCTCCATCAGAAGATCCGCGGCCTTCACGGCGTCGATCTGTACCTGATAGCAAAGCGTACCGTCCAGCTTGCCGCTGACCACCAGAGGGATATTGCTTGTAAACTGATTCACAATCTCCACATAATCGGCGTCGCTGGTCAGATCATCCACCCGGCCGCCCAGCTGGATCACGGCGCTGACCCGCTGCTCGTAGAACAGCTCCAGGTTCTGCTTCTCCCGGTCCGTATCGCCCAGAGAATTGCACAGAAGCACCGTATAGCCGGCCTTCTCCGCCGCCAGCTCGCAGGCCAGAAATACCTCCGCGTAGAACGGGTTGCGCACGTCGGCGACCATGACCCCGATGACCTTGCTTTTCGTATCGGACAGACCCTTGGCCATAGCGTTGGGCTTGAAATTGTATTTCTCGATCAGCGCCTGGACCTTCTGCTTCTTCTCCGGGCGGACGTTGGCGTTGTTGGTCAGCACCCTGGAGACCGTCGCCGCCGAAACGCCCGCCTCGCGGGCGATGTCGTAGATCGTGATATTTTTCAT
>CANREE010000029.1 GCA_947629545.1 uncultured Lachnospiraceae bacterium | reverse complement strand
TGGAATCCATCGTGTTGACCGCTTTATAAAAAAAGCCCAGCGCTGCGCCGCCGAAGGCGATGAACAGCATCGGCGCGATCACACCGTCCGAGGTATTCTCTGCCACCGTCTCCACCGCAGCCCGCGTGATCCCGGCTGCATCAAGCCTCCCGGTATCGCGCCCCACGATCATGGACACGGCCTTTCTGGCCTTCTCGGTGTCTTTCTCCTCAAGCGCCTGGCAGACCTTCATGCTTTCGTCCCGCAGACATTTTGGTGCGATCAGATAATAGCACATCACACTCTCCGCCGCGATCCCAATCCATACGCTGATCCGATAGGCAGCATACAGAACCATCCATGCAGCGCCGGACGTAACCGTCAGCACAGCCAGCGCCAGAACGGCGCCCCCAAACCGCAGATTCCCCGCGAAATATTTCCGCACCGTCCTTTCCAGCCGCGAGATCAGACTGCCTATAGCTCGGACCGGGTGCGGCAGGCAATAAGGATCGCCCAATATCAGGTCGATCAGGAATCCGATCAGAAGCGGCACGGCCGGTATCCAGATGCCGCTGCGGACCGCCTCCATGAGAATATCATTTACGGATTTTGTCATGTTGCTAAAATACCTCACCGTTGTCCATCATAAGTCTTTCAGTAATAGAAAAAGAAAGAGAAATTTTGTCCGGCGCGTCGCTCCCGGAATCTCTTTTGCCCATTGCCTCTTGGCATGTGGCGCATGGGGACGCGATTTCCACCTCAAAATTTCTCTATCTATTTCATACTCATTATAATATTAATTTATACGCTTGTAAAGTATCTTTTTATCGTTCAGGTTCTTCCGCCACGTAATTTCACCGATATGCCAAAAAGACAAAACCGAATTTTTATAATTATCAGGATCTGTCTCTACTCTCAAGCGCAAAATCACCTTAAACTTCTCACCATTTTCCTCAATCTCTTTTAGAAGAACCGCTGTGTTCGGCTTTCCGGCGCTAACAATATAATCCGGATCATCTATAATTACTGGCAAGAACTCAATAAAACGCTCATAATCTCCTGGATGCCTTTCTTTTATATGTAAAATCCGTTCATCCGTAATAATAACATCGTCAGTAATAGCATCATGAATAATGCAATTATAAATATATTTGTTCAATTTTCCTACATAATATACCCCAGATTCTCCATAACCCCCACCTTCAAACACGTTTAACTCCTTCCCCCTACAACGATCGATTCCCTCATTCCTTTTATAACCTCAGGTACCCCGCAGCACAATCGAATGACCATATCCGCATATTCTGCGATCCTGCATCCGGCACGGCCCGTCTGCTCGCGCCAGAGACGTTCGCCTTTCTCCAACGGTATGATTCCGCTGCCGATCTCATCCATAATCACGACCGCGTCCGGATTCTCACAAAGCAGACGGTCGGTAAATGTGAGCGGGCACAGATTTTTGTTTTTTGGCGCGCCACCACCTGTACTGGCCGCTTCCGTTTTTTCATCCGCGCCGTTGGCTCCGTATAAATCGCCCTTCCCATCCGCCTCCATCAGCCGCCGGATGAGCCGTTCATAATGCACGATACATTTCGCAGTAAATACATCTTCCGGGGCGCAGTCCGTTCCATCGACGATCTCATCCTCGTTCAGTCCAAACTGCGCCCGCGCAAATTCCAGCTTTCCGGCAAATGCGCCGCCTGTTATCATGATCATGCCCCGATTCCTCCATATGAATCTTTTTTGAATTGCCACTTTCATTTCAATTAATCTATGGCTTTGCATCCGCTTCTGCAAAATGATATTATACCACGTCCTCCGGACATGGTCCCTCCGGGGGATGCGCACGGTTCGGTCCGGTGTTTTGTCCTCATTTCGTTCGGACATCGAACCGGCGCGGGTATAATCTCTGACGAGATTATATCATGTCCTCCGGACATGCTCCCTCCGGGGGATGCGCACGGTTCGGTTCGGTGTTTTGTCCTCACTTCGTTCGGACTCCGAACCGGCGCGGGTATAATCTCTGACGAGATTATACCATCAACCCTCCCGCGCCCACCGCCCAGGCCGCGAGCTTCTCCGCCCCCACTGCGCATACCAGCATCACAAGCTCACAACGCTGCAGGAACCACCCGGCGATATCGCCGGTGATGCCGCCGAATTCCCGATACGCCGTGATCCGGTAATGGAGAAAGCACAGAGCGGCGCCGGCGATGGCAGACCCGCCCGTGACCGGGCTGCACCACAGCATGAAGGCGCAGGCGGCCACTGCCGTCAGCACAAGAACCGCCGCGGTCATTTTCTTCCGCGCCGGTTCTGTGTTCTCGTGAAGCATGCCGTCTTCCCGCGCGTTCCGGAAAAGAACCGCAGCCAGACCGCTGAGCGCACGGGAAAGCACGAAAGACGCCGCGATGACCGGCATCGCGGGGCCATTTCCGAGCTCACCCAGAAGCGCCGCCTGCAAAAGCAGATACGCGCACAATGCCAAAACCGCGAATGACCCGATATGCGGATCCTTCAGGATCGAAAGCTTCTTCTCCCGGTCCGCCCACGACGCCCTGGCGTCCACCGTATCGCAGAATCCGTCCATGTGGATGCCGCCCGTCACCGCCAGCGGGATCAATGCCGCCACAGTGCCGTCCAGAAGCGGACTGACCGCCAGACACGCGCCGATTTTTTTCCAAAGCAGAAATAGTGCCCCGATCACCGCTCCGACAAGCGGAAAAAAGCACAGCGCGTAGCGGCGGTTCTCCGGCTTCCACGCAACCGGCGGCATCGGTATTCTGGAATACGTCTGAAAGGCTGTGACCAGCGAGTAAAATATCTTCATGCGCAATTTCTCCTGTTCTAATATCAGTCAATACTTCTGTTTGCTGATACGATGCCATACGTCTGTTTTCGGCAGCCGGTCATCCATCAATACCCCTATTCCTGCTTAAGCACCACCGGTATCCCGTACACGCACTCCACGACGCGGTCGGCCATCTGCGCCGTCAGCCGGTTGACCGTCCCCAGCACCCGGATATACTCCGCCGTGCCTTCCTCATAGGAAATGCCGTCGCTTCCCACCTCGTTGGTCACGATCACAAGCTCTGCGGAAATGTCTTTAAGCCGGCGGAATCCGCGCAGGATCCTCTCTGTCGGATCGCAGATTCGGCCGTCCTTAAACATTTCATTGGCACAGAGATTGGCCGTGCATTCTAAGAGAATCCCGCAGCCTCGCGGCAGTCGGAATTCCGCTGGCGCACACACAGGACTCAGCTCCGGAGCACGCTTTTCCTCATGTTCACAATCTGCCGACGTACATCCGCAGTCCGATTCCGCAGTCCCCTCGCCTGCACCCCCCGGTGCGGCAAGTCCGTCAATATCCGTATACCGTTCGATTGTCTCAAATCCCTTCCCGGCCCGCAGTTTCCGATGCCGGGCGATCGCCTCCATCGCCTCCTCGCCGTAAGGCTCCATCGTGGCGATATAATATTTCTTTCCTGCAAATTTTTCTAAAAGTTGCTCCGCGTAATGGGATTTGCCGCATTTGGCCCCGCCTGTCACCAGTGTCATCATGTCAGCTTCACATACCTTTCCAGACCGATCTCCTCGAAACGGTGCGCGTTTCGATACACGGCCAGCGCGCCGTCCAGAAGCGGCAAAAGCATCACCGCCCCGGTTCCCTCGCCCAGATGCAGCCCGGCGTCGATGACCGGTTTTAAGCCGATCGCCGCAAGCAGCAGACGACCGGCCGGTTCCCCGGACTGATGGCCCGCGAGCATATAGGCCTTCACCGCCGGCGCCAGCCGGTACGCCAGAAGCGCTGCCGCCGCCGAGATCATTCCGTCGATGATCACGGGGATCCCATAGATTCCTCCGCCCAGGAACATCCCCGCCATCGCACCGATATCAAAACCGCCCACCTTGGAAAGGATATCCAGCGGGTCGTCCGGGGAGGGCTCGTTTACATGAATCGCCTTCTCAATGACCGCAATCTTCCGCTCAAGGCGTGCGCTGTCCAGTCCAGCGCCGCGGCCGGTCACTTTCCGCGGCGGAAGACCCAGAAGCACCGATGCCATGGCCGCGGCCGTCGTCGTGTTGCCGATGCCCATCTCGCCCGCGGCGGCGATCTGTACGCCTCTCTGCTTCAGGACTCCCATGATATCGATTCCCAGCTGAATGGAGCGCCGCGCTTCCGCGCGCGTCATCGCCGGACCGACGGCGATATCGGCGGTTCCGCAGGCGACCTTCCGCATAAGAATGTTCTCATTTTCCACATCCGCCGCCATCCCCGCGTCAACGACCAGAACCTCCGCCCGATAGGCGTCCGCCAGCTGATTGATACTGGAAGTGCCGTTCGCCATGCTTTCCGCGCAGAGGGCCGTCACCGAACTGTCCGACTGGGTCACTCCCTCCGCCGTGACGCCGTTGTCCGCGCACATAATTACTACGCACCGGCGGCTGATGTCAACGTCTGCCGTCCGCTGCGCCGCGGCGATCTTCTGCACCATTTCCTCCAGTTCACCCAGGCCGTCCAGGGGCTTCGCGACGCTGTCCCAGCGGCTTTTCGCGGCCAGATACGCCTCCATATCAGGGGGAGCGATCTCACAGCGCGCAGGATCCGCGCCCCGCGGACTCCCGGTCTGTTCTATTCGACTTTCAGTCTGTTCCATTCTCTTGCACGTTTCCGCGTCTGTCTCTTCACACGGCCGCAAAAGCAGCTGTTTTGTCTCCAATTCCATCTATAACTTCCTCTCGCAGCTGTTCCGGCGGGTTCACGGCGATCCGAACAGGCTCAGCTGCTCATACTCCTGACTCCGCGTAAGCATTTCCGGCGTCTTTTCCAGAAGCTTTGCCGCGCCGGCGTCGTCATTCAGCCATGTCTCAAGCTCGTCCGCCTCCAGGATCAGCGGCATCCGCTCATGGACCGGCGCGACGGAAGCGTTGGCCTGCGTCGTCAGGACAACGAAACGGTCTTCGCCGTCAAACTTCCGATACAATCCCGCCATATAGAAAACCGGAGATTCCCTGTGCGTAAATACTACTTTTTCTTTACTCCGGTTCCACTCGTAGAAACCGGCCGCAGGCACCGCGCAGCGCCCGCTTACGGGAATTCCGACCGGCGCCGGCTTCGCCGCGCGCAGGCTTTCCTGAATTGCAGGTTTCACCGCACGAAAGCTTTCTGTAAAGGACGCCTGCTTCGACATGCGCAGACTCTCCCGGAACGCCGGTTTCTCCGCGGCGGTCTCCGCCCTGGCGTTAATAAGGAGACGTCCGCGCGTTTCCCCGTCATACTGCGGATATCCCCATCGCATCCTTCTCAGAAGGATCCTCCCGTTCTGTCCCAGCACAAGCACCGCGTTCTGCGATGGACAGACGTCAACCGTCCCCGTTTCCGCGGCCTGCGCCAGATCTCCCGCAAAAACGTCGTCTGCATCGCCGGCGAGGCGCTGCAGCGCCTTCACCACTTCCATATCTACATAATACCTGCTGCACATTTTCAGTCCTCACTTCGTTCCGCCGTTCCGATCTCCCCATTTGTCCGCGAAATCAATCCGACAGATATGTTCTTCCGTCTCTGAACGGAACCGCATATCATGATCTGTCCTCTGGCAGCCCCACGATCTCCACGCAGATCCAGTATTTATTCCTCGACACGTATCCTGCTTCCTCCGTTCCTCTGTTTCGTCACAACGATCTGCCTGTCGATCTTTTCGCGCAGTTCTGCCACGTGGGAAATGATCCCCACCAGCCGATTGCCTTCCGTAAGTCCGGCCAGCGCATTCATTGCCTGACTCAGAGCCTCCTCATCCAGAGATCCGAAACCTTCGTCTACAAACATGGTGTCAAGATGTACGCCTCCGGCCGAAGACTGGATCTCATCGGAAAGCCCCAGCGCAAGCGAGAGGGATGCCTGAAAGGACTCTCCGCCCGACAGCGTCTTCACACTGCGCTCCGTCCCGTTATAATGGTCGGTCACATCCAGTTCCAGACCGCTCTGGCTCTTATTGTTCTCTGCCTCCAGACGGCGTTTTAACTCATACTGACCGCCGCTCATTACCATCAGCCGCAGGTTCGCCCGGGAAATAATCCGGTCAAAATAATTCATCTGGACATAAGTTTCCAGCATAATCTTCTCCCGGTTGCGAAGATTACCGTTAGCGGTATTGGACAACGTGCGCACCCAGGCGCTGCGTTTTTCAAGCGCCGCCAGTTCTTCTGAACCCAAACGGATATTTTCAAGCGCCAAACGATTGGCACGCAGCCGCACCGCCAGTTCCTGCGCAAATTTGCGTTTCTGCTCCCGCTTTTCCGTAAGCCCGGCTTTTCTGGCGCTTTCCGTTGCCCGGTCAAGCGTATCCGCTCCCGCGAGGCTGCTCATTAACTGGCTGATCCTCGCTTCACCTGCTGCGAGGCGCTGTCTGCTGTCCATATATTTTCGGTTCGCATCTTCCAGGGCCTTGCGAAGCGCCTCGATCTGTCCGGCCAGCTTAAGGGACTGCTCCCGCGCGGCAGCCTTACTCTCGCAGCGCAGGCCTTTCCGTTTCTCGTCAAACTGCTCCTTCTTAGAAGACAGAAGCGCACGTGCAAAAGCCAGTTCGTTATCCAGACGGCTGAACTCCTGCCTGAGATCTCCCAAAAGCTTCTCCTCCTCCGGACACAGTTTCTCCAGCTCCGCTTTCCGTCCGGCCTTCTTCCGTTCTGCGGCAATTTCCCCGTCCAGCTTCCTGATCATTCCGGCAGCCGCCGAAATCTCCTCCGCAACGCATCCAACGGCATCTTCAAAGGCACAGCCCGGATGAAGCGCCTCCATCTGCTGTTTGATCGCTGTCTTTTTGGCGTCAGCAGCAGTGCGCAGGGACGCACAGGCCTCGCTCTCCTTTCGCGCCTGTGCTGCAGCTTTCTCCGCCTCTGCCCGCAGTCGTTTTAACTGCTCCTCAGACGGGGCGTTCTCTGATTTGCGCGCGGGGCACGGATGCGAAAGGGAACCGCAGACAGGACAGGGCTTTCCCGCTTCCAGACGTTGCGCCAGAATACCGGCCTGTCCATCCAGAAAAGCACGGTTTTTCTGTTCGTAATCCAATGCAGCCTGTCGTTCCCGCTCAGAAGCGCACAGATAACTCTGCTGCTGCGCCGAAAGCCTCCTGCACTGATCCGCATATTCTTCCAGATCATCGGAAAGCCTCAGCAGCGCCGTCTGCCTGTCCTGCGCGCCGTTTCGCTGATTCTCCAGTTTCTGCCGGTTTTCACCTGCCCCGCTTAAGGACGCCAGTTCCGTACGAAGCCTCTCCAGTTCCATCCCCCGCCGCTCAGAAAAAGCTTGTTTCTGTTCCAGCAATTTCTCTTTTTCCGAAATCTCTGTTTCCATCTTTGCGACCGTGCGGTGCAGTGCGTCCAGCTCGTCGTAACGGGGCAGTTCCGCGTCCAGTTCCGCCTTCTGAGCCGTCAGGACTTCTCCTTGCGCGGCTCTGGCCTTTTCCATCTTAAGACCGGCTTCAAGTTCCGACAGCCGCCCCTTTTCTGCCTCAAGCGCCGCCTGCGTCTGACTAAGATCGCTGCGTGCCTTTTCCTGCAGCTCCAGACGCCCCAGATTGCCGCTGACCGTCTCAAGCTGCCGGTCCAGCATTTCGATCTCCTTATCCAAAGCGCACAGCCGCTCTCCGTCCTCCGCCAAAAGCTGCCCGATCAGCTCCGTCACCTCCGCGGCAGGCAGTTCGCCGTTACGGGCTTTTCTCACTTCAATCGAACGGACGTCCTCCTCATCGCACAGGATACCGTCAATATACTGTTTTAAGCTCTTCTGTACGTCCGCACACGCATCGCTTAATGTCCCTGCCTCCCGCTTCAGCATTTCCGAAAGCTCCGCGTAAGGCCGCGTACCAAACAACTGACGGAATATTCTCTTGCGATCCTCCGTAGGCGACAGCAAAAGCTTCAGAAAATCCCCCTGGGCAATCATCACGATCTGCAGGAACTGATCCCGGTCAATACCCATGATCTCACGGATGGCCGCATCCACCTCCTTCTGCTTTGTGACAATGCGTCCATCCGGGTACTTCAGTTCCGCCTCCGCCCGCTGCAGCGTGAAGCCTTCGCCCCGCGCCTTCGGACGTTCATATTCCGGGTTCCGCCTCACCGTGTATGTTTTGCCGGCATAGGAAAATATCAGTTCCACCTCCGTAGGCGTTTCCGGCTTCGCGTACTTGCACCGGAACATCCCCGGCTCCCGATAATCCCCGCTGGCCTCCCCGTAAAGAGCGTAAGTGAGCGCATCAAAGATCGTCGTCTTACCTGCCCCGGTATCGCCAGTGATCAGATAAAGGCCCTTTTCACCCAGACGATCGAAGGGAAGCTCCGTCCTCCCGGCATAGGGGCCAAACGCAGACATTGTCAATTTCACCGGCTTCATCGCTCATCCCCCCATGTCTTTTCGATCAGATTCCTGACAAACGCCGTCTGCTCTTCCGTCATCGGACGGTTATTCTGCAGTTCATAAAATTCCGAAAACAGCTGAAGCGGCGTACGCTTCGGCATGTCCTCTGTACCGCGGATCTGCACGCCGGTGCGCGTTCTGGTATTGTCGTAATCCAGCTTCATCAGGTTATGATAAATAACTCTCAGCTTTCCGATCGCTTCCGGCACATCCTCCTCGTCAGTCAGCGTAATATGAATATAGTCCTCCTGCCAGGTCGTATTCTCATAAAAGGATCTTCTCGTCAGCTCTTCATAGGAACCTCGAAGTTCCTTCATATCTTTACGCGGCGTAAGTGCAACCGTCCGAACGCAAAGAGTTCCCTTTTCATGAAGCTCCGCCACTGTCACGGATTTGCAGTCACTCGCCTCAGAAAAAGAATATTTGAGCGGCGTCCCGCAGTAACGGATCCGCTCGGAACCGCAGTTCTGGGGCGAATGGATATGCCCCAGCGCCACATAATCAAAATCGCGGAATACCGAAGCATCGACAGCGTCTGCGCCTCCTACGGAGAGATCCTCTGATTCCGAACGCACCGCGCCGACAACAAACTGATGGGTCACAAGCACATTCCTCCGTCCCGGATCGATCTTCATATCAGCTATGGCACAGGCGACGGCATCCGTATAAGTAGAAATCTCCGCCCCCTCATGGAACCTGCGGACATGGGCCGGTTTCAAAAACGGAAGCAGGTAAATGTCCACGTCCCCATATGCGTCCTTCAGCGTAACCGGCGCAATATGTCCATCATAGACCGGCGACATATAGATCCCGCCCGCCTCCAGGATCCGGGAAGCAAACGCAATTCGTTCCGGCGAATCGTGATTACCGCTGATTACAAACACATGAAGCCGCCTGCGGGCCAGTCCCACCAGGAACTCATCAAACAGCTGTACCGCCTCCGCAGGCGGAACCGGCTTGTCATAAATATCTCCCGCCAGAATCACACCGTCCGGCTGCTCCTCGTCAATGACGCGCAGAATCTTCTTCAGAATGTATTCCTGATCCTCCAACATCGAAAATTCATTGACCCGCTTGCCGAGATGCAGGTCGGACAGATGGATCAGCTTCATGAAGACGCCTCCCTCAGCGCTGCGTATTTTCTTTCCGCAGCATAAATGTGACTGTCTCTTTCCCGGTCAGTTCCTTCGTCCGGATATCCGGCTGTCCGCAGCCCACGCTTACAAGGAAACAGCTGCCGTCCTGCCGTTTCTCCCCGTTTTCGTCCACAATGGTAAACGCGTCGGCGCCAAGCCGTATTTCCGCCTCCAGGCTCTCTCCGCCTTTCAGAAATACCCGCTGAAATGCGCAGAGCTTTCCGTTCGGCGTGGCAAAAGAAGACTGCATGTCTTTTATGTAGACCTGAAGCACATCGCCTGTGGCGGTCATACTCCGGTTGGCGAGCCGAACCGTCAATGTGATCTCTTCCGCTGCATCCACATCTGCGTCCGTTTCTGCAGACTTCGCTGTACCGGCTGCCTGCGCCGTCGTAAATGTCTTCCCGCCACAGTCCACGGATTCCACAGCCACGTCGCCGTAGGTCAGTCCATAGCCGAAGGGATACAGGGGCGTACCCTCAAAATACCGGTAGGTCCTTCCCTTCATCGAATAGTCCTCGAAAGGCGGCAGGTCGTCTACGCTGTTATAGAAGGTGACCGGCAGCTTTCCGGAGGGGGACAGTTCCCCAAACAAAAGCCTTGCAACGACTCTTCCGCCTCTCGCTCCTGGATACCAGATCTGCATCACGGCGTCGGCGTGCTCCTGCTCATACCGCAGATCCATGGCGCTTCCGGTCATATTTAGCACTACCGTCGGCTTACCGGTCTGCATGACTGCCTCGACCAGCTTCCTCTGGGACTGAGGCAGCAGAAGATCCTTTTTGTCGCCGGAAGCGTAGCTGTTGCCGGTATCGCCTTCCTCGCCCTCCAGCGTCTCATCCAGTCCCACGCAGAGGATGACCACATCGCTATGCTCCGCCACGCTGACCGCCTCGCTGATCCGATCCTGCGGATGCGCGAGTCCCTCTACTTTGTCACGGTAAAGGTGGCAGCCCTCGGAATAATACACCCGGATCCCGGCGGCTTCCGCTTCATCCTGGATGCCTTCCAGCACCGTGATATATCTGGAGGATGTCCCATGGTAGTTTCCGATCAGAGCAGCACGACTGTTGGCGTTCGGTCCGACCACGCCGATAGCCCTTAACTGCTCCTTCTTAAGAGGAAGGATTCCGTCGTTCTTCAGAAGCACCACGCTCTCTGCCGTGGCCCGGTCCGCCGTCTTAAGATGCTCTTCGCATTCAATCCGGTCATAGCCGATCTTATCGTACTCCGTCTCGTCAAAAAGCCCCAGCAGGAACCTGGTGGTAAACAGCCTCTCCGCCGCCGCGGTGATCTCCTCTTCCGTCACAAGCCCATCCTGATATGCCTTTAAGACATGAAGGTAAGTACTTCCGCAGTTTACGTCGCAGCCATTCTTAAGCGCCAGCGCCGCGGATTCCTCCGCCGTGGCTGTCACCATATGCCTTGTATGGAAATCCCGGATCGCCCAGCAGTCCGAGACGAAATGCCCTTGGAAATTCCATTTTCCGCGCAGGATCTCCTGAATCAGCGTCCTGCTGCCGCAGCACGGCTCCCCGTTAGTCCGGTTGTAAGCGCCCATGACCGCCTCTACCCCGGCCTCAGTCACAAGCTTCTCAAACGCCGGCAGATACGTCTCATACAGATCCTTATCGGATACCTCCGCGTCGAACTCGTGCCGCAGCGCCTCCGGCCCGGAATGCACCGCAAAATGCTTGGCGCAGGCGGCCGCCGACAGATACTCTCCGTCGCCCTGCAGGCCGTTCACGAACGCCTTGCCCAGTTCGCCGGTCAGATACGGATCCTCCCCGTAGGTCTCCTGACCACGTCCCCATCTGGGATCGCGGAAAATATTGACGTTAGGCGACCAGAATGTCAGGCCCTTGTAGATATCGCGGTCGCCTTTCCCGCTGGCCGCGTTATATTTGGCCCGGCCTTCCTCGGCAACCACTTTTCCGGCTTCGCCGAGAAGTTCCGTGTCAAAGGACGCCGCCATGCCAACCGCCTGCGGGAAGCTGGTGGCCACGCCGGCCCTCGCCACGCCGTGAAGCGCCTCGTTCCACCAGTTGTACGCCGGTACGTTCAGCCGTGGGATCGCCGGCGCGTCGAATTTCAGCTGGGCCGCCTTCTCCTCCAGGGTCATCCGGCTCACCAGTTCGTGCGCTCTCTGTTTCGCTTTTTCTCTGTCTCTCATATTTGATCTCCTTAACTGTTTATTCTATATGCAGTTCAGCTTTCTCTGTCAGGCGGACCGCATCCATCCTGCTGTCCGCTTACGGACATTTCACAATCAGCCGCGTCCGTACCGTATGGTACTCTTCCGCCGCATCCTTATCTTCCGTCATATCCAGAACCGGCTCTCCGTCGATATCAAAATGCACCCGCCGGATCCCGCTGCTGCGCGATCCTTTCACGCCGGGCCTGGCGTGATAAGTATTCCATACATTTCCGTCCTCATCCGTCACATAGGCGTTATGACCGGTACCGAATTCGCCCTCCACGCTCCTGGATGTCAGGATCGGGTAATTGGTTTTCCGCCAGCTGTGCGGCTGCAGAGGATCGCCGCTTTCCTCAAGCGTCAGCAGGCCGACCACATAGGAGGTATCTACCGCCGCGCTGGAAAATGTCAGGTACAGCCTGCCCTCCCTTATCAGGGCAAACGGTCCCTCGTCCACGAAGGTATGATTATTGGCCCAGCCATATTCCGGCCTGGACAGGATCACCGGCTCGGTCAGAAGCCGCCACGGTTCATCCGGATCCAATTCGGCGATATACAGCCACGCGCCCAGATCCTTCGGCAAAAACTGTCTCTGGGACCAGACGGCGTACCATTTCCCCTGCCATTCAAAGCAGGTCATGTCCAGGGTGATCTCTTTGCCGGCTTCGCAGATGTCGCTTCCGTCCGCCTTCACCACCCGCCTGGGAGCCGACCAGTCTTCGCGGCAGACAGGGTCTCCGCCCTCCCGCAAAAGCATTACATGGCTCTCCTCGCAAAAGAATGGTCCCGGCGTGGCCGCATGGAAGATCGTCAATTTGCCGCCGATCTCATGAAACTCAGGCGCCCATAGAAGACCGCCGATGCCCGGATAGGTCGTACTGTCCAGAAGTAAATATTCCTCCGCCGTCACCAGTCCGGCAAGCGTATCCGCCACCCGGATGTAGAGGGTGTGGTTGTCATCGGCGTCATTGGTGGCGATGAAATAATACTTTCCTTTCCAGCGGCAGACGCAGGGATCCGCCCGGTTCTCTGCCACCGGGAATGCAAAATGTTCCTGATGTACCCGTCCTGTTATGGGATAGACGCCTTCCCTGCCGAAATCCACCTGTCCAAGATCCCAGTCTACCCGCTTGCGCTCGGAGGTGCCGTCGCTGTAAAACGCCGTGGCCCGGTACGCTTCCAGTTCTTCCGGTCCGGTAATTTCCACCGTCTCTGGAAAATCGATCCCAATGTTACACGGTGTCAGCAACTTTTGCCGCAGACGGACAGCCGTCTCTTCCGGGATCTCAAGGATATTGTGGGGTACGGCGCCCTCAATCCCGGATATATCCGCCGCACAGCCGGCCGCACGGTCTTCGCACCCTTCCGCAGCTTTGCCGTCTGCAGGATCTTCACCCGCTTCCACAGTACCGCCGGACATTCGCTCTCCGCACACCTCCGGCACGCTGCCCGGCGCCAGCCCGCCATCCGCAGACGGCCGCCAGGCATCGCCCGGTACCGACACGGCAAAACATTCGCCGTTTCGTTCCTTCCATGTGACGGTGATCTCCCCGCTGTCCGCCTTACAGCCGCACCGGACTTCTTCCACGTAATCCGTCCCCAGCTTCAGAAGCCCCAGCTCCTCATAGCAAAGCAGATCGACGGTGCGAAAGCAGAGCACACAGCCCCTGCTTTCTTCATCGTCCTCCCCGTCCCCGCCCGTGCGGACCGCGGCGACGCCGAACCCGCCGCCCGGAAGCTGAAAGAGCCATGGATTCTTCATGCTCTTCGGATTCAGGGACCCGTCCCCGTTCTCCGTGGCTTTCGCAAACAGCACGCCGCTGTTGTGATTGAGCGCCGTAAAATGGATTCCGTCCCCGCCAAGCGCCAGGTGCATACTGTACGCCAGCTTCGGATCATAGAGGACCTCGTCGACCGGCATCCTTGTATAATTTAATAAATACGCCATTCTCTCTGATTCCTTCCCTGTTCTGCCGTGCAATGACACAACAGCCTTTTGCTTCTTCCCCGGCCGCATCCCACCGTGGCGCAACGGCCTTCTGACTCTTCCCCGGCCGCGTCCCGCCGTGGCGCAACGGCCTTCTGACTCTTCCCCGACCGCGTCCCGCCGTGACACAACGGCCTTCCGCCCTACGGCACAATGACCTTTGTGCTCACCCGCTCAAACGCCGGATCCAGGTCACGGTCCGCGGACAGGTCGAATCTCGGCCTTCCCTCCGCGTCAAAATGCACTCTCCGGATCCCCACGCATCTCAAATGGCCGCCGATACTGGTCTCACCGTGATAGGCGATCATCAGGTTCCCGTCCTCATCGGTAAAAAAGGAGTTATGTCCTGGCCCGTATACCCCCTCCACGGAGTAATACGATAGCACCGGGCAGCCGCTCTTCGTCCAACTGGCCAGATCCAGAAGGTCGTTGTCCGCGTCTGCGGTCAGAAGTCCCAGCACATAGGTGTAGGCGTTCGCGGAACCGCCGGAATAGGTCAGGTAGACCTTTCCGTCTGCCTGAAATGAATAGGGACCTTCGTTATTGATCGTGCCGTCCACATTTTCCCACCCGTAAAGGGGTCTTGTAAGCAGCACCGGCTCGCTGGTCAGCTTCCACGGCGTCTTCTCATCCGTTTCCGCGATGTAAAGCATGGAGCCGGTATCCATCGGCGTGCCGATGTGGCGCCTGTACGACCAGACCACATAGGAACGTCCGCCCGCCTTCAGATACGTCATGTCCAGAGTGATCCCGTCCTCCGAAAGCCAGCTTCCGTCCTTTCTCCGGACCCGGACCGGATCCGTCCAGCTGCCGGGGTCTGTGATGCTTCCGCCCTTTTTCAGCCGCATCATGTGGCACTGAGGTCCCCACACGCGACCGCTGACCGCGAACAGAATATAAAGCTCGCCGCCGATCAGGTGGAATTCCGGGGCCCAGAAGGTCTGACGCAGATTGCGTTTCTCGTCCTCAGCAAGGATCAGATGCTCCGTGACCCCTTCCGCAAACAGCCCTTCTACGGTCTGCGCCTCCCTCACATAGAGGCCGATGTCATTGGTGTTATCATTGGTCGCGATGTAGTATTTTCTGCCCTCCCAGGACAGGATCACCGGATCACCGTAGCCCTCCGCCAGCGGAAACGGATAGCGGATGTCCTGTACCGTACCCGACGCCTCATAGGTTCCGCTCCGCTTAAAATCGACGGAGGAACGATCCCACGCCACACGCCGAAGCACCCGTGAGCCGTCGGAATAAGTCAGGACCGCCTTCACCTCCGCAAGCGCCTCCGGCGAATCCGCCGCAGCTGTTTCCGGCACAGATACGCCGCAGTTGTAAACCCGGCTCCAGTACTGTTTCATGCGGTTGTATAACTGTTCATTAATATTCGTGACACTGCCGGCGATTTCCTGTCCGGTCTCAGCCGCACGCTCCCCTGCGTCCAGCGGCTTTTCTTCCTGAAAATGAATAAAATCCGCCGTCGTCCAGAAGAACCGTTTCCCGGCCATCTCCTCATCCGGACTTCCGTCCTCATTGACGGAAACGGCCGTGATCCCATACCTTCCTTCCCCGATGGCAAATACACGTGGCTCCTTCACGCCCTTCGGATGGATCGTATCGTCCGCCCGGACAGTGCCCAAAGCGAACACGACGCCATAATTCTGGTTCAGCGGCCGGAAATGAACGCCGTCGTCGCTTAAGGCCAGATGGACGCTCTGCGCCAGCCCTGCGGGATATTCTCCCGGAACGGGCGTGCGCGTATAGACCATGACCGCGAAACCGGTACTGTTCTGACTCATGCGTTATGCTTCTCCTTTCATGCGTTTCCCGGTTACATCGATGAGGAGCTTCATAAACGGCGTTTCCGGCTCCGTCACCGGAGATGCGCCGTCATGTCCGAACACCATATCGCAGGGCGTTTCATCCGTGTAGGGGAGCCACTCCGGCATCTGGGTGCCGTCCGCGTCCGGGCCGTTGGGATCGCCGGTCTTAATGAAATTAACCCAGTAATTGCACATCTGCCTGGCCAGGTCGTAATGCTTCCCCACGAAGGGCCTCCAGCATTTGGCCAGCGTCTCGAAGAAGAACCACAGATCCACGGAGTGGAAGGTTCCCGGATGGTCCCAGCCCGGGATCTCCCCGTCGAACCGATAGTAGTAATAATCATTGGCGCTTCCAAGCCGTTTCTTCTCCAGAAACAGGCTCTTGGCTGTGCACTCGATGCCCGCCGCCTTCGCATATTGTCCCGGCTGTTCTGCCTTATGCGCCTCCTCGAACGCAAGGAATTCCTGCGCGCGCTGCCCGAAGGCCGCTTCCGCCTTCTGCTTCAGTTCTTCCTCCGACTCCGCCTGAAGGAAATTGGGGAACTCGTCGCTGGTGTTGCCGGCCATGATCGGTACGTCCACACATTTCCCCTCAAGGATCAGCGCAAGCGGCTCGCCAACGCAGAACCGGCCGTCCTCCACCGTGAACATCCTGCGGCGGGTCCGGGCGTATTCGCTGTATTTATGTAAGAGCTCGAAGGCATCCAGCTTTCTGGCCTCCTCCAAGGTGGAAACGCCGAGGAACGCAAAGAAATCTTCCCCGTTCTTCTCCGCCGACGCAAGCGGCTCCGGCGTCCCGATCCCGCCTCCGCCATAGGGGCTTCGGATCATGCCGCTCATGACTACCGCCTTCTGGAACAGCCCCTTGTTGGCGGGGCAGGCGATCTGGCTTAAGACGCTTCCGCCCCCCGCCGACTGGCCCGCGATCGTGATATTGCCCGGATCGCCGCCGAAGGCCGCAATGTTGCGGACCACCCACTTAAGGCCCGCCTGCTGGTCCAGATTGCCGAAATTCGCCGGCGCGTCCGGCTGCTCGGCGGTAATCTGCGGATGGGCCAGAAAGCCGAACACATTGATCCGGTAATTTACCGTCACCACGACCACGCCGCGTCTTGCCAGGCGCTCGCCGTCAAATTCCATTTCTGCAGGATAACCCCACTGCAGACCGCCGCCGAAGAACCATACCAGTACCGGCTGCTTCTCATCCGCGCGCTTCGCGCCTGTCCAGACATTCAGATATAGACAGTCCTCGCCCATGGCGATATCCGGATCCACATGCCATTCCCGGCAGTAGATGTCCGTTCCCATCCCGGGCCTGTCCTGCACGGAAATGGGCGCAAAGCGGTACGCGTCCCGGATTCCTTCCCAGTTTTCGCAGGGCTGGGGCGCTCTCCAGCGGTTCTCCCCAATAGGCGGCGCGGCAAAGGGGATCCCCTTAAACGCCGTGATCCTGGGATCTGCGGCCTCGATTCCTCTTACCAGTCCATTTTCTGTTTTCACAATTCTGATCATACCTTTCCTTACCTCCATACATTTATAATTATTTCATCCCCGAAAGACAGACAAGGCCCGCGCAGTCATGCCGGCAGTCGCCGCGGCTGCGCCGCTCACCCGTTCTTCCGCTGCATAACTCTCTCATAATCATATCCCCGGTCGCCCGCCGGCAGCACAGGATCAAGTTCAAAGAAAACGACCGCAAATTCCTTCAGCTGCAGGCTGACCTGCACCTTCCGTCCGGTCACCGTTCCGGATCCCGCCAGCGTTCCCTGCGGCTCCACCGCCTGCTGCGTCCCGATCCGTCTGCTCGATACCAACGGTCTTGCGCTTTCCTTAAGAAGCTTCTTCTGCTTCTCCGTCAGACTGGACGGTTCGCCCATGTCATGCCAGAGACGCAGCGGATTACAGGTATCCTCATCCACCAGCCGCGTAATGAGCGCATATTCACGCCCATCCTCTGCCGGCAGTTCAAAATTTATTTCCAGCTCCCTGTCCACTCTTTCCGTCCCGCTGTTCCACGCCACTCCGCAGTAGCCTCCGTCACCCTTATCCATCACGACCATGTCCCCGGAACGATGGATACATTTCCCTTCCAGATTCTTAAAGAACACAAAAGTCCAGAAAGCAGGCTTGGGAATCCCGCCGTTGGCCACGAGTCCGAACCCTCCGTGGAACGGCGTGAACGGCACGCCCTGCTCCTCGAAGATATCCCCAAACGTCCAGTACGAATAAGACTCATTCACATCCCCCAGACGGGACAGCTGCAGCGCCAGATAAGCCGCGTTCTGATTGGTGTCATGCAGCGGACAGTTCGGAATATACGAAGTATTGAACTCCGTGATATGGATCTCCATGCCCTTATACTCCGGAAAGCTGTCGATAATATCCCGCGTGGTCTGCAGGTTTGCAAACCCGCTCTCCGCGTCGGAGAGGGCCGCATAGCCGTAATGTCCCTGATTCTCCGGGAATTCCGTCGTATAATGATGCCGCGTCACGAAATCCGGCGTTATACCCTCCTTCCTGCAGAATTCCAGAAACGAACGGATCCAGAATTCATCCCGCACGCCGCAGATTGCCGGCCCGCCCACGCGGAATCTCGGATCAAGGGCCTTGACGGCATGGAACGTGCGTTCAAACAACTTAAAATATTCCTCCATATCGGCGTCCTTCCAGAATCCGGGAAGGTTCGGCTCATTCCACACCTCTATGGGCCATGCTGCCACCTCGCCGTCTCCGTACCGCTCCATCAGGTGCTTAAGCGTGGCTGTGACAAGGGCGCACCAGGCGTCATAATCCGCAGGCGGCGTCGTATTGGCCTTCCAGTAGAAAAGGGTCTGTCCACCGCTGGCCATCCGCGACGGCATAAAGCCCAGCTCCAGAAACGGACGCAGCCCAAGTTCCCGATAACTGTCCATAACCAGATCCAGATAGGTGAAATTATACTCCGCATTCTTCTCACCGGAGGCCGTTTCATACTCCTGATAGATCGCCATATCATCCGAGAAAAGCCCATGGCCTCGAATATGCTGAAACCCGATCTCCTCCTGGACAAGTTTCAGCTGCTTCTGATACTCGGCCTGCAGCGCCAGTCCGATCCTTCCCGTGCCTACGCAGTAATCTACCCGGTTGCGGAACGCCTTTTCCTCCGTCCCGTCGATCTTATAAAACTTACTTTCTTTCAACTTGACCCTCCTTCGCCTTCAGAAACTTCGGCAGTCTCTGCCTTTTCGCCTTCTATCGTCCTACCACCAGATCCGATACCTTCCGCTCAGCGCCAGAAATGAGAAAAAGTACAGACAATTGTCATAATACCTCCGGTTGCCCTTCCGCATCGGCAGATCCCAGAACCGTTCCACCCACATACGGGCGACCCGGGCGCGTTCGGAGATCCTGACGATTCCATTTTCGCACGAGCCTCCGTTCTCTGTCAACCCACTTTCGGTAATCGGACCGCCATTCCCGGTCCGGCCGGTCATACCGCTTTGACTGCCGTCCTCACATCCGCTGCTTTCCTTTCCATCCAACCGTTCCGGCACCGCAAGCGCCCCCTGGGCAGCCGTGGCCGTAATCGCCACCGGGTGCAGCGCCGCGTTCGGGATCGGCGTTCCGTCCACCTCATAAATGCAGAACGGCTCCGCCGCCCTTACGACCCCCAGATAACGCTGCAGCCGCTCCGCCGCGATCCACTGCCCCTCGTCAACGCCCCACCATTCACAGTCGAGGCCGATATTGGCAACGGTCCGGTAAGAATCGCTGAAAAACCAGTCGTGTCTGTCCTTCGACCAGAGCGTCCGCTTCACCGGGCTTCCGTCGAACTCTGCGTACTCCGCCGACATTCCCGTCACCGGGTGACAGGCGGCCGCCAGATACTTCCTGCTGGCCTTTGCCGCCTCCTTCCAGAACGGCCGGTCTTCCTCATAGGCCCACAGGGCGAACAGCTCGTAGAAATGCGGCAGATGGTAGGACGGATCCGTAAACGGACTTCCCGGCACAAAAAGGATCAGATGGTTGTCCCGGTTCCACATGGGGTGTCCCGGCCTTCCGTTCTCTCCTTTGTGCAGGCAGGCACGCAGGATCTCCTTCGCCTCCCTCTCGTAGTTGAAGATCCCCTCGCCGTTCCCCCAGCGGTGGGCTGCGAAAAAGAGCGCCATCGCGAAAAACTCCTCGCCGTCCGGCGCCGGGCCATGGGAATTCTTCTTTCCGTCCGGCGCACAGGACCAGGCAAAATACCCTTCATTCGGTCCTTCATCCATCCACATATAGGTTTTTGCCCATTTCCAGATGCGGTCGAATTCCTCCTTCATGTCTAACTGGACGCTCATCATCATGCCGTAGGACATGCCCTCGGTCCTGGCGTCCAGATTCCCGGTATCCTCGATATAAGCCATATCATCGCCTGCCGGGAAACAGACCCTGTCTTCCTCATCATAGAAAAATGTATGTACGATCTCTTTAAGCCTTGCCTCGATCTCCGCCTCGCTCTTACCGATCTCGGCGAACACATTGCGGTACTCTTTCTTTAATTCCATAATTACTTCCTTTCTTATCACGGTTCACCCGGCTTTGGCTGCCCTGTGATATTAACGCTCCGGCGCGGACAATACCACCTCGCCGTCCCGGATCCGGACGCGCACCCTGGAATCGTTCAGTTTCATCTCGTCCAGCATCTCCCGCGGGATCTGCACCCGCCCGGCCTTATCCAGAACCGCGTATTCCTCCTGCGTATCCTCTTTTCTCCAGTCAATATCACTTTCCTTTAAGCGGTCTGCATAACTCTCCCGCAGGATCCGCTCGCTGCTGATCTTGCCGTCGCGGATCGCTACCACACGCCTCACCTTTCTGGACAGGGCCACATCGTGGGTCACGATCAGCACGGTCTGCCCACTGCTGTTCAGTTCCCTGAAAATATCGAAAATATAATCCGCTGTCCGCGCGTCCACGCTTCCCGTCGGCTCATCCGCCAGCAGCAGTTTCGGCGAATTTGCCAGAGCGATCGCGATGGCCACCCGCTGCTGTTCGCCGCCGGATAAGGTGTTCATGCGGCTGTGCCTCTTGTCCGGCAGGCCTACCAGATCTAACAGTTCCAGCGCCCGCGCTTTCCGCTTCCCGGAATGGGCGAACTGCATGGGCAGCATGATATTTTCCAGAACCGACAGGTACGGCACCAGGTTCCGGCCATTATTCTGCCATACGAAGCCCACGGTATCTCGTTTATAGTGTGTCAGCTCCTTCATGGTCATCGTGAACAGATTCCTTCCGTCCACTGAAAGTTTCCCCGCGCTGGGCCGGTCAAGCCCGCCGATCATGTTCAGAAATGTGGACTTGCCGCTTCCACTGTTGCCGATAATGGCTGTCAGCTCCCCGGTCTCCACGGTCAGGTCCAGACCCTGCAGGGCAAGCACTTCGGTCTCCCTGGTCTTGTAGATCTTCACGAGACCGTCCGCCAATACCATTGCGTCAGCCATGGAGGCCACCTCCCTCCGGCCGCGTCTGCCGTTCTGGCGTTTCTGTTCCCGCATGCTCCTCTGCTTTCACCGATATCCCGACCTGTCTTCCGTTTTCCAGTTCAATGATCATATCCCCGGCATCCATCAGGCCCGTATCATGTGTCGTCATAAGGACCGTAATGCCTTCCTTCCTGGTCAGCTCCTGCAGAAGCTGCGTGATATGCGCCGCCATTGCGCTGTCAAGCTCTGCTGTCGGCTCATCTGCCAGCAGGATCTGCGGCCGGTGGGCAATGGCTCTGGCGATGGCCACCCGCTGCTGCTCGCCGCCGGACAATTCCGCCGGCATATGCTTCGCGCGGTTCGCAAGCCCCACGAGACTCAAACATTCTTCCACGCGCTCCTTACGACCCTTACGTATGCCTGCCAGCCGCAGAGAGAATTCCACATTCTGGCAGGCCGTCAGCGACGGGATCAACGACACCGCCTGGAACACGAAGCCCATCTGCATTCTGCGCAGATCGTCGCGTTCCCGCTCGCTGAAACCTCCCACATCCCGTCCGCCGATCAGAACTTTCCCTGACGTGGGCGTATCCAACGCGCCGATAATATTCAAAAGCGTCGTCTTTCCGGAACCGGACCGTCCCTTCAGGATCGTCAGCCTTCCTTTCGGTATGACCGCGTCCACATCCGCTAAGGCTTCAAAATAGCCTCCCGCCGTGGGGAACCGCTTTCCTACACGGCAGATTTCGATCAACGCGTCTGTTTTCATGTTCCTCACGCCCCTTCTTCCCCTTGTGTCATCACGCTTACGACTATTCGGTCTCTCTGTCTTCGGCGCCGCCCGGCGTTATTCTTCACCCAGTTTCAGCGCCTTCGCCACATCCAGCTTCCGCACCAGCACCACAAGCACGATCAGGCAGATGAGAAGCATCGCGCCGATCACGCCGTAAAGCCGCACCATATCCTGCCATTTTGTGATCAGCCGAAGCGGCAGCACCTGATCCGAAGCCGCATAGGCGGTCTGAAGGATCGGCACGAACATTTTCGAGGAAAGCAGACCCGTAAATGTCCCGGCCAGCACTGCAAAGCCGCCGCAGAAAATCTGCTCATTGATCAGGATATGGAAGATCTCGCCCCGGTGCATACCATTTGCCCTGAGGATTCCGAAGACCAGTTCACGCGAGCGGATCGACAGGATCCAGTAAATCAGATAACCCGCAGCGCAGAGGATCATCGTCATCAGAAAACCCATGGTCAGGATTCCGTTGGTACCCTGCAGGAGCGGATCCTCGGCCGCGGCCTCGATGTCGTCCCGGCGGTTCACATATTTCGCCAGACGCACGTTCTCTGCATCTATCCACTCAGAAAATGTAGCAGCTGCGCCTGCGTTCGCTGCACCGCCCGCAGCCTTATCTCCATTGCTGGCTGCCGCTGCATTTCCGGCAGAACCTTCCTTTCCTTCCGCCGCGTCCGTCACCCACACCTCATAGGGCACGACGCCCCACTCTTTATTCATACTGTCGATATTGGCGATAAGCAGATACTGCGCCGTGACCGCCACCGTGTCGTCCGGGTTCTGCGTCATAACAGACGGCGCATAGCCCGGCCAGTAGTCCACAAAATCCAGCACCGTACATTCCATCCGCATGCGGTCCCCGTTCGAGAAGGAGACCTTATCCCCAATCTGATATCCCATAAGGTCACGGAAATTCGCCGACAGAAGCGCTCCCTCCGGATTCGCCGCCAGTTCATTCAGATACGCATAGTAATGCTTTTCCGTAAGCCCCTGGGGCATCACCGTATTCTCGCCGAACTGCTTCGTGTGGATCCCGCAGATCGTAACTTTCAGCCCATTATGCTCCCCGCCGGAAAGCGCCCCTTTCTCGTCATAGAGCACCTTCGTCCAGGACGACGCCCCCGGCAGCCGGGCGTATTTCTCAAAATCCGGCTCATAGTACTGCAGCTCGGCCGCTTCTCCCTCATAGCTGACGCCGGAATTGTCCTTCCAGATCTCTTTTATGATACGGTCCGCGCCGTCTAAGTAAGCCGTGTTCTCCCGCGCGTTCTGCAGGATCGTCCGGGCCGTTACCGAGTGGAAGATCCCAAGCGAGATGGAAATGATCAGAAACAGCATGATAAACTGCTGCTTCCGTCCGTTCTTTGCATTCTCCATGAAGGAAATGTAAGCCGCCGGTTTCCAGAACCGCTTTCCGGCCCGGTAAATGAGACCTACCAGAAGCGGCTGCAGCCGGATCAGCAGAAGCCCCATCCCGACAATGAACAGCGACGAACTGATGTAAAGCAGCGGCTCCATCGGCTCGCCCAGAAACGCGTTCTCCTCGATCTCCGGCATTTTCCCGGAGAAAATATAATACTCATACAGAGAAATGCCCAAAAGGACCAGATCCATGCAGCACAGTTCCCACCAGGATCGCCGCCTGACCGTGCTCTTCTGCTTGAGGCCGACAATGGACAGACGGCTGTGCTTTAACGCCGGTATCGTGATCACCAGCACACAGCCGGCCATCGCAGTCAGGCCGTAAACGAACGCCTCCCTCGTATAGGACACGGAAAGCAGCCGTCCCGAACGGAATTCCAGAAAACTTCCCGCTGCGCCCAGCGCTTTTGCGAACAGCCGCCCCAGAGGCAGACCCGCCGCAGCGCCCAGAAGCACCAGAAACAAGCTCTGGTAGAGGTAAAGCAGAAAAATCTGCAGTCCGGAGCTTCCGCGGCTCTTCATGACCGAGATCTCGTTCCGCTCCAGATCGTACATCTGGGACGAGATCATGAACAGGAACGCAGCCAAAAGGATCCAGACCGGAGTCTGCAGAAGAAACAGGGCCGCATCGATCCTCAGCTGCTTTCTCTGGAAGCTTTCCAGGATCGGCAGATAAGGCGGATCGGAAAAGGTATTCCGATAAGGGCTCTCCTCAATATAGTAACGGGTTTCGCGGATCACCTGATCCACATCCCCGGCCTTTAGTTCCCTGTAATTCCACATGGGATAATAGAAGCAGTGCAGCGTCACGCGCGCAGCCTGTTCGCCGGTAAAATATTCCCGGAACAGATCCTCACGGATCATGCAGTTATTATGCAGACTTTCCGGACTGACCTGCCAGTAATCCCGGCCGAGTCCGCCGGAGGCGCTGCCGGCGTCACCGCTGCCTGCGATGCCGGCGTCTGCACCGTTCCCACCGGACGCCTCGAAAACGCCCACGATCCTCAGCCGGACCGGCGCACCCGCCGGATCCTCCAGGTAGACAAAGTCCACCGTTTCTCCCAGCAGAAGCCCGTTCTCCACCATGCAGGCCTCGCTGATGACCGCCTCCACGCAGCCGTCGGAAGAAAGCCCCGCATCCGAATACATTTCCCCGGATTTCAGACTTACATGCCGGTCCAGATCCGTCATATAGGACACGCGAAGGCTGAATTTGTCCACATCGTCCCGGTGCATCTCCGATACGGCTTCCTGCTCGCCAACAGCGTAATAGCTGATTACCGCCCGCTCTGTCACGCCAAGCCGCCCGTGGATCTCCTCCATCAGCCCTTCCATGCGGCTGATGCTGGTGCCGCCGCGCTCCTTCTTGGACGTCAGCGAAAGCCGGTTCCTGGCCGGCCAGCTGCCATTCTCCGCCAGATACTGATCGAATTCATCCTGAAGCATCCTGTCGTAAGCGGCACTGCGGTATATCGGGAAGCTCACCGTCGTCGCGACCAGAAGGGTAATACCGACGAAAAGCGCCAGCCCCATCCATCGTTTGTGCCGCAGCTTCTGAAGCATTACCTTAAGCATAGCACCATCCCTTCCGTCAGGCCTTCCGCTACCCAGTAATACCGTGAGTCGCTGCCCCCGGCCACGAAGCTGACCGCCTTTTTCTGTCCGTTTTCATCCATAACCGTCACATAGGTCCGTCCCCGCTGGCTGGATACCGCCTCCTTCGGTACTAAAAGCACATCTTCCATCTGCCTGACAGATCCCTCTACCGTAAACCGTATCTGGAAGTTCCACTCCGAATCGTTATCGGCAGCGGCAGCCATCTCGCTGACCGCCTCCTCAGGCACACGAAGCAGCGCGTAATCCGAAACCAGAGCGCCGCTTAAAGCGGACGCAGATACATTGGCCACGACGCCCTCGACGCTTAACGTTCCGCCGCTGCGGCTTTCGTAAGTGACCGTCAGTTCATTGCCATAATTCAGGAGCTGGCCCTTATTCTCCACGATCACATAACAATTGCCCTGACTGGCAATAACCGCCATCAGTTCGTCGGTCCGCAGCAGATCCTCTTTCTTATGCTCTGCCAGCTGCGTTACGATCCCGTCATGGGTCGCCACAATCGCTTCTGTGGCGAAATCTTCATTCATCGAGGCAATCTCCTCCCTCACGCCGGCGATCTCCTCCCGCCGGGCCGCAAGGACATCCTCGTCCTCCTCCCCGCTTTGGATCAGATCATCCAGACGCTCTTCCAGACGTTTCAGCTTCGTCTGGCTGCGCTGTAATGCCACCTCGTCCTTCTCGACCCGTACTGTGGCGATCACGTCGCCTTTCTTCACCGGCTGATACTCGGTTACCTCGTAGTTCCGAAAATAAGCCGCCCCATGGCTGATCGGATTCGTCACGCGGTAGGTACACGGATAATAGAATACGCCGCTGCCGCTGAAATCCGCTGCAAAATCCCCCCGCGTTACCGTCGTCTGCCCGGCGCCGGATGCAAAGGCGGTAAGGTTCGTGTTCTTCACGAGCACCTGATCCCCCTGCGAAAGTCCCGAACGGATCTCCGTATAAACGTTATCGCTCATGCCGATGGTCACGGGAGTCTTCACCGAATTCTCACCGTCCTTCACATAGACATAATGCTGCATCCCGCTGCGGCTCACCGCGTCGTCCGGAACCGCGAGAACATCGCGGCGGCAGTCTTCAATGACCACAATGACCGCGAAATCGCCCACGGTCACATCGCCGTCGTCCTCGATCTCAAACGTGGAATAAACCGTCTCGCCCAGATTGGTCAGCCGGGTGTACTCCCCCGCGCCCAGAGGAATATTGCGGATCTCGTGACGTCTGCCGCGGATCACCGCGTAGATCTCTTCCGCCCCGTTTAAGACGGACTGGGAAATGTAATCACATTTCAGATATTTCCGTGACAGGTCGCCTACAGCAATCACATTTTGCTCCGCGCCGACCCGGTCGCCGCCTGTCATCATTCCATAGGCCACCACGTCGCCAGCCATCGAGGACTTCAGCAGATACTGCTCCTGCCGGCGCTTGCGCTTCGCCAGCTGAGCCAGCTGGTAGGCGTGATCCAGCTCGTAAAGTTCCGTCCGCTGGCTTAACTGACGGCAAAGAGTTTCGTACTGACTGGCGAGAATCTGATCGTCGCCCTCGGCGAAGGATACGGCTGTACCGTCTGACTTTCCGATTCCGGATATCGTTTGCGCGGTCTGCGCATCCGATGCCTCTGCCGCCTGTCCGGCGGCTGTTTCTGCCGTCCGGGCTGCGGCTGTTTCTGCCGCCCGGGCCGCGGCCGCCTGCGTTCCCTGAGCCGCAGCCGCCCGCAGTTTTGCGGCTCCCACTTCCGTATCCGCAATCCTCTGCTGCATTTCTTCCCGGAAGTCCGCAAATTCCTCTTCCATCGCACGGATCTCCTCTTCCAGATCCTCGACAGACTGATCGATCCGCTCGCGGTTCAACTCTGCCAGCAGACTTCCTTCCGCCACCGTATCCCCCGGATAGGCGTCAAACGCCTCCAGCGTACCGCCCACCGGGAACGCATACTCCCTTGTCTCCGGTACCACCGCTCCCGCAAAGATCTGATAATCATAAAGGTTCCGGCAGGCTGCCGCCTCCCAGGTCTGTGTCATAAGCACCGGCTCGAGCAGTTCAATCCCTGCCTGATCCTCCGTCTTCTGTCCGAAGTACAGTTCGGAATGTCCGAAAGCTTCCGCGCTGTCGGACGACGCCGCGCCGCAGCCCGCAAGTCCCAGACTCACACCGCCCAGAGACACGCAAAGCGCCAGCATCGCCGCCAGACGGCCCGGATATTTCCCTGTGAAATGATTTCTTCTGTTCCGACTCTCCGTCATCGATCTATGACCTTTCTCACAGCATATCGCTTTCTAAGAGACACCCGTCACCGCAGGATCACACGCTCCCCCTCCGCAAGTCCGGAGACGATTTCCGTACCGTCATCGCCGTGCAGGCCGGTCTCCACCCAGCGGATCTCGCGCATTCCATCCTCGCCCAGACAGTACACGAAGGACTTTCCATCCGCCGTATGGACCGCCCGCGGCGGCACATGAAGCACGTCTTCGCGCTTATCCGTGACCACCGTAATGGTTCCGGACGTGCCCATTTCCACCGTAATCCCGTATTCCTCGGCAAAAGTGAACAGGAGCCTTCCTTCGCTCTCCCAGCTGTCCATCTGCCACGGAAGGAGCCTGTAATCGCCTCTGGCCGGGCCGACGCTGATCCGCAGATCCACCGGCTCGCCTTCATGGAAAATATCCGCCTGCGCCATATCCGACACTGTAAACAGACATTCGGAGCCGTCCACGATCCGTATGACCGGCGTATCTTTCACGGAAGTCGAGCCTTCCAGATTCGAGGCGATCCACGACACCGTACCGTCAATTTCGGCGCAGACCTGACTGTCCGCCGCTTCCTTCTCAAGCGTCTCCAGTTCCAGGCTGTCCAGAGATATCGCGTCCTCCAGATCTTCCTGTTCATAGGCGTAGCGCTGCCGGATGGCTTCCTTCGATTCTGACGCAGCCTGCGCTTCTGCCTCCGAATGCCCGGAACGGTACTGGTACTGCAGCTCGGCCGCTTCGAGTTCGCCCTGCTCATTGGCGCGGCTGTGGGTAAGAAGCAGCCTGTTCCTGGCGATCCGGTATTCCAGTTCCTCCATCCGGTCGCCTGCGCCGTTGTCGCCCAGCCGGGCCAGCACCTGACCTTTCGTGACCATATCGTCCAGTGAGACGCAAACCTCCGAGACCCGCTTTCCGCTGACTGCGAAGCTGACGTCCTGCTCTACCTGCTGTTTATAAGAACAGGAAACGTCGCGGGTACTGATCACGTCGCCCCGTTCCGCAATCGCCAGCGTATAGACGCTTTCCTCCTCCGTCTGTTCCACCACGATCAGTTCGTCCGGCTCCTCCGCCGGCGCACAGCCGGACAGAAGCGACGTTTGGACGGCCAATACGGCCAGAAACGCGGCAGCCATGATGGCAGACGTGTTCTTCGGAAGCGCCTGCAGAGCCGTCATATGACGACTCTTTTCCAAACCCCGTATGCTTCTCAGCAGGTTTATCACGTCCACTCCCGTCTGACTCCTTATACTCGTCTCATGTACCAATCCGGTCTGTAAGCTCTTTGCTCCTGTCCATGACCGCCGGCTGACTTGTAAGCTCTTTCTCCTGTCTGTGACCGCCGGCTGACACCTGTAAGCTTTTTCTCCTGTCCGGGGTCGTCGGCTGGCTTATAAGCTCTCTCTCCGGTCCGTAAACGCCGGCTGGCTTGCAAGCTCTCTCCTGTCCGAAACCGCCGGCCGTCTTGTAAGCTCTCTCTCCGGGCCGTAAACGCCGGCTGGCTTGTAAGCTCTCTCCTGTCCGTAAACACCGACTGGCTTTCTTCTGCCTTTCCGCGCCCGGACCGGCTACCTCTTCTTTCCGCCCTTCGGCATATGCCCCTGCATCGGCCTGCCTCCCATGGGGCCGCCCGGCCTCACTCCCACCGGCCGGCCGCCGGGAACATTTCCTCCGAAAGCGCCGCCGGGAACTCCTCCCCGCAGATCGCGAAGCGTCTTCTCCAGCTTCTCGCGGATGAAATCCCGCTCCTCGTCCTTCACCAGATAATACAGATAGGATTCCTTCACCAGCTCCTCCGGAAGTCCCCGGCCCACCAGCTTGAAATTCCAAAAGCCCCGCTCTGCATAGGATGCGATCTCATCCTTCCCGATGAATCCGGCCCGCTTCTGACACTCCGCGAAAGCACGGCTCTCCGGGATACGGTTGGGACATGCAAACAAAGACTCCTTATCAAATTCCAGTTGCATCCGGGATTCCTCCCGGTAATGTTTCTCCCGCATCCTGCAGCCCGGCTGGCAGATCTCATCCACCAGGATCTCCACCTTGCCGGCGTAAGGCTTAATCATGTTCAGCACTTCCTCATTGTGATTCAGATCGTAATCCAGCACCACCAGGAAGTAGTCCTTCGAAAGCTCATTTTTCAGCGTCTCCGGATCCAGCATCCGCTTGGTGGTGGAGGAAATGATCTTAAATCCGGGATACTCCCGTCGGACATATTCCTCCAGGACCTGGGTGTTGGCCAGCACCTGGTTCATTCCGTTGTCCGCCAGCCGCATGATCAGATTGCAGTAGGTATCGTTCACATGCTTTTCCGTCAGCAGGGAATTGGTCCAGGTGAAACGCACCGGGACGCCCCTGCTGTTATAGATCTGCAGGATTTTCTTCATATCGGTCTTCGTGGCCGTGCCGAACACGGCCCGACCGCCGTTCCAGATGGCGCCCGGAAACGTACCGTAGACAGAGCCGATCTTATACCCGTCCCGGAACCGCTCCGGGTAATCCTTCATCAGATTCAGAAGCACCTGATTCAACAGCCGGAAATAGCAGAAGCCCGGCAGGTGCCAGTATATTTCTCTCGTCATCATCCGTTCCACATCGCCTTTCTGGGTCGTCCCACTGTGATCACCTTGCTGCTCTGCAGATTGCTGATCAGCTCCAGCCGCCCCTCGTCCCGCCGCTCCGGCTTCATCAAATAGAGACAATAGGTATCGATGAGCTGGAACAGGTTGGCCGTCCGTCCTTCAATCTTGAACTCATGGAAGCCCATGGGAATGTATTTCTCCCAGATGGCTTCCGGAGAGATGAAGGTACTGTATTTCTGAATCGTATAGATATTATTTTTCTCCCCGTATTCGCAGCTCCAGCCGGGAACGGGCATCTGCTTGTCCGGGGGATTCTTTCGGTTTAAGAGGGTAATGCGGTTCTCCCGGCCAATCGTGCTGTAATGCATCCCCCGCCTTGGACAGTTGGGGATACAGCAGGAATTCACCAGAAGCTCGCATTTATCCTTGCGCGTAATCTTCTCCAGAAGTTCGAAATTGTTATTCAAATTATAGTCCAGGACTACCAGATAATAATCCTTCGAAAGTTCTTCATTCAAGGCGTCAATGTCCCTGATCTCCTTGCAGGTGGAACTGTTGATCTTAAAACCCGGATATCTCTTCCGGATGTAGTCCTCCAGGAGCGGGGA
>CANREE010000028.1 GCA_947629545.1 uncultured Lachnospiraceae bacterium | reverse complement strand
TTGGTCAGCACCCTGGAGACCGTCGCCGCCGAAACGCCCGCCTCGCGGGCGATGTCGTAGATCGTGATATTTTTCATCATAACTTTCCCCTTGTCATGAGATATGGATACTGCGGGAGCAATTCATTTTAATTATATTAAATAGCACCGGATTGTCAAGAATCGCACGGATCTTGTTGTACATTTGTTGTACCTCGCCGGTTACAATCTCACCAGAATTAAAGTATCGATCCGTTTATCGCCGGAAGATCTCAGGCCCGGAATACCGGCCGCCCCGGCGCAGAACGTGATCCTGTCAGGGAATGGAGGAAAAACATATGCCGCGCGTAAATGTAAACAGCCGAAACGTCCAGATGCTTCAGGAATATCTCGGACACAAAACCTTTCCAAGGACACTCTTCGCTTTATGGAGAAGGGATGAGGCGGCAGGGCGCCTGAATCCCAATCTGGCCTGGACGCAGACAGATATCGTACGGCTCGATCCGGACATATTCTGGATCATGGGTACGCTTACAAGAATGGACAACCCGCAGATCCAGTACGAAGCTGCCGTAGTGAACGTCCTTCGGAATTTCGCCGGAATAAGCGGCCTGGATGCTAACGGGAACAACATCATGATGACGTACGAGGAAGCACAGGACGAAAGGAACCGCCTGGTCAGACGGTATTTTGATTTCCTCACAAACACGCAGACCGACGCCCTGGATTCGTCGAACGCGGATGATCTTGAGAAAATGTTCATGCTCACCCAGGCGTTCAGCCACCTCGATACGCTCCGGTCAAGATACCCCGACGTCTACCGGGACTGGCTGCAGAACAACCCGGCCAAGGAGGATCTGCTTGACCTGCGGCGCCAGCAGGCGGAGACGCTGGGAGAGCAGATGCAGGCCGCAGCAGACGCGTATTTTACGGCGCAGGCCCAAATGAACGGGGCCGCGCTCAATCCATTCCAGGGAGGCTTTTTCGGCAGCACCGGCACCGGATCCGAGATCATCACGGAGATGAGCGGCCAGCTCAGCGCCCAGCTCGCGCAGAAGCAGTCCGCCCGGGTGAACGGAACGCCCATAGCGGCCGGAGTGAATCTGCGCCTGCCGGCAGATCTTAAGGTACTGGCGAATTTTAAGGACAGCGAATTGACGCAGATCCGTAATGAGGACATCCATCTGTCCACCCAGATCGTGGAAAACATGTTCGAGGCCCTGACGCCCCCGGAGGTAGGAAACGACGGAGTGATACGGGGCGGGAAACGCGATCAGAAGCTGGATAAGGAAGATCTGATCTTTATTAACGGAAAGACCTTACGGGAATATACCCTGGAGCATCTTCCGGCCAACAGCCGGACAGACACCGATGTGAAAAACTATTCCGGAGCGCTGCTGGTGCGGGCGATGCAGGAAGGAACCAACCGGATCGCGTTTGCCCAGGTTTCCAGCATGGCAGACGGCAGATACGACGTGACGGTGCATCCGGTCAAACTGGACCTGAAAGACTGCCAGCCTGAGATAAAGGACGACGAGAGCTACGGGTCATTCCGCCGCAAATATCTCAACTGGGGGCCGTTCAGATGCAAGACCCGCCAGGAGAAAGCGGACAGCGCGTACAGCGATCCAAAGCTGATTCGCAGGGAGGACGGTCTCAAAGAGCGACTGAACGAAGAGATCCGTACCGGCCGGCGGGACGCTCTGTTTCTGGAGGCGCGCGAACGCATAGAAAAATGCGTAAGTGATACAAGAGCATGCGAACGCAGAGTGGCGAGTAACCTCGGAACGATTTATAAGGACGGGGATACGCGGGATCTGCTTTCGTTTGCCAATATGCTTATATGTGAGAATCTTGATCTGCCGATGGATCAGCAGGACCGGGTTTTTCCCAGTCAATTGGAAGAAATGGTGACGGCGTTCTATTCTCCGAATATGGAAGCGCGAAAAGTCTACTTAGATAAAATGGGGGACTTTCTCGACAGCTTCGATCCTGACCAGGCGAACCCTGACGATCCGAAGGATATGTTCCGTATGACAACGTTTCTGCGCCTGGCACAGACACTGAATGTAAAATCGAAGCAGTATCCGGAATGGTTCCACGAAAGATATCCGACTCCTATGGACAGGGAACGCTATTTTATGCAAACAAGACGCATGATAGCGGCGGGCGCAGTCTGGGAAAAGAGAGGCGTAGAACTGACAGGCAAAAGCCCGAATATCGGCCGTTTCCGCAGCATGGAAAGTGACGCGATCGAACCGCTGAAGGATATCTCCCGCCAGCTCATGAATCCGGAAAGATACCGGACGCTGGCCCTTAAGCTTCCCGCCAGCGCCAAAAACTTCATGGACGCCTCGACCCTGCAGCTGAATCAATACTTAGGCACCTTTGATCCCTCAAATGAGTTCGTAGAATCATTATCCCTGATCTGCTCAACTTCGGATGAATCCTACAACATATTGGGAGGGAGCAAGGAAGATATATTTTATGTGGACGGGATGTCTCTGAAGGATTACGCAAACCAGTTGTCGGGCGGCCAGTCCCGGATCGACTACAATAAAGTGCTGCTGCACGCCATGGTAACCGGCGGGCACCATATCGACTTGGTCCGGCTTGCTCCGGACGCGGAAGGCAAATGGGATCTTCTGACGACCCCGATCCGACTGGATCTGAGCGCGTGCGAAGCGCGAAGAGAAGACGGCATGACCAATACGGCGAAAGCAAATGAAACGTTCCGGAACGATCCGGACCGGCAGCGGCGCATCGGAGCGATCCGGGCCGGTCTGAAGGAGAAAATAGCAAGCGCCACGGCGGCCGAGAACCAGCTCAGACAGCGGAAAGCGCTTCCGCCGGTTAAGCTGAACGAATCTCTCGGAATCCAGCAGAACCTGCAGGAACGGTCGATGGACGAACTCCGGGCCGAGTGGCGCAGGATGGATGCGGAACGCGTAAGGCAGAACCAGGCGCTCGAGAATGGGACGCAGAACCAGCAGCGGCAGACGACTCAGAACAGGACGCAGAATCAGCGGACAGCGCCTCAGAACGGAACGCCAACGGCTCCTGCCCAGAACGGAAACGCGGCAGCTCCGGCCGGGAACGGAACCCCGACAGTTCCGGTTCAGAATGGAAACGCAGCAGCTCCGGCCGGGCCTCAGCCGACAAGAACCGCCACGAACTTCGGCGCAATCGTCGGAGCGGAAAACGGAGCCGCAGGAAACAACAGGCCGGGAACCGGAACGCACACGCATCCGGGCGGCCAGCAGCATCGGCAGCCGTCTCAGAGAAGTATGTAGCCGTATCTAACCGCACATATCAATTTATCAGATAATACAAAAAACGCGTCACTGGCGCGTTTTTTGCATACTGACGTAAAATTATTTCTTCATCCTCCACGCCGCGTCGATCACATGGGCCGCGCAGTATTCCGCCTCTTCGCGGGTCAGCGCAAACTCTTTATCCGTCCCCTTAAGCGCCGCCAACGCCCGCCTGTAGTCGCCGCCAGAGCCTGGCATGAACAGGTCGTTACCGGCCGCCAGGGTCGGGGCCGGTTTCGCCATGCGGTATCTGCCCTTCGCGCCCATCATGCTGACCACCCAGTCGGTCATGATCAGTCCGCCGTAGCCCCATTCCCCGCGCAGAACCGTCTTCATCAGGTCGCCGCGTTCCGAAGTGTGAATGCCGTTTAACAGATTGTAGCTGGTCATCAGGGCCGCCGGGCTGCTCTCTGAGATACAGATCTCAAAGCCGCGCAGATAGATCTCCCGCAGGGCGCGCTCGCTGACCTGACTGTTGGAGACATAGCGGTTGGTCTCCTGGTTATTGCAGCAGAAATGCTTGACCGTCGTGCCCTTGCCCGGATGCTTCTGCACGCCCTTCGTGACCGCCGTGCCCACCAGACCGCTGATCAGCGGGTCCTCCGAACAGTATTCGAAGTTCCGGCCGCACAGCGGACTTCTCTGGATGTTAAATGCAGGTGCCAGCCACAGATCGATGCCGAACCGCTCCATCTCCTCGCCCACCAGGTCCCCGCAGGCCTCGCAGAGTTCCAGGTTCCAGCTCTGCGCCAGCGCCGTGCCGATGGGGATCGCGGTACAGTACTGATCCTGCACCTCGCCCTTAGGCGGCCGGCTCATCAGCTTCATGACAGCCTTAAGCGCAGAACCCATGAATTCCTCCATTCCCGCCGGCATCGCGCTTCCGATGGCGTGGGCGCCCTTCTTATCCCGGACGTAGTGCTTCGCCAGACGCAGCCCAGCCGGGCCGTCGGCCATGATCAGGTTCGGCACGCCGTCCACCTTGTCCGTCGTCTCGCCCGCCGCGCCGGCTACGCTAGAGGAGGCGCTTCCGATAACGCCGGCGATCCCCTGCAGGCCCTCGCCAAAGCTGCCCATGCACAGGCTGATCAGCTGCTCGTCGGTGAGGGAGGCGGCTTTTGCGCGGGCCTCCTCCGACGCCTCATAGGGCTCCGGCCAGGTCAGGGCGGAAAATGCGGCCGCATCCAGATGCCAAACTAGCAGACCACTCAGGCGGCCGGCCCGTGTCATTCCTTCTGTTTTTTCCGCATTATTTGCAGTTGCTACACTGTCACCATCAAACTCACGATAGACTTCTGTGCCTCCACATTCCGCCGTGGCAGTGCTTTCTTTTATACCGCCGTTTTCTGATGCCCTGTCGCCTCCCGCCGCACTGCCATCTATCTCTTCCGTCACCGGCATGTTCGGTTCCGCCGCTTCCGAAACCACGGCGCATATCGGTTCCATCACCGGCCCTTCCGGCTTCCAGTCCGCAAAATCCGGCTTTCCGCCCACATTGCTTAGCTGCCGCACCGTCACCGTCTCATCCAGCCGCACCACGGCGCAGGCCACAGTATCCCGGCTGCTCGTTCCGACACGCACGATATAATCTCCGGCTTCCAGAATGTATCTCGCTGCCTCCGTATCATATCCGGCCAGATCTTCCATTGCAAACCGCACATTCACAGTCTCACATTCTCCCGGCGCCAGAAGCCCTGTCTTCGCAAACCCGGCCAGCGCCTGGTACGGCTGATCCAGCTTTCCCCACGGAACGGAAACGTAGACCTGCGCGACTTCCTTGCCCTGATAACCGCCTGCATTCTTCACCGGCACAGACACGGTAACCTCTGTACCCTCGATCGTCGCAGCCGCATTTCCAAGTTCAAAATCCGTGTAAGTCACGCCGTAACCGAACGGAAACATGGGCTTTTTCCCCACACTGTCGAAATACCGGTAACCTACATAGATGCCTTCCTTATATCTTGTCTCGTCCGGATCTCCGAACTCGCCGATGGCCGCGTAATCCTCCCACGCGCTCCATGTGGCGGCAAGCTTCCCGGACGGGACGCTCTCCCCCAGCAGGATATCTGCCAGCACGCGGCCCGTCACCGCCCCCAGCTGGGACAGGATCAGGATATTCTCTACCTCTGCCACCGGACTCAGATCCACGACGCCGCCCACATTCAGCACCAGCATAAAGCGCTCATACTTCCTGCTGCATGCCAGGATATCCCGGATCTCCGTCTCCGTCAGCCTGATGTCGCCGGCCTCCGGCCTGCGGTCATTGCCCTCGCCGGAATTGCGTGCCAGCACATAAACGGCCGTGTCCCCCGCGGCGTCGATGGGCAGTTCATACGCCGGTTCCGGCATCACCGCGCCCATGCCCACCATGAACGCCATCTGACGGCTCTCTTTCGCCTTTCTCTTAATATCCGCGATAAACTGCTTATGGGCCTCTTCCCGGACCGCGTCGTAGCCGTCCAGCCAGCTCTTGCTTGTAATTGTAAATCCCGCCTTCTCAAGCCCCCACTCCACCGTCGCGAAGAAGCGGGAATTCACGTCGCCCGAACCGGTGCCGCCCTTGACCGTGCGGCGCGCGCCGCTGCCGTAGAGCGCGACCGGGCCCGCCGCCGGGAGCGGAAAAGCACCGTTTTTCTTAAGAAGCACCGTGCATTCCGGCGCCAGCTTCCTGAGCTTCGCGAAATGTTCCTTTTCATACGTGTTGACTGCCATGCTTAAATCGCTCCTTTCTGACTCTCTGTCTGAATCTCCGTCCTATATACAAGATAACTCTGTGTCAATCATATTCCCTCGCCAATCTCTTTGCAAGCGGAATCTTGCCCGTCTTCCAACAAGCCAGGCAGAATCTGTAAAAACAGCCGGCCGTTCGTCCCGGCCGGCTCAGCTCTAAGCTCTAATATTTCTTTCCTTCGCATCCAGAAATCAGTCATTCAAAATACACGTCACCCCGGATTCCGGCTGATCACCACAACAGCCCTTCCCGCGGCCTCCGTCTCCAGGATGCAGAAGCAACTCCCGTCCGCCGCCGGCTCGATCCGAAACGCACCGGGCAGGCTGCACTCCATTTTCTCCGGAACAAACGGACAGAATATCCTCGTCTCGCCTGTCGCCTCCGCTTGAAAAGTCATTTCAAAGCGGCAGGAGGCCTCGTCATAATGATACGCCTCAAGCGTCCCCGCACTCTCTTGCGGATAGGCCCGGCACAGCGAGGAGAAGTTGGGGTCGCTTTCCATCCCGGGACGGTACTCGCAGTACGCCGATCCCCATAGATTCTTCTCCAGAATGCCGTTCATATGACGGATCAGATTATTCGTAAAGTCCGCCGACGGGAATGCGCCCCATTCGCCGACGATCGTCGGAAGCCCCAGACGGTCCTGTCCCCGCCGTTTTTCCTCGTAGAGCCGCTCCACATTTTCTTTGCTGAAGCTTTCATAGCGGTCCGAGTCCACGACCGAATCATAGCCGTGCGGCGCGTAGATCTGATTACCGTCGTCCAGCCGCCCGATGCCGGTCGGAATGTCGGTGCTGCAGTAAATATTTCCGCCCGTGACAACCGGCTTATCGCTTACACGGCGGATGGCGGCCTGCATGCGGCGGTAAAAATCCATCAGCGTCGTCCGGTCGAATTCCAGGAAGCGCCCGCCGACGATCCCCATAAATTCCGCCTGTTCTTCGGGAGAAACCGTTTCCGGCCTGTTCATATCGAAATCCGGGTTCTTCTCCATCATCTTCTGTGTGGCAAGTCCGAACGCCTCCCGTGCGATATGTCCCATAAACGGTTCATTCATAGGTTCAAAACCGATGACATTCGAACAGTCCGCAAATGTCTGCGCAATTTTCTCCCACATGGCGGAATAGTGATCCAGAAGCCCCACGCCATCCGCCGCCGGGGCGTTCGCCCAGAAATTATCCGCCGCCCGAATGATGGCCTCGCTCTCCAGATACGCATTATACCACATCGTACAATGCTCCGGATGCGGCAGACCTTCATCCAGACAGGCCCAGTCCGGCGCGCCGTCGATATATTTCTGCGCGAACAGATCCTGATGCATGTCGAGGATGATGTAGATTCCGTAATCCTCCGCCAGTTTCACAATCTCCTTCACCCTGCCCAGATATGCCTCATCGTAAACCCCCGGCTGCGGCTCCACGCCGTCCCAGAAGATGCCGAAGCGCAGCAGATTAAAACCCATTTTCTTAAAGAACGGGAAGGCATCCTCAAACTTCGGGTAAAAATGCCCAAGCTTCGCCTCCCGGCACAGGACATTGACGCCATGCAGGATGACTTCCCTGCCCGACTCATTGATAAACCTGGTCCCTTTTAACAGTATTTTTTCCATGTCCTTCTCCTTATCCTGTCATCGTCACTCGTCTCGCCGGTCACAGCACGATATGCAGCTGTCTTTCTTCGATAACCCTGTATCCTGTAACCTTGCAAGACTTACTGACACTGCGCATTCAACGTGTTTACGATCATCTCATAGAGCGGTCTGGCCTCCGGCGCTACCGCGCACATTTCCGCCATCGTCATCTGATACGCAAACTGAATCATCGGACCGTCCAGCGCACCGGGCGCGTACCGGTTGAACAACTCCACCGCCAGCGGCTCCGCCACGATCTGCTGCAGTGTGGAATCCATGGAATACCGCGCTTTTTCAAGACTGGTCCGGGTCGCATACGCATAGTGGTATGTGCCGGAACCCACCGTGATCACGCCATCCTTTTCCGGCAGGAGAATTTCCGCCGAAGTATTGGCCGGAACCGTCACATCCACCGTGATCTGATGGTTCTCACATTTCCACGCCGCCCGGATCGTTCCGTAGACGCTCTCATAGACCGCTTCCGCATGGGTAATCCCCTTCACGAACATGGGCTTTACCCGAAATCTCTTATACCCAGGCTCCAGAAGCGTAAGTCCGGCTACCTTCTTCACCATCCACTCGCCGATGGAACCATAGGCGTAATGATTCAGCGAATTCATCCCCGACACGTCGAAGCTTCCGTCCGGCATGATGGAATTCCACCTCTCCCAGATCGTCGTCGCGCCCATTTTCACCGCATATAGCCAGGAAGGATAATCCTCCTGCAGGAAAATGGTTCCCGCCAGATCATGACAGCCGCAGTCCGACAGCGCCAGGCAGAGATAGGGCGTTCCCACAAAGCCCGTCGCCAGATGGTTCTTGTGGTTCTCGATATTGTTCACCAGCGAACCGAGGATCCGCTCCCGGTACTCCTCCTTCGCCAGATGGAAGTGCAGCGCCAGCACACAACCGGTCTGCGTCTCACTGACCAGGCGCCCGGTCCGCGTGATATACTCGTCATTGAAGCGTTCCGCAATATCCCGGCAGAGCGCCTCATAACGGACCGCTTCGTCCTCGCGCCCCAGCACTTTCGCCGCCTTCGCCACGATCCCGCAGGAATACGCGTAATAGGCGTTTGCCACCAGATATTTGTCCGTAGCGCCCGTTCGGTCCGCGCTCTCCTCTTTATCCAGCGCCAGCCAGTCGCCGTACTGGAAGCCGTTCTGCCACAGGCCGTTCTCCCCACAATGCTCCGTAATGTAATCCACCCAGCCCTTCATGCTCTCGAACTGTTCCTCAAGCACCCGCTTATCGCCGAAGGTCTCATAGACTACCCACGGAATCACCGTCGCCGCGTCGCTCCACGCGGCGGCCGAAGCCTGATCTCCCAGAATATTCGGAATCACATGCGGCACGCCCCACTCCTTCGTCTGTTCCGCCTTCAGGTCGCGAAGCCATTTCTCATAGAACAGGGCCGTATTCCGCAGATAGGAGGCCGTCGCCGAAAACACCTGCGCGTCGCCGGTCCAGCCCAGACGCTCGTCACGCTGCGGACAGTCCGTAGGGATATCCAGAAAATTGCCGCGCATGCCCCAGCCGATGTTGCTCCAAAGCCTGTTGACCCGTTCGTCGGAACAATGAAAGCTGCCGGTGGGTTCCATATCCGTATGCAGCGTACAGGCGACGAAATTCTCCGGCCGGACAGCCCCCTTCTCAATCCCTTCAAGCCGGATATAACGGAAGCCGTGGAATGTGAAATGGGGCCGGAACACCCGCTCCGTTCCGTCGCAGAGATACGTATCGACCGACACGGCCTGGCGCAGCGTCTCCGGATAGAAATTGCCGTCCTTATCCAGCGTCTCCGCATGATGGACAATGATCTTCTGGCCGAGTGCCCCGCAGCCGTCCCGGCCGGTCACATGAACCTCAACAAAACCGCTCATGTTCTGGCCGAAATCCAGCACCAGTTCGCCCTTCGGCGTCACAATAAGTTCCTTCGCCTCCGTGCGGCAGGTGATCCGCACCGGCTCACTTTCCTGCGCGGTCAGCGTGGATTTGTCCTTTGCGAGGATGCGGGCCGGCTGAGGGGCCGGCGCTCCTGAAGCTGCCGTCTGTAAGTTTCCCGCTTCCGCAGCTGCCTGCTCTGACCCCGGCCACGATCCGGCCTCTGAGTCAGATACCTGCCCATGACTGTCAGCCGCTCCCGGTGCCCTCCATGTACTGTCAAACGTCTCCCCGAAGTAGATCTGGCTCTCCCGGATCTGGCCGGTCTGTACCTGCCAGTCCCTGTCCGTCTTCACAGTCTGAACGGAACCATCCGCATAAGTAATGTGCAGTTCCGCCAGCGCCGCGGTCTGATCCCCGTAAATATTCGGACGCAGGGTGAACCCGAACGGCCCCTTATACCAGCCGTCGGCCACGGTGATCTGCATACAGACCGGACGTCCGCCTGCAGACGAATCCTGCCCCGGCGCACCGGCCGGCACAGATCCCGCCTTCCGCAACAGCTCCGTCACATCATACGTCTGATACTGAATCCGATGCCCGTAACTGGTCCAGCCGGGCGCGAAGTACGCATCTCCGACCTTCTCCCCGTTCAGTTCGATCTCATACAGGCCAAGCGCCGTGGCATAGAGTCTCGCCTTCTTTACCTCTCCCCGCAGCATGAAGGAGCGGGTAAATACCGGGCAGGCCTTTTCTTCCTCACCAAAGCCGGAAGTGATCCAATCCGCCGCCATGTTCTCCGGCTGCAGAAGTCCGGTCTCAAAGCTTCCTTCCGCCTCCGCACATTCGCCTTCCCGATCCCACACCGTCACCCGGTAACGGTATGCGGTCTCAGGCTCAAGCGACGCCCCCGCATACTCCACAAGAACCGACTGATCGCTTTCCACACGTAACGAATCCCAGACGCAGGGGCCGCACGCCGCAACTGCATCCGCATCCGGCCTTCCAGCATTTTCCGCGGCCGTATCACCTGCATCCGCAGCCGGCCGGTCTGCATGTTCCGCTTCCGGCCTGACCACATTCGCCGCCCCCAGGTCCGCATCCGCCGTCTCCATCACACAAAGCCTGTATGCCGACTGCATACAGTTTTCTTTCTCCGTCTTTAAGATCCAGGAAAATCGCGGCTTCGCCACATCCAGCCCGATCGGGTTCTCACGATATTCTACACGCAGCTTTTCTATTTGCAGCACAACAAAGTCCCTCCTTTATACCCGGTTGATGAAGCCGCTTGCGCAGCACCATTCTCTCACTTGCGAAGTGCCGTTTTCACGCCTTCGCGCTTCCTTTCGCCTTTCTCTGTGCGATTTCCTTCTGGATTCCCGGCAGCTTCGCCTCCAGGTCAAACTTCATGGAGCAGACCAGCATAATGATAAACATCAGCGCCGGCGCGTAGATATTAAAGGTGAAAATAGCCTGTTTGGTGGCTTCGGTCAGTACCGCCGCCCCCGCGTCATACGAAGCCAGCGCCAGGGACCAGCCAATCAGGGATGTGCCCAGTCCATTTCCGATCTTTCCCGCAAAGCTGCTGGCACTCTGGGAAACCGCCACCATACGTTTTCCGAACTGATACTCATTATAATCGATCGCCATAGCCGTCAGCACGCCCAGCACGCACATCATCGGAATATTGGCAAAGGTGCTGAAGCACCCCATCAGCAGGTTGAACCCGAAATGGTATGGGTTAATGAGCCGCACCAGCTGGGACGCCGCGCCGATCGCGAACGTCGCACGAAGCGTCTTGGTCACGCCCAGGAATTTGATAAACAGACCGACCGTCAAAAATCCGAGGAGCGTCGGGATCATACCTACCGCGCCCATGATCCCCATCAGATTGTCGTCGCCGTAAATCCATTTCGCGTAATAGGTACCGGAGGAATTGCTGAGTCCATATACCACGTTCGCGCAGACGCCCATGATAAGCGCCAATACCCAGTATTTATTCCGGAACAGGAAACCGACCGCTTCCTTCATCGGGACGGCCTCCTCGTCCTGCTGCGCTTCCTGCACCGCGTCGGCCGGATTGGTCTCACGGCTGGTCTTCCAGGTAATGAACAGAAGGACAGCCGCAAGGATGCCCAGCACGCTGCCGAAAATGATCCATGCTCTCTGGTCGCCGCCCAGCATATTCGTAATCGGGATAATGGCAACCACGATCACCATGCCGGATATGTAGCCTGCCGCCGCACGCCAGGTTCCCATTCTGCTCCGCTCCTCCTGACTGGCTGTACGGACTACGGTCAGCGCAGAATACGGGACGCAGATAACCGTATAAATGACCGCACTCAGCAGGAAATTCGTAATAAACATATACGCGATCTGGACGCCGGAAGGCGCGCCGCTGGGAACCGTAAACAGCAAAATGATCATAAGCGCCGTCGGAATCACCATCCGGAGCAGCCAGGGCCTGTAGCGTTCCCCTTTGATCAGCGTATGGTCCACAATATTGCCCATGATCACATCGGTAAACGCGTCAATGATACGAACGACCAGAAACGCGGTCGCGACTGCGCCTGCCGCGACCCCTACTTTATCGGTGTAAAAGTAAGTCAGCTGACCGACCAGACCGCTGATCGCGTTTAAGGAGAACTGTCCCAGACAGTCGCCCAGATAGTCTTTCCGGCGCATCACGCGCTGAACGCCGAATTTGTCTTTGCCAAGATCTTTCTTTGCCATTCTTTATCCCTCTCTTCTTATTGTTTGTGGCCGCATACTCTGCTGCCGCCGCTGCCCTGCACGGATATTTAGACGGACCGGCGGACAGTCCCCGCGGTTTGAGCGAATATACGGTGCTGCTTCGAAGGCTTCCTGCGCAGATTCCTTTGATTTAACCTTATCATACCGGAATATCGGGATCATGTATTGTAATTCTGTGCTTTTTATTGTAAAATTGTGTCATCAGGCATTCAACAACCCAGCATATATAAAATAGCGCCGTCAGGCACCAAACTTTCAAACCGCAGAGAATTTACCGGTAAAGGAGAACTCTCTATGAAGGACAGAAAAAGCGAGGAAATACCGAACCGCAAGGCATCCGGCGATATCTGCCGCTACCTGCAGATTTTCTACCATTCCACGTTCCTGCCTGTCGCATATTACAGGCAGAGCGAGCTTCTGGCAGCATATCCGGACATACATCGGGAATGGGATCTGACCGAAACATTCCGCCCGCTGCTGCTTCAGAAGGGTACCGGTCTTGACCACGCAGTCTCTTCTGAATACCTGTTCTACGGAATCGTCCGGAATCTGGATACGGACGAATACATCATCGCCGGTCCGGTCTCCACCAGCCGCATCCAACACCGCGCTCTGCCGCGCATTCTGACAGAGTCCTCCATTTCCTCCGCCTACGCAGAGCAGGTAGAGAATTTTCTAAGTATGACCCCGCAGGTCACATTTGAACAGTTTATCTGCCTGCTGACCCTGCTGTATCGGGAACTGAACGGCAGTCTGATCGATCCTCTGACCTATTTCCGTCGTGTCAGCACCGAGAATATCTCGCAGATTGGGCAGCGGCACACCACAGAGCTATACCAGGCCAAAGAAGACGAAAATTTCCATAATACCTATCAGTTCGAGCTGGAACTGCTGCGCTGTGTAGAAAACGGAGACACGGCCGCGCTCGAAACCCTGTTCCAAAAAGCGCAGAAGCTGCAGGCCGGCGTCATCGGCAGCAATTCCCTGCGGCAGGAGAAAAATATCCTGATCGCGTCTGTAACCCTGCTTACCCGCCACAGCATCGCCGGCGGCCTTGACGTAGAAACGGCCTACCGTCTAAGCGATATCTATATTCAGGCTTCCGAGAAAGCGCAGACGATCGACGAGGTAAACCGCCTGAATCAGGCCGCCTGCATGGATTTCACCAACCGGGTAGCCGCCTGCAAGATTCCAAAGGGCATCTCGCCGGATATCTTCGCCTGCATCCAGTACATTTCCACTCACACCAACCAGCCCGTCAGCGTCGAAGACGTAGCAAACGCCGTAGGCAAAAGCCGCTCCTGCATCTCGCGACAGTTCAAAAAAGAACTGGGATTCAATCTGAGCGATTTCATCATGCGCCGGAAGCTGGAAGAAGGCAGGAGCCTGCTGCTCTACTCTGACCGTTCGATCAGCGAGATCAGCGAATACCTCTGTTTCTCGTCCCAGTCGTATTTTCAGAATGTCTTCAAAAAGAAATACGGCCTCACGCCGCTTGCGTTTCGGAAAGAGAATCAGAAGGCACAACACTCTTGACACTTGAACGCAAATTTGCTATCATATAATTATCCCATTCGAAAGGAGCGGCAGATGTTCAACATAGAGTTTTACAGCACCGCAGACGGCACCTCGGAGTTGTGGAACTTTCTTGACAGTCTGCAGCAAAAAAGTTCCAAAAGCAAGGATGCAAGAATACAGCACAAACAAATCGTCATGTATATTCAGCTTCTGGAAGACCATGGCACTAATTTAGGAGATAATGTCGCAAAACATTTGGAAGACGGCATATGGGAACTGCGTCCCGGGAATAATAGGATACTGTACTTTTACCATAGGAATGACACCTATGTACTTCTCCACTGTTTTCGCAAAAAAACTCAAAAAACTCCGCGTCGCGAAATCGAAAAAGCAAAGGCAGAACGCGACGACTGGATTTCCAGAAAGGGATGATCGTTATGTCTACATGGGAAGATTATAAAAAACATGTGCGGACAACAAATCCGGAGATCGCCAAAGACATTGATGAGGCCGAAACGCTTTCCCAGATTGTCGGAACTATGATTGAGCGCCGACATACACTTGCGCTTTCTCAGAGAGAACTGGCAGAGCTGTGCGGACTCCCGCATTCTTCCGTAGCCAGGATTGAATCCGGGAAATCTACCCCTAACCTCAGTACTCTTTTGAAAATCTGCAAGCAGTTGGATCTTCGATTTACAATCAGTCCTGTTTCGCAGACAACGGCTCTGAGAAAATGATCCGTGCATAATTTTCAATTATGGAAATATGGAAACAAAGGGACAGAGTCTGCAGACCGCAAAACTCTGTCCCTGAAATTTTTATGCGAGAGGGGCGCCAGTGACGCCCTGCTCGTATTTACTCCGAAAAACATCAGCGTACTCCGCGGACACATTTCCTCTACCGTCTGAACACATCCTTCAAAAACGCTTCCACAATATCCAGCACCTGCTCCGTCCAGAATTCGGCTCCGCCGTGGTCGCCGCCCTGGATGAAATACAGCTGCACCTCCTTGCCACATTTCCGCAGCTGCCGGTAAAGGATCACGCTGCCCTCACAGTTGACTGTCCGGTCCTTCGTCCCGTGGAAGATCAGAACCGGCGGCACCACCGTTTCAGGCGTGATATTACATTCTACGGAAAGCTTCCGCTTCAGATCCTCCCTCTCCCGCAGATCCACATGTCCCATGACCATCCCCTCCGGGCTGTCCGGCTGACAGTGCAGAACCTGGATCGGGTTGGAATCGTCCTTCATCACACTGCAGCTTCCGTAGTAATTAATGATACCCTTAACCTCTGCGGACACGCCGGGGAACAGGTTACTTTCTGTATCGTCATGCAGGATCCCCGCGTACATAGCAGTATGACCGCCGGAAGAATCGCCGGAGATCACGATATTCTCCGGATCGATATGATATTCCTCCGCGTGAACACGCAGGAATCGGACCGCATTCTTCGCATCCATGATCTGCGCCGGGAACGGCGCGATGCCGGAGTGGCGGTACTCGACGATGGCCGCGGCGTATCCCCGCTTCACCAATCCCGCCAGCTGGGGCACATTGGCATAGACATACTGCTTAAACCATGCAGAACCCTGAACGAACACCACGCAGGGGCAGACTATCTGCTGGTTGTTGCGGCTGTAAGGCAGAAGAATCTGCAGATGCAGCTTCTCGCCGTCGATCTCCGCATAAACGACATCATGAAGATACGCTGCGCCGATCTCATCTCCGGTGGTCGGAATGATATGGGCGCCTTCCACCTCCTCCGTGAATTCCGGAATTTCCTCGTAAGTCCAGTTCTTTACTTCCATAAGCTTGCTCTCCTTTCCGGGGTGGTTTTTTATATAGTTTGAGGCTGCGCAAAAACACAGCCTCAAAATAACGATTTCGCTTACGGTAGAACTCACCGCTTATATTGTTTCCACTCTCGGTAGGACTCACCGCTTGTATCGTCTCCACTTTCGGTAGGACTCACCGCTTGTATCGTTTCCACTCCCGGTAGGACTCACCGCTTTTTAGAAGTTTGACCTTCCATATGGCAATCATCACTCACCACTGGTTTAGTTATAGCAAAAGCAAAAAAGCATGTCAAGATAATTCTGTTTTTAGATTAACTTTTAGATTACATAGCATCATCGCAAGATATTTATCACCAATACCATTGTGACAATTATGACGACATAAACGATTTTATTATATCTCTGTTCCATAATTGTACACCAAGTTTTCTTGCATCTTCAATCGCCTGTTTTGTAAAATAGTTATTGGTCATAACTACAGCAATATCTGCATTATAGATAGCTTTCCCTGAATACGCCTGCTGTACCGCACCGTTTCCTACACTCCCTGAATAACGCTTACACTGAATCGCATAATTGTGTCCTGCTTTTGTTGCTAGAACGTCAACCCCTCTGTCCCCGCTTCCAGGCGTCTGCCGCACTTGCCAAAAGCCGTTCCTTTTCAATAGCTGGACACAAAACTGCTCAAATTCTGTTCCGTTCATCTCGTCAAAATCTCTTTTCCATACTATTGTATGCTTCCGCTTCGCATCATGCTTTGGCATAATAGCTCTTGATAATACAGCTATCGGAAGCGTGGCCGGAAGGAACATTAATTTCAACAGTTGAATCGATAAATCATTTTTCTTTGCCCTGCGCCTGGCCTTTCTTCGCTTTCTTCCCATTGGCTGCTGCTCCCCTAATCTTATAACTTACTTATGTTCAATATGACTTCACAATGGTTAGGTATATCCGTTATCGAAATATAAGATTGATATTTCAAAATTATCTTTAACTATTAGCTAAATTATCAAGAATTACTTCACCAATGATGAATAAAAATCTAACCAATTCTGTAATCCTTCAGTTATGTAATTATCCAATTCTTCGCTAATATCTTTTTGATGTAGAATCGGTATTTCTATATCTCTAAGTCCAGAAATAGAATTATTAATATTCCATCTATATTCATTAACCTTATTACGCCTCGATGAATTTAAACCATATTTATCATCTTTGCTCCGATAAACATATGTTTCGTCTTGTTTAATTTCCAAAATTATATCCAAATCAGTATCTTCAAAATCATATTTATTTCCCTCCAAAAATCCCCAAATATATATTGCCGAATTTCTGTCATAATCTGAATATATCTTTCTCATACTTTCAAATCTTATATCATTTTTCAAACTGGTAAGATAAACTGACAAATCAAATGTATCATCTAGCGCATAAGCTTCTTTTTTCATTAACCAGTATAACCCCTCTGAACTCAACTCTGAAAAATCAAAGTTAATAACAACATACGGGTAATACTCATACCCTTCTTTCGTACTATAAATTTCTACTGATGATAAGGTTATTGTTTCTTCATTATAGTTAATACCCGAATACGGAATGCTTTTTACTCTTTTTTCTATTCCCTCCTCACTTTCCTCTACTTCTGTACCATCATTTTCAATAATAGGAGAATCTGAGTAGCCTACTGAAGAATCGTACTGTCCGCAGCCTACTAGCAATAAACAACATACAACAATCCCTATTCGCTTAATCATTTCTCTCTCCATTTCGACAAAACAATATTCACAGCTTCTCTCTTATATACAGCTTTATCATTTATAAACATCTTCATATCTTACGTTTCAATATACTTATAAGGGCTTTTTCTGTCTGCTTTCGCAACATCGCCTTCAATAATCATACATTTAATTTGCCGGAGCAATAGTCCAATCTCCGTCTGCCTCAATTACAAGAAGCGCATTACTACTCGATGGTATGGAGAGAAGCTTATTCCCATCATAAGTACCAATTTCATTTACCAGCAAATCTCTCCCACTGGTCGTATAAAGATAGACCACAAAATTAGAGCGTCCATTATGTGTGATATGCCATTTTCCGGAACTTGCCGGGAACATATCCGTAACATAACACCCATGTCCTTCAAATGATGTTGAAGTAGTCACTCCAATTCGCTCGATCGTATAGGACCAGTTCCCATTTGACCCTATTTCAAACATATATGGAGAACTGCCAGTAAGGAAATAATAGCCATCATAGTTTCCAATCTCATTAACTGCAAGATCACGATCTCCGTCTTTATCATAAACCCAAACAGAGAAGTTGCTTCTTCCGTTATTCGTAAAGTGAACCTTATAGAGACCATCTCCAACAGAAATTTCCGTTAGAACGTCATCTCCGCGCCCAGTTACTGTTTCATAAATTTCAACTCCGCATCTTGAACAGACTCCGCTAGATGTGGTATGTCCTAGAGCGTCTTCCGTATTCGATACACGACTTATTTCTTCCTGGCACCGAGAGCAATATACCACTTCGTCATAATTCCCATTTTCAGTACATGTGGCTTCTTTCACGTTTTCTCTTACAGGATCACCAGCATCGTGCCCAAGTGCCTCTCCCTCGGCAACTCCGCAACGTGAACAAGTCCTCGGCTCAGTGCAAGTGGCTTCCTTCCAGTCATGACCAAGCGCAGGTAATTCCTCTCCACATCTAGTACATAAAGCGGACTCTGTGCAAGAAAGATTCGGAGCATCGTGTCCAAGTTCCTCTCCTTCGGTAGCTCCACAACGCAAACAAGTCTTTGGCTCAGTGCAAGTGGCATTCTTCCAGTCATGGCCCATTGCCTCGCCTTCAGTGGCTTCGCAATGCAAACAAGTCTTCGGCTCAGTACAAGTGGCTTCCTTCCAGTCATGCCCCATTGCTTCGCCTTCGGTAACTCCGCAACGCAAACAAGTCCTCGGCTCAGTGCAAGTGGCATCCTTCCAGTCATGGCCCGTTGCTTCGCCTTCAGTAGCTCCGCAACGCAAACAGGTCTTCGGCTCAGTGCAAGTGGCTTCCTTCCAGTCATGGCCCATTGCTTCGCCTTCGGTAGCTCCACAATGCAAACAAGTCTTCGGCTCAGTGCAAGTGGCATCCTTCCAGTCATGCTGCTCCGGAACTGCAATGACTATCACAACACATACAAGTATAAACATTACCAATGAACACGGCATAAGTACTACTGGTTTAAACACATTCTTCTTTTTTACTACACATAAAAGTAGCCATACCATTCCCACCACAAATGCAATAATACTTCCAAAGAATAATAACAACAATGAAACTTCTAAAACTAGCATAGCTTTTTCTCCTATGAATAAATTCTTTATTACCCCTTATCAATTCCATTTTCTTAGGTCAATGTCTTCTTCAACCCTCTTATACACAGCCTTATCATTTGCGGACATATTCATATCTTTAACAAATGTTCCGATATACTTATACGGACTTTTTCTGTCGGCCTTAGCAAATACATACCGTTTAATATTTTCTACTTTTCCACACGCGATAGAATTTCTTTCTTCAATATACATACCATCTTCTGAAACGGTATTGACGCAACCATATACCCTATCCTGTGCTTTTGCAATACCACCCTCAAGCACTGCTATTTTAGGAAACCACACCGCCTCATTTTCTGATAACACCAGAAATGCGCGCTGCCAGCCAGCATAGTTTTTCCCGAAACAACGGTTCAAAACATCTACACTCTTTCTAAACGAAATGTTATCTGAAATACTAATTGATACTAAACGTCCGTCCATTGATTCTCCTCCTCGTATTCAACTGTCTTTGCTGTCAACACTCACTTAGAGTATCTCAGCGGCAGAACAGTTACCCTGCCGCTGAGAATAACTCAGGTGAGAATCAAGAAAAATGAGGCATTGGTATGACTATCCACACCAATGCCTCACGATATAACAAAGGCCCAAAACATTGCCCGCTCAAGCACACAAAAAACATTGCAATTTTAACCCGCTTAGGCTATAATTACGTCGTGTGTATCGCAGACTCAGTCTGTAAGTGTGGTAGCGGATCCTACCCCTTGCCCCGTGAAGTTACCAGCTTCACGGGGTGGTACCCACATCTGTCCTTGAATTCTCGGCATTATTTTAACATATTCTTCCAGATTATGCAACCCCAAAAACCTTCAGTCACCTCTCCCTTCACAAGTGTGAAGTTAAGAAACTGTGTTTTAATATTTGAACGCGAATTTGCTATCATATGCAGGAACGGAACGTGACGACTGGATTTCCAGAAAGGGATAACAGATAAAAAGAAACTCAAAAAGGGGACAGAGCCTACCAGCTGCAATGCTCTGTCCCCAAAAATGATTTTACGAAAATCGACCGCCTATCCTTCACCTCATGGAAGGTCGCCGGTATCGCCCTTTAGTGCTTCGTCGCCACGCCCTTCTTAGACTTTGTATCCTCTGTCTGCATCTGGTCTGCCTCTTTCTGCGGCTGCTTCTCCTTCCGGGGCGGCTTCTGCTGATTTTGCTGCATTGTCTGCTGCTCCTCGCTCATCAGCTCGTCAATCGGCTTTTTTACCTTCTGCTGCGGAGCTGCTGGCTGACCACTCGGCTGTGTCACCGTTGGCTGACCGCTCGGCTGTGTCGTCGGCTGACCGCCCGATCGTGTTGCTGTTGGCTGACCGCCCGACCGTGTTACTGTTGGCTGACCATTAGTCTGGGGCGCGGCCGGCTGGCCGTTAGACTGAGGTGCGGCCGGCTGGCCCTGCTGTGCCGCCTGCCGTTCTCTCATCATTGCAAAATAGCTTCTCCGGCCGTTCCGCCTGCCGTTTGCGGCGGGTTGTTCATTCTGCGCAGTCCCGTTTTGCGCGGCTTCGCGCGCCTGCCGTCTGGCTTCCATGACCGCATCCTCACGGAGCCTCACAGCATGATTGATCTGCGCCTCCAATGCGCTCGGATCCGTTCGGATCGCATTCAGCGCCTCACGCGCCTCATCCGGATGGTCATTATAATATGCAGCAACAGAATCCTTCACCTCTGCGACTGACATGATCCGTTCTTCGGAGCCAAACGGGCCGAGACGGTCGTCTCTCCCGAGCATATAGCGCATATCCAAGTACGCGGTAGCGTACTCGCTCAGCAGCTCCGCATCCGATCTCCTCTCTGTCGCAAGCGCTTCTCCCTCATCCAGATATGCCAGAATACCATCGACGCTTCGGAATACTCCGTTCCCGTACGCATCCTTGTTTCTCTGAAACTGTGCCCGCTCCTCATCCGTCATCTGCGCAGATACTCTCCGATAGACCTGCTCCTGCGTCGTCATATCCGCTTCCATCTCTCCGGACTGACGGGCCCGGTCGATCTCCGCCGCCGTCTTTCCCGCAATAACCTCGTTTCTTCCGAACTGCACATTGCCGCCGGAGCCCACGATACGTGTAAGCACCTGGCTGACCCCTCTCGAGAATTTACGCACCTCATTGCCGGCCTCGATTGCCCGTCTCATCATCTCAGGATCATGAGCGATATTCTCGTAGGACATCGAATCAAGCGGCTCGCCTATCATCAGCGCGATCTCCTCCTTCAAATCGAGCTTCGAGAAATGTTTCGCGCATCCGGCGATCACGTCAGCCAGCGCTCCCGGCTCCCTGTCCAATTTAGACAGCGCATCTATGAGCTTCTGCCCGGCCGTCCTCTTCTCCTGCACATATTTATTCGGATCGAACAGATCCGCGTAATGGATGTTCGGGTTATCCGCCATGGTCAGAAGGCCGGCAAGCATGGCCATACCGCTGCCGCCGCTGCGGGTCAGTTCAGACGCATCACGCTGCTTCTGTTCCTGCCGGTTGCCGTTGGTGTCAATACACGAAACCGGTATATTCTCTATCTCGATCAGCTGCCGATAGAGCGCCCGCTGCTCCACAGGGATCTGGTTCTCAGACAGGGGGGAGCGCCGGCAGCCCGCCAAGCATCCCGTTGCCCATACCGAAGAAGCTTTTCTTAAAATCGCTGCTACCAAAGCTGAAATGCTCCGACAGAGATTCCCGGAGCGGCCGTGCGGCGGCCTTCGCGATTCGCTCGCCCAACTCCCTGCGGATCCGATCCTGTCTCTCTTCCTTTTCCGGATCCTTCTTATGGAGATCGGATGACCGGCTCGACCTTTTCGTGTCAAATATTCCTGCCAGCCTGTTAAATGCGCTCAGATCCGGCTGGACCTCCATAACCTTCTGCTGCAGATATTCCATTCCGTTCGCTGTAGCCGTCCCGATCACACCGATCTCCACGCGATCCCTGGCCTGGCTGCATGCGCGGATCACGGCGGTCATACGGTTCTGGTCGGTCAGCTTAAGTTTATTGTCTTTCAAATACTCGTCAACATTCTGGCCGTTGATATAGAACAGCTGTATCGGCGATGAAAATTCCTGTTTGGGGATAGGAAGCGACGCCAGCATAGCCTCCAGCTCTGCCATCAGCCCTGTAGCAGGACTGCTCTCCGTAGACTTCTGTCCAAACATGGCGTTAAACGCGCTCTCGCAATTTGACTGAAGCGATTCTCCGTGTTTTTCACTGAACCATTCTTTCGGCCTGAACAGCCGCTCCGCCTGGTCCGCAGGGAATTTCGGCCTGATAACGGCGGGTCTGCGTTCTTCTCTTATATTATGTTCTTCCTCCGCCTGCCGGGCCTGCTCCGGACGCATATACAGCCGGTCGTCGCTATCTTCGATCGGAAGAAGGTCAAATTCCGGCATATCGGCAACAAATATCTGCGCGTCATTGAGCGGAACGTGGGCGGCGATCGCCAGCTTTCTTCCAGTCATCTCAGGAAACAGACTGTTTTCGCCGTTCAGCCATCTCCGCATATTGATTTGATTCCCCCGGCCGCAGTACTTCTCGATCTCGTCATCACGCACATTCTGATCCATCTTAAGCGTCTCCCTGATAAGACCGGGCGCCGCTTTTCTGTATTCCTGGAACTGATGCTCCAGCTTAGCCGCCTGCAGAAGCCCGACAGTCTCAGCGACCATCTTGCCGCGCAGCTGCTTCCCATACTGCTCAACGATCATTTTCGCTGCCGTCCGGTCCGCGAAGGAAGCGGTGTCCGTATGCAGTATCTCTGCAATCTCGTTGAAACGCGCCAGTGCCGCCAATGTATTTTCATACGGCCCCTTAAAATCAGACTGCCAGTTTCCCTTTATGCCTTCGAAGAACTCATCCTGGAACTCACTGTCCGTTTCCCATTTTTTTACACCTGCCAGATAGTCCTGAGAAACCTGGGTAAAATGCTTTAAGCTGCTCAACGCCTCCGCGACCTGCCCCGGATTGGTATAATCGATATCCGGCAGTTTCTCTCCCATCAGGGCGTCTCCTGCCATACGGTACCACCGTCCGCAGCGTCTGGCTTCATTTTCCGCCGTGGCGTCCGCCTGAAAATCAGAAAAACCCAGACCCGCTTCCAGTCGTTCCTCCGCCATCTCCGGACTTTCCGAATAACAGTCCGCCAGGGAACGCCCCCTCGTCAGCATCATATGGAGAGCGGCCATGCTGGTCTTCGTCGTATTATTTTCCTCTGCTCCGGGAATTTTCGGATCTATGGGAGTTTTTGTAACTGCAATGCCGTCCATATCCGTCTGGATCCAGTCATCCGGCAGCGGCTTTCCCTCTATGAACTCCGGCTGAACGAGCGAGCTTTCCGCGACCTGCCGCGCCAGCATCATATCGATATCGACAGAATTGATCAGATCCTCCAGTATGTCTTCCGAAGATGCAGACCCGCTAAACAGCCGCTGATAGTAGTCATGCAGATCCGTGGGCAGCACTCTGTCCAGATTCATGAAAAACATATTCTGCATACTATCGATATCGTTGCCGATTGCCACTTCGTTGACGGGGTCCCATCCCGCAAGCGTAACCTGCAGAAATCTCTGAGCATCCTGCACTGCCCTCTGCATATCCGCAATCTTCTGCTGCTTCAGCGGGTCGACCGGCTGGGCCTGCAAAGTCTCGTCTTCCTCATCCGGCGCCTGCGGAACTGCAGCTTGCGCCTGCGGGGCCTCATCCTGCACCTGCGGGGCCGACGCGTCCTGAGCCCGCGGGGCTGCAGCTTGCGCCTGCGGAACTGTCCCTTCTGCCTGCGGGGCTGCGTCTTCTGCCTGCGGAGCCGCGTCTTCTTCCTGCGGGGCCGCATCCCTCGTGTGCGGCGGTCCGAAAACAGCATATATGCTCTCCATATCTGTCTTAAGATCCGGATACCGGGCCGTCAGTCTGGGATCGCCCAACACAATAGCCATGAGATACTGTCTCATCGTTTCTTCTCTCAATGACGTCATGATACCTTCCTCCTCCTGATGTTCGCATTTATCATTCATAAAAGTTTATTTCTGTACAAAATGCATTATATGACCGCAGGTACAACAAATGTACAACAAGAAGCGGGGCCGTTCTTCATTTTCAGTACAGAAATTTCCGAATATCGGCTATTGGAAAAAATCGGGAACTGATGTAACATAATAACAGATAAATCAGGAGGGATAGCCATATGCTTTTTACCAAAAATGGTCTTGTCGAAATCCGATATTCCGCCCGCGAGCCAGAGGCCGTCCGGATCGCCGCGGTTAACTTAAAGAGCGATCTGTTCAAGGTGCTGGAAAGCAGGGTGTGTTTAAGCCGCGTCGATGCCCAGTACTGCACCGGAACACCGCAGGATGACAGTACACTGCAAAGTACCGCTGCACTGCATAGCGCCTCCGGCGCACAGCCGGCTCGCGGCAGTGCGCCGTCCTGCCGGGCCCGAATCTTCGGCGTCCAGAACGGCACCTGTCCGATGCCGGATAATCTCCGACTGCCGGAGCCCTTCGACATTAAGACGATCGTTGTGGCGACCGGGGAGAATCTTTCGTATCTGTTACCTGCCGAAAGTCCCGGTGACGGCTGCCGCGCGGCTGATATTTCCGCGGTCGCCGCCCTCATCCCCAACCGCAAAGAAGGCTACGTCATGGCCGTGCGGGACGGCGTTCTCTATCTGTGCGGAAATGACCGCCGCGGAACCATTTACGCGGTCTACGAATTCTGCGAACGCCTCGGTGTGAGTCCCTGGTATTTCTTCGCTGACGTGCCGCCCAGACAGCGGGACAGCTTCGAACTGGCGGAAGGCTTTACCTTTACGGATTACCCTTCCGTCGAATACCGCGGCATTTTCATCAACGACGAGGAAGAATTGGAGAAATGGGTCGTCGGCTATATGGCGGAAGAGACCATCGGCCCGAAGACCTACGCCCATATCTTCGAACTGCTGCTGCGCCTGAAATGCAACTACCTCTGGCCGGCCATGCACGTCAACTCTTTCAACGCCAACGTCGAAAACGGCGCCCTGGCCGAGAAAATGGGCGTCGTCATCGGCACCTCCCACTGCGATATGCTGATGCGCAGCAACAACCGCGAGTGGGAGCCGTGGAAGAGAAAAAAAGGTTACAACGACCTCGTCTACGACTTCTCCATCGAAGGAGAAAACCGCGAGAAACTGCTGGAATACTGGCGGGAGAGCGTCGAACAGAACCATGATTTTGAGGTAACCTATACGCTGGGAATGCGCGGCATCCATGACTCAGGTTTCAACGCGAAAGCACTGGAAGGACTGACCGGAGCCGAACTTCTGAAAGCCAGGATCGCGCTGCTCTCCGACGTCTTCCGCGCCCAGAATCAGATCCTAAAGGAAGTCCCACACAAGGAGGCGCTTCGGATCTTCGTTCCTTACAAAGAGGTCCTTCCGCTCTACGACGGCGGCCTGAACGTACCGGACGACTACACGCTGATCTGGACCAATGACAACTACGGCTACGTTCGCCGCTACCCGGACGAGGAAGCGAAGAAGCGCCGCGGCGGCCACGGCATCTACTATCACCAGTCCTACTGGGCGCCGCCGGAATGCTCCTACCTGTTCGTCTGCACCATCCCGGCCGCCCAGACCCGCTACGAACTGTCGAAAGCCTACGACAACGGCATCCGCCGTCTCTGGGTGACCAATTTCGGCGCAATCAAGCCGTTGGAGCAGCAGCTGAGCTTCTACGCCGCCCTGGCCTGGAATATCGGAAAAGAAAATGACCCCACAAAGGACGTGGTCTCCTTCCTGGCCGTCTGGCTCGACCGCACCTTCTCCGGCGGTTTCGGAAGCCGCCTGGCGCCTTTGCTGACAGAGTTTGACCAGGTCGTCAACATGCGCAAACTGGAGCAGATGGACAACCATGTCTTCTATCAGTCGGAACGGCAGGACGACGCCGCAGGGCGAATCCATTTCCTGCGGCATGTATTCGAGGAAGCCAACGATATCTGTCGGCAGCTGCCCCGCGCGGAACAGGACGCCTTCTTCGAGATGGTCCTGATGCGCGTTCACGCGGCCTACTACACGAACGCCATGTACTATTACGCCGACCGAAGCCAGCTGATGGCGGGCCTTGGCCGGGATTCCGAGGCGGACCGCTGTTTTGATCTGGCCGGAAACTTCGACAGGGCGCGGCAGGCGCTTCTGTACTACTATAATCACATTATGGCGAACGGAAAATGGAACGGCATCGTCACGCCGGAGGATTTCCCGCCGCCGCGCACGGCCATGTATCCGGCGGCCGTGTCGCCGGGGCGGTTTGGCCGAGAACTGGCGGGAGCCGGGAATGCTGCGGACGAATCGGTTTCCATAAATCAGGCGACTTCGCCCCAGTCCGAAGAGGCGGTTTCCGCGAACCGGGAGAATTCGTCCCTGCCTGAAGAAACAGCCATCGCAAACCAGAAAAATATGCCGGTATTCCGTCCGCTGCCGGTCTTTGACTGCACGAACCGGATAACGGTAGAAGCCTGCGAGGCCGCGGAACTGAAAACTGTCTCGAGAGCAGGAACGCATTCCACCGCGGAACTGAAAGCTGCGCCCATGACCCAGAATATCATGCAAGCGCCTATCCCGGTTGACAAATGCAAGGACGATGAATGCACATCTGACGGATACAACATAGCCGCTTCCCATTCCGTATCCCTGCATGGCATCCGCATCATCCCCCATCTGGGGCGCGGGTGCGGTGACCTGGTGGAACTGTCCGACCCCGCTGCCACGCTGACCTACGAACTGACGCTTCCCGCATCCGGCACCTATGCGCTGACTATCGAGCGCTACCCCTCGCTGAATTCTGTCGGCGAGATCGGCGTTACCGTAAGCCTTAACGGCCGCATCATGAAACGCCTGATCAGCGACGCCAACGACGAACACCGCGGCTCCTGGAAGGAGAATATCCTGAATAACCGGGATTTCTTAAGCCTGTCCCTCGGCACGCTCGCAAAGGGCCGGCATACGATCACATTTTCCGAAGGAACAAGATATTTTGCATTTACCAGATTTCATGTCTATGAGTGGAACGAACTGTCCGACGGTGTAAACGACTGCCAGAACCGCAGGTTACCGGGTAAATCGGGTGAACCGACCCAACCGGCTGCCGTCCCGACAATCCGAAACCATTTCTGGCACGGCGCAGGCCAGAATCTCTGGCTGGATCATACGGACGCGCCGGAACCGGCCGATACCGCCCGGATCATCCGGGAATTCTATCCCGGCACAGTCATACCCGAACGGCCGCAGCCAGTACTGCCCCTTGGATACAGCAACAACAATGTAGCGAACGAGGATATCTACTGGTATGATCTGGCCCCGGTTTCAGCCAGACCCTCACCAGAGGACTGCATCCGGATCCGCGTCGCAGACGCCCTCCGCCAGACCGCGCAAGCGTATACGATCGGCTCGATCCCGGACGCCTGCATCGGAATCGGGCGGAAAGAGATCTCACTTTATTTCCGCAGCCAGAACGAGATCGACCACAGCATTACCCCGACCGGCCATTCCTTCCCCGGCGTCTGCTATACCATCGGCACATCGGCTGGCCGCTACACCCTATGGCTCTGCCTCTACACGAAAGGCATGGACGAATACTGCTTTAACGCCGCCGTCGACGGCGTTCCCCTGCTGCCTGACGCGGAATCAGCGCGGAGCCTCTGGCGCTACTCCTCCGAGAACATTTACAAATGGATCCCCCTGACCAGTCTCGACCTTGCCGAAGACTCCCACACCATCACCTTCTTCTTCCATAAAGCAAGGCTCAGGTTGGAAGGAATCGCGCTGCAGAGAGAATAAAGGGCGAAACATATTTCGCTTTTAATGCCTCTCCGTCAGCCACTCTTCGACATTAACATACTTTATGCCATCTACGTCCTGGGTCGCGCCGCGGTACAGGACGTATTTTCCTGTGATCGAGCCATAGCGATGCTCAGTCATAGCGCATTTCTGAGGATCCGTCAGGTGGCGGACCTGCTCCGGGACGATCTCAGCGCTGTGCTTGATCTCGTATATTTCGCAGGATGCGGCGGCTGGGTCGAAGACCACCATATCGAATTCGCCGACGGCGAACTGCAGAACAAATACCTGCTTCTTCGGCTGAGACAGCGTTGTTTCGAGGAGGACAATATCCTCCATCATGCGGCCCATGATCTCGCTCCGGATGCGATCCAGCACATAATTGCGCTCTGTGAGAGCCAGATCGTTAAATGCCGGATCCTGCAGAAGACTGGTCACCAACGCGTCCGCCTGTGCATAGCGCAGTCCCGGCTGCGCGATCACCGTCCGATCCCGCAGCTTTTCCGCGGACGGAAGCGCATACACCCCGATCTCATGGATCAGATCAAGAAGTTCCAGATACTCCCGAATCTCTAAGCTATGCACATTTTCAATTCTAACCGACTGCTCCGGCTGGTTTCGAATCTCCATCAGCCGCCTCAGCCGCTCTGTGACCTCTTCCAGATCGATGCGGTCCAGCACGTCCACCAGATGCTCCCGATCACGTCTCAGATTCTTCCGGGAAAGCTCCAGATCATTCGAACGAAAATTTCGTGTCAGCACCTCCAGAGTGAATCGATGGTTGATGTCCTCCACAACACGGTTGATGACATTTGTCAGTTCATCCTGCTCATAGAGTTCCTGCAGATGGCGGAAATGCCCTCCATCCTGATAATACCTCAAAGAATGCTGGATGTTTCGGGCAATCGCGCTGTCCACATACTCATCCGCACTGGATTTACTGGCGAAGGTAGATGTTTCGTTGTAATGAACGCCGCCCAGGCTCATGGTGCCTCCATAACAAATATATTCGTCGATCCCCTTTACACCAAGCACGCTCTCAAATTCCCGATAGGGAATAAACGTGGTATGCAGCATAATGCAGCGGTCATACAGCTGTTCATCCTCTGAAAACAGAAATCCCAGCGAATCCGTGCCGGAAAGAACGATCTTCATCCCACTGGCGGCATATACATCAGAAAAGAGCGCTGCCCCGTTGATGAAATCCTCCATAAGCGTGACCTCGTCGAAAAACACGAAGCGAAATCCAGTCTCCTCCAGGTATTTCAGATCCTGGTTCACACCGACCAGTGTATCTGTTTCTGCTATCTGGATAAATGCAGTCTCCGCAAGTTCAGCATCTGTCATCCCGGCCAGGAGCTGACGGATCAGCGTTGTCTTTCCAGTTCTGCGCAGTCCGTAGAGAATAAACACCTTATCCTGCTGCGGCCCGTAAATGTAATCATGCAGCATCCGGAAACCGTCGCGCTTCTTAAATCCGTGAACCGAAGCTGCAAAGCGGCGAAGCACGGCGCCGGTCCGTACGTTTGTCTGAAATACATGACCGATCTGCTGCGGCTGCTGAACCACACCTACAGGCGCCTGCTTTCGCAGCGCCCCCAGTTCCGTCTCCAACGCTTTTCGGGCTTCGATTTTTCTTTTCATTTCTTCGATTTCACCTGCGGGGACATACTTTTCCTTCCGTTTCCGATTTTCTGTCCACCGCTGATAGAAATACTCCTTCCCATTTACAGTCTTTCTGCCTATGGATCCCTGCGGTAGCTGTGCGATCTGCTGCTCAAGTTCAGCAATTCTCTCCAGTAAACTCTGATCTGTCATGCCGGTACCTCCATATCGATTTCCTGCTCAGTATCAATTATACCCCTATTATACCCAATTGTAAAGGGTATAATAGGGGTATCCGAAAGATTGCAGTGATGAATGCTGCTAAAAACGGACTGTTTATGATCTCAGTTCAGATAACTCTCCAGTTCAAACCCCGCCCCGCAGGAGGACGAGAACCAGTACTTCCCGCGCTTAAGCCGAAGCCGGATATTCTCCTCATCGATATCCGTCCCGGTCACGGAATACATCGCCTCGCCCGCCTCATTTACAACTGAAAACACAAACGGCGCGTCCGCGTCGATCTTCAGATCCAGATAATAAGAATCCGGATAGTGTACCTCAAATTCCGCAAACCGGTTATCCTCATACGGCTCGGACAGCTCCGCCGTATACTGGCGTATCGAAAAATCCGGCCGCAGGATCAGAAGCGCCATCACCCCGGCCCAGCCGACGACAAGGAACAGAAGGAACGCATGAAGCAGCGTATTGTCGCCGGGGCGAATCGTACCCAGACTGCGCATAAGAAGCCCGCCTCTCATCAAAAACGCGCACGCAGCCAGCAGGATCAGCGTCTGCAGCAGCCGGGGAATGTTCGGCGTCCGAATTTCCTGTATGAGGATTATCAATGCAACCACCAGGAGCACCGCGCTGATGGCCATAACCACCCGCGACCAGCGGCGCGTCATCGCCTGAAGCGATTCCCGATCCGTGAAGATCTCGTAATCCTCCTCCTTAAGCGCCGGATCGTAAAACTTGCGGAAAAAATGCCAGCCGTTAAATGAGGAACTTACATATTCCCAGCCCTGTTCCCGGAAGGTCTCGATATAACGGCCCATATCCTCCACCTTCCGCCAGTCCATCTGGTAGCGGTAGCGCACGTCCGGATTCTTTACGAACCGGCTGTAAAAGCAGCCGCCGCGTACCAGCTGCCAGCCCTGCTCCGAGGCCCGGTTCAGATCCTCGATCTCCTGCCGGTAATTCCACGCCGCATACGCCCTGTGCGACGTCTTATATTCCATCGCCATTCCCTACACCTCCTCCGCGTTCTCAAGCATTCGTCTAAGCCTCGCAATCTCCGCCTTAAGCGCGTCGCGGCCCGCGTCCGTCAGTTGGTACAGCCTGCGGCGCTCCTGCCCCGGTTCGTCGGACATGATCTCGTGGATCCAGCCCTTCTTCATCATATTGCTCGTGGCTCCGTACATGGTCCCGGAGCCGATCGTCACATCCCCGCCGGACAGCTTCTCCGTCATCTGCATGATGCCGTAGCCGTGATTGGCGCCTTTGGCCAGACAGAGCAGAATATAATAGTAGCTCTCCGACATCGGTTCACTCTTTTTCAAATGATCACCTTCCTCTTCTGCTGAAACTGCGGGCCTGCCTTTTCCGCAGCCGCTTTTGTTCCCGCGGCACGCCCCTGACAGACATATTCCACCGGTCCGCTCTGATAGATTCATCCTGTGCATTTATGTCGTCTATCGATATATATCATATCACGACATATGTCGAGTGTCAACATATTTCCCCTTTTGATTGCTATATTGTTCCAAATATACAAAAACACCCGCCCCCCGGCGGGAATTTCAGCCACGCCGAAGGCGGATGTATCATTTCCATGCAAGAAGAGCGCCAGCGACGCCCTTCCTGCTATTTCTTTCCCGAATCAATCAGCCGTTCGATCCGGATTCATTTTTCAAAATCGATTCGTCCCCGCTCCTTACTCCGCGTAGAACGAATCCAGATACTTCTGGTAGATCCCCAGGAATTCCTGCAGCCCATAAGCGTCCAGAGACTTCAGATACGCATCCCAGTCCGCGTCGGTAACGCCGTTCATGATCCACTCGGACTTCTTCGCGTTGATGGTCTT
>CANREE010000027.1 GCA_947629545.1 uncultured Lachnospiraceae bacterium | reverse complement strand
GTCGAGAGCTATAAGAAGAATATGTTCGCGCTCCTCGGCAAGCCCGGCTACGAGGCGGAGCGGGAAGCGCTGCTGAAACGGCTGTAAATATTAAATACGAAGAGAGCGTCACTGGCGCTCTCTTCGCATGGAAATACAAGCAAAGCGTCACTGGCGCCTTGCTTGCATGGAAATAAAAACCGCTCGCCGCGGACTCGACCGATATCCGCTGCGGGCGGTTTCTCTGTGTTAAGGATTCCGTGTATCCGGGTCTGATTCCGACCCCCTGCACGCCGTCAGATCCGCTTAGTCCTGCGGCCCCACATACTGCGAGCTGCCGAAGCCAAGGATCATCAGGAAGATCGGCGTCAGGAAGAGCAGACCGATCGCAAAGCCTGTGCCGTGGCCGAACGCCTTAGACATCTTGAGGTTCAGCAGGACGGTGATTACTAAGACAACGATCCCGGCGACAGCGCCCAGAATGGCGACAAAGCCGGAAATCTGTCCCAATATGGCGCTGGCGACCGCGCAGGCCAGATAGATCCAGAACATATTCGGATTCTTCCAGGCAAGCTTGAACTCGATATACACATTGTAAATCGGGATCAGCGACTTCCAGCCGGCCTCGCCTGCCTTCGAAAAGACCTTCCAGTAAGCGACAATTACCAGCAGGTACCAGACGATGACAATTGCCGAATAGACGCCGAGCATCGCCACGAGCATTGTTGCGGTTGCATCCATGAGAAATTCCCCCTTAAGGTAAGATTAAATAACTGGTTTTATCTTATACCTGTTTGTAAATTTTGTCAAACGATATTCACGAATATGACATTTTAATTCATGAACAGGCGTTTTCGAAGCGAATGGCAAACAGTTACTCCTCGATCACCTGAATTTCCAGATAATCGAACGGGATCTGTTCGATGAAATGATCCTGGCCAAACCGCGTCCGGGACCGCCGCTTGAATTCCGTCACATTCGCGTCCAGCCAGATCGGCTTGCCCAGGTCAAAGGCGTAACAGAGCTCATCCAGCGCCTGAAAGACCATCTGCGTCCGCGACAGGCTGTAATCGCCGATGGAAATGGTGGCGTCCTTTACAGTTTTATTGTTTCGAATCAGCTTTCCCCACATACGAAACATCAAAATCCCCCCTCTCGATCCCACCATAACACCCGTCGCCGGAAATGTCAAGACCGGGCGGCGCTCCTGACGCGCCGCCTTTCTTTCCGTGCGGATAAAGCGCCCGCTGCGCTACGGTGACACGTCGCTCCCATGCTGTCATAATAGGCAGATAAATCTGCAAAATCTATTTAATTATACTGGTAAATTCGCGCGGGATGTGTTAGAATGCAGGAAATAACGAACGGACGTACGAAAAGAGGAGGATACTTATGTTCCATCCGGACGGCAGGGGACTCTCTGTCTATGTATTCAAGTCACTGACGATCGAATATAATGGAAGACCGGTCAACACACACCGCGGCAGCACGAAGGTCATTCAGCTTCTGCTGCTGCTTTTGCTCAGCGGGGGCGATGGCGTGCCCAAGCATGCGCTGGTCAGCGCGATCTACGGGCAGGAGGAAGAAGGCTGGGCCGATTACAACCAGTACGTAAACAATCTGATCTACCGCCTTAAGAAGCTTCTGACCGAGTGGGAAATGGACGGCGCGACGGTCGAGATCTCCCGAAGCATCTGCTATTTCAGGGCGGATTTCCCGGTGACGGTCGACGCGCTGGAATTCCGGCGCAAATCTCTGGAGGCGTTGGCGTCGGAAGACGACGGCAGGCTTGCGGCGCTGGAAGAGGCGTTCCAGATGTATACGGATACATTTCTGGAGGAATTCAGCACCGATCTGTGGGTGATCCAGCGGAAGCGCGAGATCCGTAAGCTGTACTTCCGGGTGACGGAAGCGCTGGGCGAGGGATACCGGGCCAGCGGCAGCCTGAACCGGGCCAGGAACATTTATCATCAGGCGGCCGTGTGGTTTCCCTTCGAATCCTTCCGTCTGCACGAAATGGACTGCCTGATCGGCTTGAACGATTACGAGGGGGCCTACGCCCTCTATACGGATATCCGCCAGAGCTACGCCGGCGCGATGGAGGTCATGCCGGAGCGCGAGATCCAGAAGCGGCTGGCGATCGTGGAAAAACGGCTCGGCCATTCCGCGAGGACGCTGCCCGAGATCGTGGCGCTTCTCCGCACAAACGCCCGCACCGGCGCATTTTACTGCCATTACGCTGTCTTCGTGAGTTTCTGTCAGATCCTGGCAAGGCTCGCGGAACGCAGCGGCCGTCCCCTGTCCCTGATGCTGTGTACATGGACGGACGGGGGGGTATCGAAACCGGGCGCTGACCGGACAGAGCAGCAGATGTCCCTTCTCAGGGCCGTGATCGGGCGCGTATTCCGCGCCGGGGACGTCTATACGCAGTTCGGCAGCCGTCAGTTCCTGATCATTCTCAGCGGTACCGGACGCGAGAACGGTACGCAGATCTTCACGCGGCTTTTGCGGGAATGGAACCGTCAGGAGGACGCCTTCGGCGAACTCAGCTACAGTTTGGAAACACTGCAGGGCTTTTGATGTCAAAAAACAGCTATTTCATGTAAATAATATAGTTTTTGAGAGAGTTGCTTTGCTATAGTGATATTAAGTAAAACTATCGGTAGCTGCATGGGGATAAATGGAATCGTTCAGGAGGGATATTATGAAGATGATGGAGAGGAAAAAGTTCTTATCGAGGGCGTTGGCGTTCGTTCTGGCGTTGGCCATGACGATTACCAGCACCGGGGTCAGTTACGCGGCCGAGTCGGTCGGTTCGGTGACGGAACCCACCTCGGCGCCGGAGACACAGGCGGATATACAGGACGACGGTCCGGGGAGTACGGACATTCTGAATGAGGATCTGGGCGGACAGTCCGAGATCGTGTCGGAACCGTCTTCTGATAGTTTGGAGGAGGAGACGGAGGCTGTCACGGAAGCGGCTGAAAATACCGAGGCAAGTACCGAGGCCGTTGAGGATACTGAGGCGAGTACCGAAGCTGTCGGGGATACTGAGACAAGTACTGAGGCGGACACGGAAGCTGTCGAGGATACCGAGGCGAGTACCGAAGCTGCTGAGGGTACCGAGACAAATACCGAAGCGAGTACAGAGGCGACAGACGGGGCCGGGGAGTCGACCGCTGCCGGTGAGACCCTTCAGGATCCGGACGCTGTGACAGGCGACGGTACTGAGGTTACCGGTGAGACCACTGCGGCTGTTGCGGAAGACGAAGAATTTGACGAGAGCAAATATCAGCACGACGAGGAAGGCAACCTGATCCTCGATGAAGACGGCAATCCGATCCCGATCGAGGGCGAAGGGACGGCTTCGTCTTCGGAGAAATCATCGGAAGCAGTAGAAAGAACCACAACTGCAGGCGGCGTAGAGATCGGTCTTTACGCCGAAGCCGGCGTGCTGCCGAACGGCGTCAAGATGAGCGCTCGCAAGGTGAACGTGACCGCGAACGCGCGTGAGGCCCTGACGGAAGCTGTCGGTGCGGACAATGTGGAGATCAAGGATATTCTGGCGATCGATATTCGGTTGAAGGATGCAGACGGCGAAACGGTGCAGCCGGAAGGCGCGGTGACCGTAACCTACGAGGTGTCCAATACGGACATCTGGGACGGCGTCGATTCGGCGGCTGTATATTATGTAGACGGGGATGAGGTAGAATGGGTGACCGACGCCGCGGTGGGTGAGCCGGTCACATTCGACGCGCCGCATTTCAGCGTCTACGCGCTGGTGCTGCTGGGCGCGGCGGAAGAAGAGGAGCAGACGTATACGCTGAATATTGAGCATGTGCTGACGGCAGATGTTGGCGGAGCCTGGGGCGTGCAGTCTTTCGGTGAGGTTGATACGATTGAATTGACGGCGGAGGATCTGGCTGATGGTTATGATCTCCAATCGCATACGATCCTGCGCGAAGGGCTTGAAGTTACATCTGAACTGCAGACACTGACAGCGGATGATTTTGTAAACGGGACACTGGATCTTCGGATTGACTATGGGGTGAAGGACGGCTACCGTGCCATTTATAATAAGGATCTTGTAACGACTGCTGTTTACATGGGTACATTTAGCGATGTTGACATCGTATTAAGCGAGACGGTCGGTATCGCGATTAAGATTTATAAGAATGGCGTGTTGACGGACAGGAAATCTGTAGCGTTGGATTTGGATAATAACAAAGGGGCCAAGTTTACTTATCCGTTGACAGTAGAGAACGGATACACTATAACAGTGACTTCTGAGGATAATGGGCATTTAACAGATTGTGATTATGAGAATGGAAAAGTATCCGCGACAGTCGTAGATGGCGAAGATTCCGCGATCTATACGCTTCGTATTGACATGGATGCTGATACAGTGGAGTATACAGTTTTACATAAATATGAAGATGAAGAAGCAGCTTTCCTTACGGAAAAAAAGTCTGGTACTGCCGGAGAAATGACACAGGCGGAACCGTACGATGGCTATGATAAAGATCATTATACGATAGGGGATATTGCGCAGGTAGAGATCAAGGCAGCTGGTACCGAGGTTACGATAACTTATATTCCCAAGACATTCTATGTGATTTACGAGACGGAAGGCGGTTCTTATGTAGCGCCTACATTCGGAAAATACAATACAACAGTATCGCTCAATGCCCAGAAGCCGACGCGTCAAGGTTATACCTTTAAAGGGTGGAGTTTGACTCCAGATGGCGGCGATGTTGTAAGAAATGTTACGATTAAAGGGGAAACACACGTATATGCGAAGTGGGAACCGGCTAATGTAGAGTATACTTTGGTTTACATGGCCGAGAATGCGGATGATGATGCTTATTCATATGTTGGATCTGTTAAGTTGAAAGGGCTGGTAGGGACAACTGTAACAGCAGATTCCAGAGACGGGAAACCTAGCGGATTTGATAACACACACTTTACATTTAGCAGAGCTGAATCAAAGGAGATTGCTGGGGATGGTTCAACAGTAATTCTGGTTTATTATTTACGCAATAGATATACAATTACGTTTAAAAATGGGAAAATTGTTTGTGGAGAAGAGGAGCATAAGCATACAGATGACTATTATACGGGGTCTGGCAGGAATAAGGAGTTGAAATGTACAAAAAAAGAACACACTCATAACAACAATTGTTATAAAGATGCTACTCTTACAGCCAAATATGACGCAGATATTCGCCAACTCTGGGAAAGTACAGTTGGAAGTGAGAGAGCTTGGTATTGGGAAGGTAAAAATTGGACCTATTATCAGGCCAAGATGCCAGGAAAGGATAAGACTGTTAAAGAGAAAGAAGAAAATGGGACTAAACAGCAAACATTGACGTATTATGTTGAGGTTGATCCTAACGAGAAGGGCGCTATCGCTGGGCCAAGTGGTACGAATGCCAATGGAAAATATTTTAAGATATATTTGACCTATACAATGAAGACGTCAGGGTCTCCTACTTTTAACGAGGAGTATTTCGAAATAGACGGATATGAACGTTGTTATTCGAATATTTTTAATAGAAATGGCAGTGGTAGTGGTTGGTCTAATGACGGAATTAATAAGTTTTACTATACGCGTAAGAACTATACTCTTGAACTTATGAATTGGGATGGGAATGGAAGTAGCAGCAGCAAGTCACAGTCCGTACCCTACACAGCATCCTTGAACGGTTATTTAACTCATGGCAATAACTCCGGTGCCACTTTTGAAGGCTGGTATATCGACCCTGAGCTTACCACAGAGAATACGAATACTACGATGCCGAAGGGGCTGGTACTCTATGGCAAGTGGTCTTCACAGAAAGTGACAGTGACATATGAGAATTCAGAAGGCGGTCCTCAGAATGTAGAGATCCCCGAGCCTGCGACCGTTGAAAAAGGGCGTGGCCTGCCGGCAGGCGCTCCGGTTGTGAACGATCCAAGCGGATCATACATTTTCGATGGATGGTACTACAAAGAGGGGAATACAGAAAAACAGTTTACCGGCTTCGATCCGATTACGGAGAACATCACGGTATACGCCAAGTGGAGCCCGAAGACATTGACGAGTTATACGGTCAGGTATGTTTGCACAGATAAAAACGACACAGAATTCCTGCAGGAGCAAACATATGGCAATAGGAGGATTGGCGAGTCGGTAACGGTAAATGCAAAAGAGATAGATGGCTATATGGTAGCAGCGAATGAGGTAACACAATCTCTTACCCTTGTGGCGGATGAGAGCAAGAATGTTATCGTGTTCCACTATACCAAGATTTCAGACATGAACTATTCTCTTGTACATAAATATGTCGGGAGTGAGCTGCACAATGGTGATGTAATTGACAAAAAAGAGAACTGTTCCGTATTAGCGCCTGAATTCTCTGTAAAAGTTAATACAGAAATATTAAAGAAACAGTCATCGGCGGGCTATAGCCTGAGGGGTGAGCCGCAGAAGACATGGCCTAATGATCTGAATGATGAGAACGAGATTGTATTTGAGTTTGAACCTACTAAATTTAGTATTACCTATAACAATGTAGAAGATAATGAGTGGGGAAGTGAATATCATCCTTCTATATATACTGTCGAGGACGACTTTACTATAGGCAATCCTTCCCGCGAAGGATATGAATTCGCAGGCTGGACGCTGGGAGAAGGAACCAGTGTAACAGAAATCGGTACTGAGCATAACGCGAAGTCGGTTCATATTGAGTATGGGACAAAGGGGAACCTGACATTTACTGCCAACTGGATTGGTCTGTCTGTGACGAAAACGGCGAATCTTGAAACGGCAAGCATCGGAGATACAATCGAATACACTATCACGGTCTCAAATAAGAGCGATAGTTTGCCGGTTAATATCGAGAGTGTGATTGATTCGATGGCGCAAGACGAGAATTTGATCAAAAGTGTTGTTTCAAGCGAAGGCAACACTGCGTTCAGCAATCCGCTTCAGCCGGGAGAAAGTATAAATATTCCGTTTACGCACACAGTAACGGCGGATGATTTAGCCAAAGCTGGGGAAACAAATTCTGCTGAGGAAAACAACACAGCCGAAAAGATTCTGACCAATACGGTAACTGTGAAGGGTATGCCAGCGGATAATGCCCTTCAAGAGTCTGTGACGGTTACTGCTACTGCTAACGTAACGCTGAAACCAACGAAGCCGCAAAATATCTATGTGTATTTGGCCGTGGAAGGAGGACTGGAAACCCTCCTTGGTACGGATGAGCCTTGGACTACTACACAAACAGCGCACGGTATAACTTATCTAGTCATCGGTTGTTTTGAAAATGTAAACTTACCGGATGCCAGTAATTATCCTAAAAATACTGGTATGGATTACTTCGCTATGCAGGAAGAGTTTACAACAAAGACCATTGATGACATGATAGATAACAATGAGTTGAGCCTGTATAAAGTGGATGGGAAAGTTCCAGACGCTTTGCGGGAGATATATGAAGACGGCTGGTTGAGTTTAGTTGAATGGAATCACGATGGTACCGGAACTGACTATGGTCTTTATGGTGTTGATAGCGGTGCGGCCCATTATCAGGATGCAGGGTGGGCATGGCATCTGGATGGTTATTTAGCGCCTATAAATAAGTCGTTTGAAATAAAAAAACAGGTAACAAATGGAAAAGACACAAACAATGATCGTATTCCAGAGTTCAATGTTGGTGAAACCGTAGAGTTTGATATAACCTATACCAATACCGGTGTTATAGCTTTGGAGAACTGTTCCGTCACTGAAGAATTAAACGGAGTAACATTCAAAACGCCCGAAGAGGGGGATTCTTATACACTGGATGAAAACGGAAAAGTAGCAAGGTTTTCGTTGGAGGTAGGTTCGAGTATCCACATTCCTGCAACATATACTGTCGTGACGGAAGATGCAGAGACAAAGAAGACGAATGTTGTTGAAGGAAAAGCTGCCGGCGTCATGGAAAAAGCTGTAGCAAAGGCGGAGTTTTATGTGAATCCGATCACGCCGAACTTGGCAATAATGAAGACCGCATCCACTGAGATCGAGTCTGGAAAGATCCTTCAATACACAGTTACAGTGGAGAATACCGGCAACACAGCTCTTAACAATGTGGTTATAACTGATCCGCTGCCGGAGGACGTGAGTTTCTTCCGTAGTTCCAGTAATGCATCCTTCTCGGATGGTAAGGTCACTGCAACTATTCCGACACTGGCTGTCGGGGAAAAGGCAGTCGTGAACATTTGGGTCACGGTTCAGGCAGCGGAGGAAAAAGATATCACGAATACGGCGTCTGTTACCAGTGATGAAATTACGACTCCGCAGACAGACGACGCGCCAACGCATGTCACAGTTCCCGAGAAGGAAAAGGTGACCCTTACCGTTACGAAGAAAGTGGATGGAGATGGCGCAGATTCTGATGATGAATTTACCTTCAATGTGACCATCAATGACAAGACAGAACAATTAACCCTTAAAACAGGAGAGTCTCATGTGTATGAGCTGGTTAAGGGTGATACTTATTCTGTGGAAGAAAATGCTACCGAAATCGAAGGTTATTCGGAGAATCATCAGGTCTTCAAGAGCGCTGAAGGTGGTATCCAGAATCATGTGACGGCGGCATTTGTCAATCATTATGTGCCAGAGTATTCCCTGTCCGCAGAGAAGAAACTGACGAATAAGGGAAGCGGCGATAATGGCACATTTAAGGCCGGAGACACTGCGAATTTCAGCATTACAGTCACGAATAACGGTAATATGACGCAGGAGAACGTGACTGTAACTGAGGAACTGGACGGCACGGAGTTCGTCAATGGGTCGGGCTATGACATTGTAGATGGGAAGGCTGTGATCGAGAGTATTGCGCCGGGCGAGAGCGTGGTTGTGAAGGCGAAGTATACCCTGACGGCAGCCGATATTGACAGCACTGATGAATTGAAGAATATCGCAACGGTACAGGGTAATAATGGCGATGATCCCGATCCGACGCCTGAAACCGATATTCCAAAGGAAGCGCAGCGAGGCCGTCTGTCGGTGGTTAAGCGTGTAATGGGCGGCACGAATGCCGGTTTCGATTTGAATGATACCGTGAAGTACCACATTGTCGTCACGAACACTGGTAATGTGACGCTGACAAATGTGACGGTTGAGGATGATTTGCCCGGCGCAGAGATAATCGAGGGTATGGGTTATACCGTCAATGGCGACGGCAATGCTGTGATTGCATCCCTTGCTCCCGGCGGGAAGATTGATTTGAACGCCACATATTTGGTCAAAGAGGATAATATTAAAGCTGGAGAGATTGTGAACAAGGCTGTTGCAACCGGCACGTCTCCCGATGGCAAGGAAGTTAGCGGACAGGGTGTGGTGAAAGTTATGACTGTGAAACCGGCCCCGAGTCTGACCGCCGAGAAACGCCTGACGAATTCCGGTTCCGGTGCAGGCGGCGCGTTCAAAGTAGGAGATACGGCGGAATTTGATATTACTGTGACCAATAGCGGGAATCTCACACAGGAGAAGGTTACTGTTAGCGAAGGTCTTGAAGGCGCAGTGATCTTGGACGGCGACGGTTATAACGTTATGAATGGTGAGGCGGTCATTACTGGTTTGGCTCCCGGAGCGTCAGTGGTTGTAAAGGCAGTTTATACGATTCAGCAGAAGGACATTGACGGTTCTGGTCTGAAGAATATTGCATCTGTAGCTGGCGATGATGGCACTGATCCGGTAGACCCGGAGACCGAGATACCGGTGGAACGGAAGTCACAGTTAACGGTAACCAAGCGGGTACGGAGCAAAAATTTCGGCTATAATTATAACGAAGAAGTAATATATACCGTAACTGTTAAGAATACTGGAAGCGTAACACTCCACGATGTTACCGTGAAGGATGATCTGACAGGCGATGAGTGGATCGTTAAAGAAAATGAGGGCAGCGAGTCCGGCGTGCTGGCGCCTAATGAGGAGCAGCGTTTCGAGACGAAGGCTTATCATGTAACCGAAGCTGATATTCTGGAAGGGCGCATTACAAATACCGCTACCGCAGAAGGTAAGGACCCAGATGGAGAAAATGTTAGCGGAAAGGCAAGTGTGGTCGTTTCTACAGTGAAACCGGCTCCGAGTCTGCTAGTCGAGAAGACAGCGAATCCTGAGACTGATGTGACACTTGGCAGTCCCATCATTTACACGATTACGGTGACGAATACAGGCAACGTAACCGTAAATGATATTACGCTGACAGACCCGCTTACCGGTTTGAGCAGCAGTATAGGATCCCTGGCTCCCGGAGCGAAGAGTAGTCCGAAAGTGGTTATTTACCGCGTGAAGGAAGCAGATATTCTGAGGGGCAGTATCCTGAATACAGCGACTGCTGCGGGGACAGCTGCAGATCCGGATCATACGGAAGTTGAGGCAGCCGGTTCAGTAACGGTTACGACTGTTCAGAAGAACGGTCATCTGACCGTGACTAAAACCACGACAAGCTCTCCGAAGAACGGCGAGACCTACGCGCTTGGCGAAACGATTACCTATCATGTTACGGCGACAAATGACGGCAACCTGACACTGACGGGCATCGAAGTTTGGGATGGTCTGACCAAAGACCTGTGGAAGATTGATGAGCTTGAACCCGGTGAAAGCAGGACTTTTACTGCATCCTATGTAGTGACGGAGGACGACATCAAGGCAGGTAAAGTTGTCAATGAGGCAACAGCAACCGGTAAGAGTCCTGATCCGCAGAAACCAGAGGTCCCGACAGATCCGGGCAGAACAGAAGATCAGACAGACCCGGTGACGCCTGCGATTCAGGTAGAAAAGACTGTTAGAGACCGTAATTACCGATACCAGCTGGGTGAAGAAATCACATATTTCATTTATGTGACGAATACGGGTAACGTAACACTCACGGATGTTCATGTAACGGATGGGCTGGAAGGGGCGGTAATTACCGCTGGTAATGGCTACAGCGTTACTGATGACGGTACGGCTGTAATTGGCGAGATGGAGCCGGGCGATAAGGTAACGGTAACCGCCGCATATACAGTGACAATTGAAGATATCGCGAACGGAGAAATCAGAAACACAGCGGAAGCCGTGGGTGTATATGGCGAAGAATCCGTAAATGGTATCGACAGCGTGGATGTGATACCGGCGGCCCCGATTCCCGGCCATGCAGTTGAGAAGACTGTCGAGAATGAGGGAACAGGAGCGGAAGGTGCATTCAAACTGGGAGAGACGATTCGTTACCAGATCGTAGTAGAAAACACCGGAAATACAGTTCTGAATGACCTGGAGATCACTGATGCGATGTTCGGCACTACGGATGAAGAACATAGTAAGGTCGGGGTGACAGTAGCAAACGGCGGCGTGGTAACGTATGCATGGAATAGTAATAAACTCCTGCTGTCCGGCCTGCAGCCGCGCAACAATGTGAACCCGAAAGACCCGAACAACTACAACGTCCGTGCGGTCATTACTTACGACCATGTGGTGACGGAAGACGATATCAAGACGGCGAATACCTCCGGCGGACTTACGAATATTGTAATGGTAGGAGGTATGGGAACTAGTGTTACAACGAAGCTTGATGAGCCGAATCCGAGTCTGAAGGCGGAGAAAACGCTGACGAATCGTGGCAGCGGTGAGAACGGTGCGTTTAAAGCCGGCGAGAAAGCTGAGTTTGATATTGTCGTTACCAACGATGGGAACGTGACACAGACGAATGTGACAGTGGCTGAAGGATTAGATGGGGCGTCGATTTCTGCGCCGGCTGGAGACGCCGGTTACACTGTCAACGAATCCGGTGAGGCGGTAATCGCGGAACTGGCGCCGGGTGCGACGGTAACAGTCAAGGCTGAATATACCATAACACAGGCCGACATCGACAACAAAGAACAGATGAAGAATGTTGCGACTGTTTCGGGCATTGAGGGTACTGATCCTGAAAAGCCGGGGACAGACATTCCGAAGGAAGAGCAGAAGCCGGGTCTGACTGCTGTGAAGACTGTAACGAATACCGGAACCGGCACCGATAACACGGGTACTGCAAACAACAGTTTCAAGGCTGGTGAGACGGTAACATTTGATATTACAGTAATCAACAGCGGTAATACAACACAGAAGAATGTAACGGTTTCTGAGCAGCTGAAGGATGCGGTTATTGTCGAGGGCGACGGCTATACCGTTGAAGATGGTAAGGCTGTGATTGCTGAGATGGTACCCGGTGCAGTTGTGGTTGTGAAGGCAGCCTATACTGTAACGCAAGCCGACATTGACAGCAGAGAACCGCTGAAGAACATTGCGCTTGCAGACGGTGACAACGGCACAGAGCCGGATCCGACGCCGGAGGTTGATATTCCGAAGGAAGAGAGGAAGCCTCAGCTGACTGCTGTGAAGACTGTAACGAATACCGGAACCGGCACCGATAGTACGGGTACAGAAACTGGCAGTTTCAAGGCTGGTGAGACGGTAACATTTGATATCACAGTAACTAACAGCGGAAATACAACACAGAAGAATGTAAAGGTTTCTGAGCAGCTGAAAGGTGCGGTAATTACCGAGGGCGAAGGCTATACCATTGAAGATGGTAAGGCAGTGATTGCTGAGATGGTTCCGGGTGCAGAGGTAGTTGTGAAGGCGTCCTATACCATAACGCAGGCTGACATCGACAGCGAAAAACCGCTGAAGAACATTGCACTTGCAGACGGCGAGAACGGTACGGAGCCGGATCCGACGCCGGAGGTTGATATTCCGAAGGAAGTACAAAAGCCGAATTTCAACGTCCTTAAGGAGCTGCAGACCTGGCCCAGCAGCTACAAAGTAGGAGACCATATTGACTACCTGGTAGCAGTACAGAATACCGGTAATACCACACTGTGGATCAACCTTAAGGATGTGCTGGGTGAAGGAGAGACGGCAGAAAATATTAACCTGACTAGAGCGGAGTACAACCAGAATAAGGTCAACCTGTATGTTGGACGGTCAGACAGTGTAATGCTGAATATCCAGCCGGGTGGTGCTGCGACGTTCCAGTACAGTCATACGGTGACGGAAGAAGATATCGTAGCCACGAGCGCAACGGAAGGTGCCATAACGAATATGGCGACTGCTACGGTCATTGGCATGGAACCGAAGACTGCCTCAGTAACGGTTAATTTAGAGATGCCGAACCCGCACCTGACCGTGACGAAGACCACGACCAGCACGCCGGAGAACGGTGAGACCTATGTTCTGGGAGAGACAATTGAATATTCCATTACAGTAACCAACGATGGGAACCTGACGATTGAGAATGTGGTCGTGAAGGATGACTTGACCAATGATACATGGAATGTTGGTACTTTGGCACCGGGCAAGAGCAGTACAACAATGTTTGCAAAGCATAAGGTGACCGAAGAAGATATTGCGGAAGGTCATGTCACTAACGTGGCTACAGCGACGGGCGATGCCCCATCAGACGGACCGGAACTTAATGTTACTTCAGGTATAGTGGAAGACCAGACGGAAGGTGTCAGAAATTCGTTCACGATTGCGAAAAAGAATCTCCATCCGGAGAAAAAGTATGGACTGGGTGAGAGCATTTATTATCAGGTCGATTTGACGAACACCGGAAATCAGACAAGAACTTACACGCTGAATGATACATTCACTCTGGAAGATGCTGAGGTTCATTACGTTTATGGTGATAACGATACTGGCGGTGAGGATTATGCGGTAGCCGATGGCAACATGAGTGTAATGCTCAGAAGCGGCAAGCGTGTTGTTATAACTTACGAGCATGTGGTTACAGATGAAGATTTGGCAGCCGGTGAAGTTCTTGAGAATACGATTATTGCAACCGATGTAACTGTTGAAGATGCTCCTCAGAGCGCTGAAGCCAGTGCAACGGCAGATCTTAACACCAGAGAGAATGTACTGAGCGCAGAGAAAACCCTGACGAATAGCGGTACAGGAATCGACGGCAAATTCAAAGTGGGTGAAAAAGCTGAGTTTACAATCGCGATAACCAACAAAGATGACCGTGCCCGGACGAATGTAACTGTGGAAGAAATAGAAGGTGCGGAGTTTGTTGAAAACGCTGCCTATACGATCGATGAAGACGGAAAGGCCGTAATCGCTTCGATCGCACCGGGCGATACTGTGAATGTCTATGCGGTGTATGAGGTAAGGCAGGCGGATATTGACAATCAGGATAGTATTTATCCGCATAACATTGCGGTAGTCAAGGGAACCGGTACAGATTCTGTCGAACCGCAGGTTGATATTCCGGTTGAGCCTAAGACGCCCAAGCTGGAGACCCATAAGGTGTTGGATAACCAGAATGAGGCGACCGGAGAGAATGGAATGTTCAAGGCCGGAGATACCGCAAAGTTTACGATTACAGTAGAGAATACCGGCAATATCGCGCAGAAGGGCTTCGCCGTAAAGGAGATGATGGAAGGCGCGAAGATCGTGTCAGTATCTGAGGAGCCGCATAGTATTCAGAGAGGAAACGAGGTCACCTTCTATGAAGAACTGGCGCCGGGTGGATCGGTTGAACTGCATGTGGAGTATACGGTGACGCAGGAAGATATTGATGAGGGCCGCGTGCTTGAAAACTTTGTGACGGTAGACGGGGAAGGCGATACGCCTGATTCCGAGCATGTTCAGATTCCGAAAGAACCGATTTCGCGGAAGCTGAAAGTAGTGATTGAGCGGACGAATAAAACCGCGGCGGACGAGAGGTTCATGGCCGATGAGACGGCAGAGTTTACGATCACGCTTACCAATACCGGCAACGCCACGTTAAAGAATGTAATTCTGAGCGAGCTGCTTGCGGGCGCGGTGATGGAGGCGGATGCAGGTTCGGCCTATACGGTCAACGCAGCCGGTCAGGCTGAGATTGCTGAGATTGCGCCGGGCGGCAGGGTCGTTATAAGGGCGAGATATCAGGTGACGGGCGGTGATATTGCCAATATCGCTGACAGGGATACGATCGACAACACGGTAGAGGTAGATCAGGCTACGCTTGACAGTCTGGAAAGCAAGACCTATGACGAGGATTCGGTCCTGAAAGCAGATATCCCGCTGACAGCGCCGGAGCAGCCGCCGACGAATCCGGAGAACCCGACGAACCCGGAAAATCCGGAAAACCCGACAAATCCGACGAATCCGGAGAACCCGACGAACCCGACAAATCCGACGAATCCGGAGAACCCGACGAACCCGACGAATCCGGAGAACCCGACGAATCCGACGAACCCGGTGAATCCGGGTAACCCGAGCTATCCGAGTAATCCCGGTAATCCGGGCAATCCCGGCAACCCAGGCAATCCGGGCACCACGAATCCGGGAACAGCCGAGATTCCGGACGGCAGCGTACCGTTAGCGGATATTCCGGATGAGGCCATACCGCTGTCTGCCGGCGGCGGACTGTTCAACATTGAGGATGAGAATGTGCCGCTGGTAGGCATACCGAAGACCGGCGACGCGGGAATGCTTGGCTCTCTGTTTGGACTGCTGGCATCGCTGACCCTGCTGGGCGGCGCGCTCGGACTTCGCAGGAAGGAAGAGGACGGAGAAGAGTAATCCTGTAAAAGAACAGCAGCATGTAACGGGGGCGGCCTGGCCGCCCCCTCTTACAGTAGAGGGGACCTGCGGTGGAAAATGATTCCGGCCCGGCCCAAAGGGAGATCAGAGAATGAGCAGACGGTCAAGAAAACATTTATGGACGGCGATAGCGGTAATCAGCGGCGCTGCGGCGCTGTGGTTCGGCGTGTCGCTGGTGCGTACGCTGTGGGGGTACCGGCAGGGGGATGAAGACCTGAAACAGGTCTACGCGCTGATGGAGTCCATTTCTCAGGACTCCGACGTGGATTTTGAAGAAAATATCCCGGATGGCGGCGGAAGCGACGTGCAGGCGGCGGACGCCGTACAGGAAGAGGCGGGCGGACTGTCGAAGGCGGATCAGGCCAGACTGGCCAGCTATAACGCCCTGAAGGAATTGAACGGAAACGTGATCGGCTGGGTGCGGATCGAAGATACGGTGGTGAATTATCCGGTCATGCAGACGCCGGACGATCCGAATTATTATCTGCACCACGGGTTTGACGGGGCGTACTCTTCCTACGGCATGATTTACATGGACGCGGGCTGTGTCCTTGGAGAATCCCTGAATTATGTCCTGTACGGGCATCATATGCGCAACGGATCAATGTTCGCGGAGCTGGACAATTTCCGGAATGAGGAGTATTATAAGGAACATAAGGTCATTCATTTTGACACGCTGGACGAGCTTGGCGAATATGAGGTTGCGGCGGTGATTCGTATGCCTGCCTCGCGGCTTGGCAGGGATTTTATTACGATGATGGCAGCGGAGACGGAGGAAAGCTATGGGGCGTTCGTCGATTACGTGAAGGAGAACAGTTTCTTCGACACGGGGATCGTCCCGCAGTGGCCGGAGCAGCTGCTGACGCTGACGACCTGCGAATATACGCTGACGGACGGACGTCTGATGGTCATTGCGCGTAAGATCGAGGAATAGCGTACTGTGGCGTCGCGGCGTACCGCCGGCGCGGGCTGCGTGGGAAGGGGGCTGCGGTTATGGCGGAAATTGTGGATTACGTTACATTTTTACGGCAGGCGAAGGTGGAGGTACTGAATCTGCGGGCGCTGAAGGCGCGCCGGGAACAGGCGCTGATCGAACAGCGCCGGCGGAAACGCGATCTGGAGGACGAGAAACGCGCGGCGGAGGAGGATTCCCGCCGCACTGTAAAGGCGCGGCGCGAGGAGATTGCCGGCGAGTATGACCGGCGGATCTCTGAAACGCAGGGGAAACTGCGGGAGACGAAGAGCAGCCGCGGCGACGCGAAGGGGAAGGGCGTGAAGGCGCGGATCGAGGCGGAGACCGCCCTGCTGCGGGCGGAGAACGCCGAACTGAAGGAGCAGACCGGCGTCCTGTTCCGGAAATATTATGTGCCGTCCTTCTGTAATACCTGGTACTATTATGCGATCTATTGTCCGAAGTGGATCGAAGAATATCTGGTGCTGATCCTGTCGGCGGCTGTGGGGTTATTGCTGCTGCCGTGGGTTATTTACCGGCTGCTGCCGGTCAGTGGGATCCTCTGGGCAATTCTGGTCTACCTGCTCTTCGACGCGGCGTTTATCGGGCTGTTCGGGCTTTTGGGCGGCTATATCCGTGAAGACCATATCACGCCGCTGTCCGTGGGGCGCGAACTGCGGGATCGGATCCGGAAGAACAGGAAGGAGATCCGCGCCATCGCCCGGAGCGTCCGCCGGGACAAGAACGAAGACGCGTATGATCTGGGGGAGTTTGATGCGGAGATCGCGCGTCTGGATCAGGAGATTGCGGACTGGAACCGGAAAAAGGAGGAGGCGCTGGAGGTCTTTGACCGGGAGACGGCTGCGGCTGTTGCCGGGGAGATTGCCGCAGCCCATCAGGGGCAGCTGGATCAGCTGTCTGCGGCCTGCGAGGAGAAAGCCCGTGAGCTGGCCGGGCTGGAGGAGGACATTCGGGAGAAGGAGCGTCTGCTGGAGGAAACCTACGCGCCGCGGGTGGGCCGGGAGTTTCTGGATCCGGAGCGGCTGGACGGCCTGCTGGAGATCATGGAGGGAAAGCACATTACGAGCCTGAGCGAGGCGCTCAGCGAGTACCGGCAGACGCATACATGAGAACTGCCGGCCGCATAATCCGTGCCGTGTCTGTCTATAATAGAGATAAGAACCGGACGGGGCGGAACAGTTGTTATGGAGAAGAGAAGACAGAGGGCTCCCCTGACTCGAGGGGAGCTTTATTATTTTGACACGGCGGGGGAATATGAGCCGGTACGGCTGGCGGCCCGCCTTTACCTGATGCTGCAGGATGTGATGAAAATGGAGTGCAAGTCGCGCGTGCTGGTTCTCTGTATCGGCACGGACCGCTCCACCGGCGACAGTCTGGGGCCGCTGATCGGCTATCATCTGCGGAAGCGCGGACTGAAGCATATCCAGGTGCTCGGGACGCTGAACCGGCCGGTCCACGCGATGAACCTGCGGGAGACGCTGCGGCTGCTGAAGCAGAATTGTCCGGAGTACCTGATTGTGGCCGTGGACGCGTCTGTGGGCGTGGGAAGCCGCGTGGGGAGCGTCACGCTGGGACGCGGGGCCATTCAGCCGGGGCTGGGCGTCAGCAAGCAGCTGCAGCCGGTGGGGGACATTTTTATTACCGGTGTGGTCAGCGGCGGCTGCGGCGGGGATCCGATGATGCTGCAGAGTATCCGCCTGGGGACGGTGATGCGGATGGCGGAATGCATCAGCGAGAGTATTTGCCTTGTCGAAAAATTATGGGAGCGGAACGCGCTCATTTGACAGATTCCGCGGGTTTTCCGTGATATGATGATGCCAGCACGAAAAGCGGGACGGGCTGTGCGCCGCCGTTGGGCCGGCGCCGGCAGTCAGAATGAAGAGCGGGGTGATCATGTATGGGAGACCTGTATAATCCGTATCCCAGGACGCCGAAGAATATCCGGCAGATCGGGGAGATGGACCAGACAGTGCGGCTGTATCTGGAAGATTATGTGAATACGTACTTAAAGCGGCTCAGCCCGAAAGGAGGACAGGACCTCAGGGTGGGCGTGCTTCTGGGGACGGCGGAAGAGCGGGATGGGACGCCGTTCCTGTTCGTGGACGGCGCGATGGAAGTCGAGGATGTGACGGAGCCGGGGGAAAAGGTCCGCTTCACGGAGCAGGCGTGGCGGAAGACTTATCAGACAATGGAGCAGATGTTTCCGAAGCGGGTGGTTCTGGGGTGGTTCCTCTGCGGCGCACCCGGCTGTACGCTGAGTCCGCTGAATTACTGGCAGGAACATGGAAAATATTTTGCGGCGAAGAATCAGCTGATGTATCTGAGCGGCGGCCTGGACGGCGAGGAGGCCGTGTATGTGGCGGCGGAGGAAGGCTTCTGCCGGCTGCGGGGCTACAATATTTATTATGAGCGGAACCAGATGATGCAGGACTATATGATCCTGCGCAAGGATGTGCGGCGGGTGGAGAGCGGCGCGGGCGATCCGGTGATTCGTGATTTCCGGCAGCGGATGGAGGAGAACAAGAGTCAGGTGACGGCGCGGCACGGCACAGTGCGCGTTCTGGGCGGGCTTTGTACGCTTCTTGGGATCCTGGTGCTGGCCGGCGGCGTGACCACAATCAATAATTATGAGAAGATGAAGGAAATGGAGGCGGTGCTGGCTTCGGTGCTGCCGGCGGGACAGGAGAAGAAAGACGCGGAGGACGGACAGGCCGGGCAGGTGGACGTGGAAGAGGTCGCGGGCGGGCTGCAGCTGCAGGCTGGCGGTGACGGTACGTCGCAGGGAAATGGCGGCGGAAGCAGCGGAAGCGGTCAGGAAGATGAGGGCAGCGGTACGGGCAGTATGGCTGGTGACGGAACTGACGGCGCAGGCGTGTCTGCGGCCGGCGGCGGATCAGATGTCGGCGTCTGGTCTATGGGAGCGTCGGTATCTGCAGGCGGATCCGGTACGGCCGGAAGCGGTGCTAACGCAGAGACTCCATTCGCAGGAAGCGGCGCAGCGGGCAGTGGATCCGACGGTGCGGGTGGCGGTTCTGTGAGTACAGCCGCAGGGATGTCCGGCGGTAATGCAGGCGCATCCGGCGGCAATGTGGGGACAGCGGAAGGCCTTTCCGCAGGCGGCGGGGACACTTCGCAGGCGCAGGAATCCGGGACAACCGCGGCGGCCGCGCGGGAGGTTCTGGCCGGTCAGACGCTTTATCTGGTCCAGCCGGGAGACACACTGTACGGCATTTGTCTGGACCGTTACGGCGACGGGAGCAGGATGCAGGAGATCTGCGAGCTGAACGGTCTGGAAAATGAGGATACAATTACCGCAGGAGAGAATTTAATTCTTCCTTAATTGGAAAATGTGTGCTATACTGTCCACGTAGGCAATGAGCCGCGCAAGGAGAACCAATGATGAGCAACTCGAATTCCGCGAACCGCGAATATAAGAAGGAACAGCTTCGGGGCCGCATGATCTCGACCAGTCAGGCTTCTGCTTCCGCGCGCCGCGGCGCTTCTCAGGCCCCGTCGGACGTCTCTTCGCTGGAGACGTCGGCGACCCGCCCGTCTTCCCGTGTGACGGCTGATTTTCGGGCCGAGGAGGAGATCAGCCGCCAGCGCAGGGAGAGCGCCGAGACCATCCGTAAGGCCCACAACAGGGTGCTCCGCGGCCGTACGGTCATTCTGACGGTCATTCTGTGCCTGATCGCGGGCGCGGCGGGGGGCGTTTACTGGTATAACCGTTTCGCGAAGCTTGAGAATACGACCGTTGTCTGGGAGCGGAGGATGGAGCAGACGGAGAATACATTTACCGGCTATGTCGGTTTCGGGGAGAACGTCCTGAAGTATACCCGCGACGGCGCCTCCTATATCGACGCCTCCGGCAAGGATATCTGGATCCAGAGTTACGAGATGAATTTCCCCATTGTTGCCGTCTGCGGGAATTATGCCGCGATCGCGGACCAGCAGGGCAATAATATTTATATTTGTGATGAGACCGGGTGTCTGGGCGTGGCCACGACAGTGCTGCCCATTTCCCGGATCACGATTTCTTCCAGGGGCATGGTCGCCGCTATCGTGGAAGACCAGCTCTCCAGTAATGTCTATTATTTTCAGCGGGACGGCTCTGAGATGGAGATCTACATCAAGGGCCTTTTAAACAGCGCCGACAGTCAGGACGACACCGGCATCGGTTATGTGCTGGACGCGGATCTGTCGCCGGACGGGAACCTGCTGATGGGGTCTTATTTCTACGTACAGGGCGGGCGGCTCAGGAATCGCGTCGCGTTCTATAATTTTTCCGAGGTCGGTAAAAACGCCGTGAACCGTATGGTTGGCGGCTTTCATGAGATCTACGAGGACAGCATGGTGGCGAAGGTGGCCTGTTTAAGCGACAGCCGGGCCGTGGCGTTCGCGGACAACAGCCTGAGTTTCTACAGCCTGCGCGACCAGATGTCGCCGGAGATGACGCTGCTGATTCCGGTGGAGGAGGAGATCAGGAGCATTTTCTACAATGAGAACTATGTGGGCATCATTGTGTATGCCGCGTCCGGCGAGGAGAAGTACCGCATGGACGTGTACGAAGCCGACGGCACGAAGGCGTTTTCAGAAGGATTCAGCTACGACTATGCACAGGCGGTCGTAGAAGGAGATATGGTATTTCTTTACAACGAGGACTCCTGCAGGATCTATAATCATTACGGCAACCTGAAATATGAGGGAACCTTCGATTATACGGTCTCCCGGATCACGCGGGGCCAGCTCCCCAACCAGATCATTGTGACGGGGCCGCAGATCATGCAGGAATTAATGCTGCACTGAAAAGGAGAAAAGAAAATGGGCGATGTTTGCGTAGGGATTGACGTGGGCGGAACGACGGTGAAGCTGGGAGTGTTCGAAAGCAGCGGGCAGCTGCTGCGTAAGTGGGAGATCCCCACCAGAAAGGAGCATGGCGGTTCCCATATCCTGCCGGATGTGGCGGCGTCGGTGCGTCGGACGCTGGGAGAGATGAAGATTGCGCTTACCGATGTGTGCGGCGCCGGGCTGGGCGTTCCCGGGCCGGTGGCGGCGGACGGCTATGTGCCTCGCTGCGTGAATCTGGGCTGGGGCGAGTGCCATCCGGCCCGCGACCTGAGTCTGATGCTGGACGGTATTCCCGTCAAATGTGCCAATGACGCCAATATTGCGGCTCTGGGTGAGATGTGGCAGGGCGGCGGCAAGGGCCATAACGATATTGTCATGGTGACGCTTGGAACCGGCGTCGGCGGCGGCGTGGTCGTGGATCAGAAGATTGTGGCCGGAAAGCACGGTCTGGCGGGCGAGATCGGCCACACCCACGTTCGTGACGACGAGACGGAATACTGCAACTGCGGCAGCCGCGGTTGTCTGGAGCAGGTGGCGTCGGCGACCGGCATCGTGCATGAAGCGAAGGTATTTCTGGCGTCGGACGGCAGGGAGTCTGTCCTGCGTGATATCGGGGATGGCATGACGGCCAAGGATGTGATCGATGCGGCCAAGGCCGGGGACGAGCTGGCTGTGGAAGTCGTAGAATGCGTCTGCTATTATCTGGGCCGCGCGCTGGCGCAGATCGCGCTGACGGTGGATCCGGAGATCTTCGTGATCGGCGGCGGCGTGTCCAAAGCCGGGCAGTATCTGGTGGATATCATTCAGAAGTACTATGAGGAATATGAACGGTTGTCCGAGAACCGGCCGCTGATCGGTCTGGCGAAGCTGGGCAATGACGCCGGCATCTACGGCGCGGCGCGGATGGTTCTGGACTGAGCGGGAGAGGAAACCCGCCTCCGGACATGAGGAGGCCCCGGCTGCAGACAGCCGGGGCAATTATGAAAAAATCTATGTGCATAATGTCAATGAAATGAAGGGATAAAACTTTGTTTCTGTGCATTTCTTATAAAGTGATTGTAGAGGTATCATATGAATTAGGTATAAACAATTTGTAAATAAATTGTGAACGAGAGGAAATTATGACGGAGTATAATAAGAAAAAAACACTCGTGATCGGGCACAGGAATCCGGACACGGATTCCGTCTGTTCTGCGGTCTGCTACGCGGCGCTGAAGCGGAAGCTGACCGGCGGCGATTATGAGGCCGCCAGGGTGGGCCATATGAATGAGGAGACATTGTTCGTGCTGCGGTACTTTGGCGTGGAGAAGCCGCTGCGGGTGCGGCATGTGCGGACGGAGGTGCGGGACATCGACATCCGGCAGGTGCCCGGCGTGAACCGGAACATTTCTCTGAAGAACGCCTGGAATATCATGCAGAAGGACAGTCTGGTGACGCTGCCGGCGGTGACGGAGGATGGAACGCTGGAAGGGCTGATCACAGTCAGTGACATTGCGAAGACGTATCTGGATGTGCTGGACAGCAGCATCCTGTCAAAGGCCTGCACGAAGTATTCGAATATCATCGAGACCCTGGAGGGACTGATGATCGTCGGCAATGAGGATGCGTATTTCTCACAGGGAAAGGTACTGATCGCTGCGGCGAATCCGGATATGATGGAGTATTATATCAGCGAGCATGATCTGGTGATCCTGGGCAACCGCTACGAATCCCAGCTGTGCGCCATCGAAATGGGCGCGGACTGCATCATTGTCTGCGAGGGCGCGGCGGTGTCCATGACGATCAAGAAGCTGGCGGAGGAAAAGGGTTGTACGGTGATGACCACGCCTTATGACGCATTTACGGCGGCCCGTCTGATCAACCAGAGTATGCCGATCGGATATTTCATGAAGAGCGACCATCTGATCACGTTTCAGGAGACGGACGTGGTCGACGAGATCAAGGACGTGATGGCCAGCAAGCGTCACCGGGATTTCCCGATTCTGGACGAGGACGGCAAGTATAAGGGCATGATCTCCCGTCGGAACCTTCTGGGCGCCAGCGGGAAATCGGTGATCCTCGTGGATCACAACGAACGCGCCCAGGCGGTGGACGGCATCGAGAACGCGCGAATCGTGGAGATCATCGACCACCACAGGCTGGGGCCGATCGAGACCATCGGGCCGGTGTATTTCCGGAATCAGCCGCTGGGCTGCACGGCGACCATCGTCTATCAGATGTATCAGGAAAATGATATTGCTGTGGACAGGCAGACGGCGGGGCTTCTGTGCAGCGCGATTCTGTCGGATACGCTTTTGTTCCGGTCGCCGACCTGTACGGATATCGACCGGCGGGCGGCGGAGGAGCTGGCGCAGATCGCCGGGATCGACGTTGAGAAGTACGCGATGGAGATGTTCTCGGCGGGCAGCAATTTCGCCAGCAAGTCTGAGGAAGACCTCATGTATCAGGATTTTAAGCTGTTTACGGTTGGGAAGACCACGCTTGGCGTGGGGCAGATCAATTCGCTGAACGTTCAGGAGCTGGAAACGCTGGAAGGACGGATGCTTCCGTACCTGAAGGCGGAGCGGGCGCGGCGCGGGCTGGATATGATGTTTCTGATGCTGACGAATATATTGACGGAGACGACGGTGCTTTTGTGCGACGGAACGGGCGCAGAGCGGATGGTGCAGGACGCGTTCCAGATGGAAGAGAACGAGAAAATGGGCCGGGTGCTGCTGCCGGGCGTGGTGTCGCGGAAGAAGCAGCTGGTACCGGCGATCATGGTCGCGTTGGAAGGTTAGAGGAACGGGCGAGAGAAAACGGCTGGGCCGCCGGGAAAGGCGGTTCGGCAAAGAAGGAGAGCAGAGATGACATTTACATACCCGGCGGTGGTTGTGCCGCATGAAAATGACAAAGGATACCATGTATATTTCCCGGATCTGGAGAGCTGCGAGGCGGACGGGCCGGATCTGGATGACGCGCTGCAGAACGCCAGGGAGGCGGCTTACGACTGGATCTGCGTGGAGATGGAAGAGGATGAGCCGCTGATGCCGGAGGTGTCCCACACGGAGGACATTACCCTGCCGGCGGGCGGATTCCTGCGGGATATCAGGGTGACGGTGAAGCTTTTGCCGGATAATGACTGAGCGGGAGAGAAGAAGCGCAGTGGCGGTGACGTTGCTGCCGGACAATGACTGTGCCGCCGGGGGCGGCGTCTGTGACCGGCGGTAATGATGAGAGTACAGCAAAGGAGTACGATTATGGCGAAACAAAGTTGGAAACCGGGGAATCTTTTATATCCTCTGCCGGTGATCATGGCGAGCTGCCAGCGGCCCGGCGAGAAGCCGAACATTATTACGCTGGCGTGGGCCGGTACGGTCTGCTCTGCGCCGCCGATGGTGTCTGTTTCGATTCAGAGAGTGCGGCATTCCTACGATATCATTAAGGAGACTGGAGAGTTCGTCATCAACCTGGTGACGAAGGATCTGACCTTTGCGACGGACTACTGCGGCGTCCGTTCCGGACGCGACGTGGACAAGTTCGCGGAGATGAAGCTGACGCCGCTGCCTTCCCGGCAGATCGCGGCGCCGGGAATCGCAGAGAGCCCGGTGAATCTGGAATGCAGGGTGCAGCAGGTGATCCCGCTGGGCAGCCACGATATGTTCGTGGCAGAGATCGTGGGCGTGACGGTGGAGGACAGTTATATCGATAAGGACGGCAAGTTCCATCTGAACGATACGGACCTGACGGCGTATTCCCACGGGGAGTATTTCCGTCTGGGCGAGAAGCTGGGGAAGTTCGGATATTCGGTGGAGAAGAAGGCGTCCGGGAAGCGCAGATAGCGGCGGAAAGCGGCGAAACCGGGACGGCTGCGAACCGTGACAGGCGGCAGGACGGGCGTGGAACCGAGGCCGTGCGGATCTTGGCGGGACATGCGGCGGAATCGCAGCAGCGTAAATCGTGACAGAACAGGCGGCAGAAACGTGACTTTGCGAATTGTGGCAGGACAGGCCGCGGAAGCAGGGCAGTGCGGGCTCTGGCAGGACAGGCATCCGCGCGGGGACAGAATGTACAGACAGGAGATCGAGACAATTTTGAGTATGCGACACAATAATATCACATTAATCGGTATGCCCGCCGCAGGCAAAAGCATGGTGGGCGTGCTGCTGGCCAAGCGCCTGGGATATTCTTTTATCGATACTGACATCGTGATTCAGGAGCAGGAGGGGCGGCTTCTGAAGGAGATCATTGCGCAGGACGGACTGGATGCTTTCCTTGCGGTCGAGAACCGGGTGAACGCCTCCCTGACGCCTGACCGCGCGGTGATAGCGCCGGGCGGAAGCGTGATCTACGGGCGGGAGGCCATGGAACATTTTAAAGAGATCGGAACCGTTATATATCTGCGGGTTTCCTATGAAGCGCTTGAGAAGCGGCTGGGCGACCTGAAGGACCGGGGCGTGGCCCTGCGGGACGGAATGACGCTGCGCGACCTTTACGGTGAACGGACGCCGCTTTACGAGAAATACGCGGACATCACCATCGACGAAACCGGCAAATCCGCCGGGGATATAGTGGATGAACTGCGGGAGATACTGGCCGGGTGGAAGCGCTGACATGAGTAGAAGCGCCGGCCGGGCTGGTTTACCGGGATAATGATCCGGATTCTGAAAACAGTATTTATAACCTGTGTCCGAATAGATGAGGCGGACGCGGGCAGAAAGAAAGGAAGGATAAAACGATGAAGCGTTTACTGGCGATCGGAGAGGCACTCATTGACTGGATACCGGCGGAGTCCGGCAAACCCATCCGCCATGTCACCGCGTTTCAGCCCAAGGTGGGCGGCGCGCCTGCCAATGTGGTCGGCGCGTATGTGAAACTGGGCGGCAGCGGCTCCATGATCACACAGCTGGGAGACGATCCCTTCGGCGACAAGATCGTGGAAGAGCTGACAGACTGCGGCATTGACTGCAGCTGTGTCAGGCGGACAAAAGAGGCGAATACGTCCCTTGCGTTCGTGGCGCTTAAAGAGGACGGCAACCGGGAATTCTCCTTCTACCGCAAGCCCGGCGCGGATATGCTGATGCAGCCGGAGACGGTGGATGCAGCGTGGTTTAAGGACATTTTTGCGCTGCATTTCTGTTCGGTCTCCCTGGGAGACTGGCCGATGAAGGAGGCGCATCGCAAGGCGATCCGCTGTGCCCGTGAGGCGGGGGCGCTGGTCAGCTTCGACCCGAACCTGCGGCTGGCGCTGTGGGATGACGCGGAGGCGCTGCGCCGCGTGGTGCGGGAATTTGCGCCGATGGCGGATATTCTGAAGGTTTCGGATGAGGAACTGGAATTCATTACCGGCAAAACCGATATCGCCGATGCGCTGCCGGAGCTTCTTGCCGGCAATACGAAGCTGGTCATCTACACCAAAGGGCCGGATGGCGCGGAGTGCTACACGAAGACGGCCAATGGCTTTGCCGCCGGACATAAGGTTGCTGCCGTGGACACCACCGGGGCGGGAGACGGCTTCATCGGCTCCTTCCTCTACTGCCTGTCGCGGGACGGCGTGGACGCCGCGAATATCCACGCGCTGACAGCGGAGAAAATGGCGGAGTATCTGGCGTTTTCCAATCGGTTCTGCGCCATCAGCGTGACGAAGCGCGGCGCGATCGCGTCGTATCCGACGCTAGAGGAGATGGCGTGAGGATGCGGCTGCAAAGCCGGTGATTTCAGACATCCCCGGCGTGATATTTGCGAGGTGAAGGTTATGTCGGCACAGATTCCGGAATTTCTGGAAAATATGCTGAACAGGCAGTACGGTGCGGAGACGGCAGCCCGGATCATGGACGGGTATGCGCAGCGGCGGCCGGTGACGCTGAGGGCGAATACACTGAAAACGGATATTGCGTATGTGAAAGATCAGCTGGATGCGGCCGGTATCGGCTGGCGGGAAGTGCCGTGGTATCCGGACGCATTGATTCTGGAACAGGTGCGCGAGCCCCGGGTGCGGCAGCTGGATCTTTACGAGAACGGGGAAATTTACCTGCAGAGCTTGTCGTCAATGATTCCGCCGCTGATTCTTGCGCCGCGGGCCGGCGAATGTATTCTTGATATGGCGGCGGCGCCCGGCGGGAAGACGACGCAGATGGCGGCGCTGTCGGCGGACGGTTATGACGCTTCCGGCGCTGCGGCCGGCTTTCCCTGTTCGGATGCGGCGGCTGGTTTCTCTGAATCCGGCACTGCGGCAGGCTTCCCCTGTTCGGACAGTCCAGCCGGTTCCCTCCGTTCCGGCAGAATGGCGCAGATCACGGCCTGCGAGAAGAATTTTGCCCGCTGCGAGCGCCTGCGTTTTAATCTGGAACGGCAGGGGGCGGGCGGCGTCCTGGTGATGAATGAAGACGCGCGGAAACTGGATCCGTTCTTTTCATTTGATAAAATCCTGCTGGACGCGCCGTGCAGCGGCAGCGGAACGCTGTGTACGGATTCGCCAGACGCGCCGGAAGCGGAGGATGAAGCCGGGGAACTGTCGAATCCGGATTATCCGGGAGGCCGTAAGAGAAGAGAAAAGCCCGGCGGGAAGACGGAGAAGGGGATCACGCGCGAACTGATCGACCGTTCCGTCCGCACGCAGGAAGCGCTGCTTCGCAAGGCGCTGCAGCTTCTGAAGCCGGGACATGAGATGGTCTATTCCACCTGCTCTGTGCTGGAGGAGGAAAATGAGCGTGTTCTGCGGCGCGTTTTGCCTGCCGCCGGCGCAAAGGTGGTTCCGGTCGGCCATCCGATGCTTGCAGCTCTGCCGCTTTTGCCGGTGTCACTGCCCGGAACGGTCTGCGTCTGTCCGACGGAGCTCTACGAAGGCTTTTTCGTGGCGAAGATACGGAAGCTGTAATTACCGGCCGGGCGTCGCGTCTTCCTGCGCCGGGACCTTGCATTTCCGGTTGAATCCATTATAATAGTCTGTGAAGAGAGATTCCCTGCCGGAGAAAGCTCCGGCAATACCGGCTGGCGGTAACGTCTATAGGTGGAATGGCGTCCGCCGTGGGATTCAGGGGTATGATACATATGAACCGAAACCTGCTGAAACAAGTCATTATCAAGACGATACCGGTCATGACCGGTTATGTGGTGCTGGGCTTTGGCTTCGGCATCCTTTCTGAGAATGCCGGATACGGTCTTGGCTGGGTGCTGGCCATGAGTGTATTTATCTATGCCGGCTCCATGCAGTATCTGATGGTCAGTCTGCTGTCCTCCGGTGCGTCCGTGATCTCCACAGCGCTCGCCACATTAATGGTTAATGCGAGGCATCTCTTCTATGGGATCTCCATGATCGGCCGTTATCAGGGCGCAGGCGCGAAGAAACCCTATCTGATCTTTGCCCTGACGGATGAGACCTATTCGCTGGTGTGTCACGGCGACACGCCGAAAGGAGCGGATCCGCACCTTTACTATTTCCTGGTGTCATTTTTCAATCAGATCTACTGGATCGTCGGAAGCGTTCTGGGCGCTGCCGTGGGTTCTGCAGTTACATTTAATTCGGCGGGCATCGATTTTGCCATGACCGCTCTTTTCGTGACGGTCTTCGTGGAGCAATGGCTGACGGCGGAAAGCCATATCCCTGCTGTCGGCGGCGTGTGCGTTTCCGTGGTCTGTCTGCTGATCTTCGGCGGCGACCTGTTCCTGATTCCGTCCATGGTTCTGATTTTGGCCGGTCTGTCGTTGGGAAAGCCGTTACTTGGTCGGGAGAAGTCCGGCGCATCCGGAAAGAACCCGGCGGTCGATACGCGTCAGGCTGCCGTTTCCATGCCGCCGGAACCGTCTTCTGCAGATAATGCACAGAAAGAAGGAGGGATCCGCCATGACTGATACACGGGCAATCTCACTGATCGCGACCGCCGCCGTTGTGACGGCGCTCCTGCGCTTTCTGCCGTTCCTCATTCTGGGCGGGAAGCGGCAGCCGCCTGCTTTCATCACTTATCTTGGCAGGGTTCTTCCGTATGCCATTATAGGTATGCTGGTGGTCTACTGTTTGCGAGGCGTGACGCCGCTGGTCTGGCCCCACGGCCTGCCGGAGCTTCTGGCTGTGGCCGTAACGGCCGGTCTGCATCTGTGGCGCCGCAATACGCTTTTAAGCATTGCCGGAGGAACGGTTTGTTATATGGTGTTGATCCAGTTTATTTTCAAATGATACGGGGAGGAGGAATCGTGAAATGAAATTTTCAGAGATGCAGTATGTCCGTCCTGATATGGACGAGCTGAAAGAAAAGTACGGTGCTCTGATCGGACAGCTCAGGGCGGCGGAAAGCTATGACGAGGCCCGGGGGGTATTTCTGAGGAAGGAGAATCTGGAGGCGGAGGTCTCGACGCAGGAGTCGCTGGCCCATGTGCGCCATTCCATTGACACACGCGACCGGTTCTATGACGATGAAGCCCATTTCTGGAACACGGCCATGCCGGAGCTGGAGGCTCCTATGCAGGAATGGACGAAAGCGATGCTGGAAAGTCCGTTCCGCGCTGATTTTGAGAAAGAATTCGGGAAGCTGATGTTTACGCGGGAGGAGATGGCGCTTAAGACATTTTCACCGGAGATCATACCGGATCTGCAGCGGGAAAATGAACTGGTGCAGGAGTATGAAAAGCTCCTGGCTTCGGCGCAGATTCCCTTTGAGGGCGGCGTTTACACCCTGTCCCAGCTGTCGCCGTTTAAGACCGCGGCGGACGACGCGGTGCGGCTGGCGGCCTGGAAGGCGGAGGGGCAGTGGTATAAGGCAAACCAGGCCCGGATGGATGATATCTATGACCAGCTGGTTCATTTGCGGGACGGCATGGGGAAGAAGCTGGGCTATGAGGGTTACACCACGCTTGGATACTACCGCATGGGGCGTATCGGATATACGAAGGAAGATATAGAGAAATTCCGCGAGGCGGTGCGTTGTTATCTGGTGCCGGTGGCAGCGTCTATTTATGAGGCTCAGGCGAAGCGGCTCGGTAAGGAGTATCCGATGAATTACGCCGATAACGCCCTGCATTTCCGGTCGGGCAATCCCAGACCGCAGGGAACGCCGGATGAGATCCTGGCGCAGGGGCTTAAGTTTTATGATGAACTGTCCCCGGAGACCGGACGTTTCTTCCACATGATGGTGGACAATGAGCTTCTGGACGTCTTAAGCACCGAGGGAAAGCAGAGCGGCGGTTACTGCACCAGCATCCAGAAGTACGGCGTGCCGTTCATTTTTGCTAATTTCAACGGCACCCAGCATGACGTGGAGGTGGTGACCCATGAGGCCGGCCACGCGTTTGCATATTATGTCAACCGTGACCGGGTGCCGGCGGCCTACGCATGGCCCGGCATGGAAGCCTGCGAGGTCCATTCCATGTCCATGGAATTCATGTCCTGGCCGTGGGCGGATGGCTTCTTCGGGCCGGATACACGGAAGTTTTATTACAGCCACCTGGCGGGCGCGCTGACATTTATTCCCTACGGCACGCTGGTGGATCATTTCCAGCATGTGGTGTATGAGAAGCCGGACATGACGCCGGCCGAACGCCATGCGGTCTGGAAGGAGCTGTCGGGCGTGTACATGCCGTGGGCGAAGCTGGACGGGGAGATCCCGTTCTACGGCGACGGCGAAGCGTGGCAGCGGCAGCCCCATATCTATTCCAGTCCCTTCTATTATATTGATTACTGTCTGGCGCAGACAGTGTCGCTGCAGTTCTGGGCGCTTCTTAAGAAGGACCGTAAATTGGCATGGGAGCGCTATATGGCGTACACGAAGCAGGGCGGCAGCAGGACGTTCACCGAACTTCTGGCCGGGGCCGGCCTTGCGAGCCCCTTCGGCGCAGACTGCCTGCGGGATGTGTGCGAGGAGGCCCGGCGGTGGCTGGAAGGGTATGATCTGGAAGGGGTGCGGTGAGGACGATGGCCTTGTTCTTCCCGCTCAGGGTTCTCGAAAGCTGTCAGGCGACAGTAAAGAAATAAGCGATTTTCGGCGCTGCATGGGGCGAAAAGGCTTGACAATCATTTTTGCACCCTTTATAATGATACTTTAGTGAAGTGGAGAAACTCTGTTTTTTGGTAATTTATGGTGGATAATGCCGGATTTTGTCCGGTTTGGAAAAAGCGGCCGCCGAAAGGCAGCCACTCATAAAACAGTATCAACCAACAAACTGGGATAAGGCAGTTGTCGTACAGG
>CANREE010000026.1 GCA_947629545.1 uncultured Lachnospiraceae bacterium | reverse complement strand
TTCTTCGCGGATCTGGCCTACCACCTCAATCTGGCGCTGCAGAAGCGCAGATATAAGATGCTCCTCTGCTGCACGGCCTTCAACCCGACCGAGGAGCAGGAATACATTAATATGGTCCGACAGAACAAGGTGGACGGCATCATCGGCCTGACCTACAATCCGGACCTGATCGTGGAACCGGACACGCCTTATGTGACGATCGACCGCTATATGGGTCCCGGCATCCCCTGCGTGGCCAGCGATAATTACGCCGGCGGACAGATGGCCGCCGAGAAGCTGGCCGATCTGGGCTGTAAGAAGGTGGCCTTCCTGCGGATCGGCTCCTCTCTTACCAACGAGCCCAATAAGCGCCGCTCCGGTTTCGAGAACGGCTGCCTGGCAAGACAGCTGAATTACGAGATGAAGATATTGGACGACGGGGATCCATTCGATGGTTTCGTAGATTTTCTGAGAGAGCATTTCCATAACGGGAAGCTGGATTTCGACGGGCTGTTCTGTGTGACGGACAACCTGGCGTTCCAGATCATGAAGGTTCTGGAATCGATGGGCGTTAAGGTTCCGGAAGATGTGCAGATCATCGGCTTCGACGGGGCGCGGATGTTCGGCGACGGCCGCTACGTCTGCTCCACCATCGTCCAGCCCACGGACGCCATCGCGGAGATGTGCGTGGAGCTGGTTTTGATGGATAACGTAACGCTGCGGCCGCCGCTTGTCTGTCTTCCGGTCAGCTATGCCTATGGAGGGACGACAATCGAGACGGCAAAATCCCCTGTTTAGATCTGAACTGTGTCGATCAGGTCCTCTCACAGATCGCCTTCTGCCGTTACTGCCCTCCGGGCTCGTCCGCGAGCCGCTCCCGGCAGGCCTCGATCGCCTTTTTCATGGCTTCCGACCCCGGTGCGCCGATGACTGTCCTCTTCTCGACGCAGGTCTTAAGGGAGATCGCGTCATAGATATCTTCCTCAAAAAACGGGCTGACAGCCTTATATTCTTCCAGACTCATATCGTCAAGCGCGATCCCTTTATCGATACAATAAAGAACCAGCTGACCCACAATCCCATGGGCGTCCCGGAAGGGCACGCCCTTATTCACAAGATAATCCGCCGCATCGGTGGCATTGGTAAAACCGTTCTTCGCACTGGCAGCCATTACTTCCTTGCGGAAGGTCATCGTAGAGACCATACCGGTAAACAGTGCAAGGCAGCCTTTCACCGTGTCGATGGCATCAAACGCCGGCTCCTTATCCTCCTGCATATCTTTATTATAGGCCAACGGAATCCCCTTCATTGTGGTCAGCAGGGACATAAGAGCCCCATAAACACGCCCGGTCTTTCCGCGGACAAGCTCCGCAATATCCGGATTCTTCTTCTGGGGCATAATACTGCTTCCGGTGCTGTATTCATCATCGAGTTCCACGAAACGGTACTCATTGCTGTTCCAGAGAATAATCTCCTCGCAGAAACGGCTTAAATGCATGGCAACGATGGCAAGCGCGCTCAGCAGCTCGATCAGGTAGTCCCTGTCCGCTACCGAATCCATACTATTATAGGTGGGACAGTCAAATTCCAGCAGCCGGGCCGTATATTCCCGGTCTAACGGATATGTGGTCCCCGCCAGAGCTCCGGCGCCTAAGGGGCACTGGTTCATCCGCTTCCGAAGATCTCCAAGCCGTCCCCGGTCACGTGCAAACATTTCAAAATACGCCCCCACATGGTGCGCAAGGGTTACCGGCTGGGCTTTCTGCAGATGGGTAAATCCCGGCATATATGTTTCCAGATTTTCCTCCATGACAGCAAGGAGAACTTTCTGCAACTCCTTTATGAGAGCGCTGATCTCATCCGCCTGTTCCCGGCAGTAAAGCTTCATATCCAACGCCACCTGATCATTGCGGCTGCGCCCTGTGTGGAGGCGCTTCCCGGCCTCTCCGATGCGTTCCGTCAGGTTCGCCTCAACGAAGGAATGAATATCTTCATATTCCTTCGTAAATTTAAGCTTTCCCTCCTCGATATCCTTAAGGATCCCTTCCAGTCCGGCAATGACCGCGTCCCGGTCTTCCTCTGATACGATCCCCTGCTTCGCAAGCATTTTCACATGAGCGATGCTGCCCATGATATCATGGCGGTACAGCCTTCGGTCAAATGACAGGGATTCGTTGAATTCATGCACTGCCTGATTCTCTTCTTTTGTAAAACGTCCGCCCCATAGCTTCATGATTTGTTCTCCTCTTCGTCTCTCTTTTCCGCAGCTGCCGGCTTCTTCATCAGCCTGCCGCGCTTTCTGTCCGTCGTTTCTTCTTTCCTGCCATATATCCGCTCACAGCCGCAAGAAGCAAAAGCACAGCGCTTACGCCGCTGATAACCGCACCCATTTTCAGCCCCTGAGGCATATAGACCATACTGACCGTGTGAGTCCCGGCAGGCACGGCAAAGCTTAGAAATGCTCCAAAAATCTTCTCCGTATTCACTTCTGTCCCATCTAACGTCACCGTCCAGCCCTTATCGTAAGGAATGCTGGTAAACAGCACGCCGTTCTTCTCCGTGCTGACCACGCCATCCACAGTCGTATCCGTCCACCCTGTCACCTCAAACGGATAGCGGTTCAGGGTATTATATACCTGCTTTAACGCATCGTCCGAGAAACAATACGCATATGCATTTAAGTCTACGCCGCCCTCTTCCCCATTGACGGTAATGGTCTGTCCGGCCTCACACCGGCCAAGCTCCAGCAAAAAGCCACGGTCGACATTGTCAAAGGATTCTGCCGCGTCAGACTTTGTGACCTCCACTTTTTTCACATTTTTATTGGAAATATAAATATAATAATCGCCATCCACTGCCGCCGTAAAACGGAAGCTGTCTCCCATATTCTCACCGCCCGCATCCAAAAGCACCGGGCCGGCGCCGACGCCCTCACAGAAGGAATTCTGCACCAGCGCCGGATTACCCTGATCACGAACCCACTGATCGTCAAAATAATCCGGGAACATAACGCCCAGCGGCAATGTGAAATACCGCTTATAAAGCCAGGTCTCTCCCGACTGGCCTGCCAGCTGCATCATATCGTCGGAAATGTCCTGTTCCTCGGAATACAGCCCGTAACGAACGCCAAGCAGGGAATCCACTAACGGCGTGCTGCCCGTAATACTGTAAGCATTGACACTGCCTTCGCAGCCCATAGTTTTGGCGAAGGCCGTCAGATCTGCATTGGCTGTGGAAGAGAACAGCGATACTGTCGGAAAGTTCATCCACGCGCCGTCATTTTTTGTCTTCCTTGTCACCTTCTCGATCCGATAGAAGCCTTCGTCCGTCGGAATCTGCTCCACCAGTGCCTGCACATCCGCATTATCCCGAATATATGCAGAACGACTGGTCGTGGTCACGCTGGTGACCATCGTATTGGCTGCCGCCTCCTCCGTCACCACCGCCAACGTCAGAAGAAGCAAAAGGCTCAACTCCACCTTTCCCTTCTTGTACAACCAGATCATACCCGCATAGACCGCCAGGAAAATGATCGCCAGATAAAACACATAGAACTCAAAATGCTCCTGCTCCACCAGCTTTTCCGCCAGAATCACAAAGGCCACGGCCCCCAGAAAAGCCCTGCCGATCTGCCCTTCCTCCGTCTCATGGAGATGACTGTAAGCCTCGTAGCACATATAAAGCATCAGGAAGATATAAATGAAAGACTGGCGGCAGGGAAGGCTGTTGGGATAATGGAATCCATGCCAGATAAAATTCAGGATATTCATCGAGAAGCTGGCGAAAAAGAAGAGCACCATGCTCAAATATACCGCTTTGTGCCTCACGGAGATCTGCTTACAACCCAGATACAGCAGAAAGAGCATCAGCACCGCTACGCCGCAGTAAATATTCGGCCAGTGATCCAGACCGATCTCAACATCGATATTGCCGATATGACGGGCGAACATATCAAATATGGAAAAATACGATGTAAATGTTTTCGGGAAATTGAAATCTCCGGAGGCCGTCACCTGCAACGCATAGATCTCCGGCAGCAGAACGCCTGCCGCCAGACCACCCGCAACCAATGAGCAGGCGCCGAACTGAACAAAATTAATGACGTAGCTTACAGGTCCCTTGCCTTTCTTATGCTCCAGAATCAGGAGCGCCGCAAAATAGATCACCATGAAAATACAGATCATGATGGAAATATAATAGTTAGACAGGATACACAATCCCAGACTCACGCAATAGAGAACGCCGCGGCGTCTCTTTACAAGCATTTCCAGACCCAGCATGACCAGCGGGAACAGCAGGATACAGTCCAGCCACATGATGTTCCAGCTATAGGCCGCCATGTACCCTGACAGGGCATAGAAAATGCCGAAAAACGCAACGCCGAAATCCCCGCGGCCACAATGCCGCCGCAGATAGTAAGCAAAGGACAGGCCTGACAGACCGATCTTAAAAACGATCATATAGGTCATAAATTCGATTACGTGCTGCTTTGGGCACAGGATCAGAAGCCAGTTTAAGGGGCTGGCCAGATAGTAAGCGTAAAGGGCTGAAAAATTCACGCCCAGTCCTACGTCCCAGCTGTAGAGCAGACTGCCGCCGTGAGTCAGCTTATACTGAAATTCCGAGAAAAACGGAGCGTATTGATGGTACATATCCGTCCGCAGGAAAGACTTGTCCCCGAACGGGAAAATACCCCTCTGGGCAAAAATAATCACCATTACCAAAACCGGCACCAAAAACGCAGCCGCCAGACCCATGCTTCCGGTCAGATTCAGAACACCCGCTCCGGCCTGTCCGGCTTTCCTGCGTTCTTTATGGGCTTCCTTACTGCGGGAAGCCGGAGCATTTCCGGGATTTTGAAACGGTTCCTGCCTTTCAGGCGCATACAGCGAATCCTCCGGATCAAACTCCTCCTCCGATCCATCCCCGCTGACCCAGTCTTCGTCTGTATCAGGAGCGCCATCCTCCGGATCCCAGCCCCCGTCGGCCTCGTAATCTTCATAGGAGGCAGCCCCCTCTAAGGCTCCCTCTTCATATTCCTTCACCAATTTCTCCAGTTCCTCCGATGTTCTTCTGATTTCATCTGATTCCATCTCTTTATTCCCCGCCATTCGGCGCTCTCCTGCCGCTTGCTGCGGCATCCGTCGTTTTCCCACTGCCCTTTCTGAAAATAAACCATTTACTGAAAAGGTAGTTCAACACCAGGGAAATTGCCGATACCACCACTTTCCCCAAATATTCATTCCAATGGAGCCCGTCCACCATAACGATCATTGCGACCATCGTGAAGAGGCCCGTTGCCACCCTGGCGGTCACAAAGCCGGAAAACTCTTTCCACACCAGTCCGGGGCGCATCTCAAAACTGCGGAATACCACCAGTTTGTTTGTGACAAAAGCGAACAGTACCGCCGCCGCCCAGCTGAGCGCTGTGGCGACACGGTAATCCGTCCCCAGCCGCCGCAGCACCGTATAGGAAACCCAATCAACCGCAGTCGTCAACACGCCGAATATAATATAGGTTACAGACTCACGGTTAACGAACCTCCTCCAGAACCTATCGCGCATACGATCACCTCATAAAAGCCCAGTATTCTCCAATTATAGCCTTCCCGCTCTGTAAAGTCAATGCAGAAAACGCAAGCTGGCTTTCAGGCGCAAAAAACATTTTGTTTTTACACGGAAATATGGTATGATAGAGAAAGAAAAGCGCATCACGGCATATCAAAGGAGAATTACCATGCAGGATCATTACAATAACGACATTCATCCGGCCCCATCTGACAGGCAGGTTTTCCGGCCGGAGATCTCTGATACCTCCGACCGGCAGACTGCGGGCCGCAGCCGGCGGCAGCGACCGTTTGACAGGTTTCTTCCGTACCTCCTGTTGGCGCTTCTGCTTCTCATCGGACTCGGCGCGGGCATCGGGGTCGGCTACCGAATCTGGGGATATGAAGCACCCTATACCGTGAACCTGAAGGCAGTCGAAACGCCGGACTGGATCGAGCAGAAATTCCTGCGCAAGAATATCTTTTCCCGCCCGGATGTGTCCATGCGGGAAGTGAAAAATATCGTCATCCACTATGTGGGGAATCCCGGCACCTCAGCCGAAGCCAATCAGCGCTATTTCGACAGTCTGGCTGATCAGGATCCGGAACAGGGAGGCACCTCCTCCTCGAGCCACTTTATCGTTGGTCTGGAAGGCGAGGTCCTCCAGTGCATTCCGGTCAGCGAAATCTCTTACGCCAACGCGCCGCGAAACTTTGATACCGTCACCATTGAGGTCTGCCACCCGGATGAGACAGGCAAGTTCACCGACGCATCCTACAATGCGCTGGTGAAACTGACGGCCTGGCTCTGCGGGGAGCTGGAGCTTGACGCAAATGACGTGATACGCCACTATGACGTGAACGGCAAGAGCTGTCCGCGGTATTATGTAGACCACGGCGACGCGTGGAAACAGTTTCTCAAAGACGTAAAGGCTGCGCTGAAAAATCAATAAGACATATCATTCCGCCGTTCCTTATTTCTCGTACAGGAACTTTTCCGGCAGCGTCAGCTTGAAATCCACCGCCAGATCCCGGAAATCCTGCGGCGTGATCGTCTGTCTCTTGCCCTGTCCCATAGACAGCACTTTCACCAGAATATCCGCCGCTTTCTCCACTGTATGCATCAGACCGAAGGTAGAATCGAAGTCCTCGCCGGTGCAGAACATGCCGTGATGGGCCCAGATCGCTACGTCGTACTTCTTCATCAGCTCGCTGGTCGCCACCGCAATGTCACGGCCGCCCGGCACCATCCAGCCGACAACGCCGATACCGTCCGGGAATACCACCGGGCACTCGGTCATCATTTCCCAGATCTCTCTGGTGAATACCTCGTCCTCCAGCGGCAGCACGAAAGTCAGAGCCACCGTATTGGCCGGATGGGCGTGATAGACTACGCGGTATCTGCCATTCGTCACCTTCTTCTTCACTTCCAGATTCATCAGATGGGACGGCAGTTCGCTGGTAGGCCTTCCGCCCTTTACAAGACCCCAGCGGATCCGGTAATTCCTGCCCTCATCGTCCACTTCGATAATACAGATATTAGCCTCCGGTTCCCGCTTCACATTCTGAAAATACTTGCCGCTTCCTGTCACCAGAAAATACTCACCTGCCAGATCCGGCACCATGGTACCGATGGGCTGCCACGGCTTATCCTCGTTCAGATCATCCATCACCGACTCGACCTCTTCCGTCTTAATCCGGTAACTCAGATTGCCGCCGTTGCGCTCATGCCAGTTCTGATGGAATCCATCATCGCACAGCCGGATAAATCCTTTTACAAATTCAGCATCCAATACTTTCATCGCTTTCTCCTTCTTTCCTGAATATGGTAATGATATCGTTCTCCTGTTCTGTTGCTCTACCGTCATTCCTTCGCAGGAACAGGATACTCCTTCACTTCGAACGATTGAAAGATCGCTTCTCTCGCTTCCGTCAGCCCAGCGTACTCCCCTGCCCTTATCATCTGTGCCGTCAGATTGCCGATAGCTGTCGCTTCCGTCGGTCCTGCATACACGGGCCGCTTCGTATATTTTGCCGTGAGGCGGTTCAGATAGTCCGCATTGGCGCCGCCGCCCACAATATGTATCTGCCGGTAACGCTTGCCGGTCACCTGCTCCAGTTCCTCGACGGTCTCTCCGTAACATCTGGCCAAACTGTTGTAAATGACTGCCGCCAGCTGCCCCGCGGTCTGCGGAACCGGCTGACCGGAAGATTCACAGAAGTCTTTCACCGCCCGGATCATGCTCTCCGGTGCCAGAAAACAGTCGTCGTTACAGGCCACAACAGACGGGATCGTCTCCCGGGAGGCCATCTCGCACAGCTCCCCGAAGGAATAATCTTCGCCCGCTTCCGTCAATTCCTTCTTCACCGACTGAATCATCCACAGTCCCATGATATTCTTTAAATACCGAAAACGGTAACCGTAGCCGCCTTCATTGGTGAAGTTCTTCTTCATGCTCTCCACCGAGCAGTCCGCTTCCATCCGCTCCGTTCCCATTAACGACCAGGTTCCGGAACTGATATAGAGAATATCCGACTCATTGGACGGCACAGCGGCCACCGCGGACGCCGTATCATGCGTGGGCGGAAGCACCACCTGACAGTTAAAGCCCACTTCTTCCTGCACCTGCGGCGTCAGATTCCCGACCACGGTACCCGGTACGGACAAAGGACCGAACCACTCCGTCGGATAGCCGAGCATTTCGATCAGCTCCAGATCCCACTCCTTCGTATAGGGATTCACCAGCTGGCTCGTCGTCGCCTCCGTGTATTCCTGCTTCTTCACGCCGGTAAGTAAAAAATGAAAATAATCCGGCAGCATCAGAAGAAATTTCGCCTGCGTAAAATACTCCGGATGCTGCTTCTTCACCGCCATCAGCTGATAGACCGTGTTAAAGATCTCTTTCTGGATACCGGTGCGCGCGTAAAGCCTGTCCTGCGAAATGATCCGGTAGACCTCATCGTCCATTCCGTTCGTACGACCGTCCCGATAGCCGACAGCGTTCCCCACAGCGCGGCCATTTTCATCCACAAGCACAAAATCCACGCCCCAGGTATCGATCCCCATACTGATCGGGATCCTGCCGAGTTCACGGCATTTCTTCATGCCGGCTTTGATATGGCCAAACAACTCATCCAAATCCCAGCACAGCTGCCCGTTCATCTTCTTCATGCCGTTGGGAAAACGATAGACTTCCTCAAGGACCATCCGGCCGTCCCGGACGCTTCCCAGAATATGCCGTCCGCTTGACGCCCCAATGTCTACTGCAAGATAATACTGCGACATTGCTTACCCCCTCTTCCTTTAAATCTGTTTCTATTATATCGCGCCTGATTCTGAAAATAAAGGACTTCGTTCGCAAAAAAAGCGTCGTTATTTGCATCCGGGAAATAACTGTGCTATACTGACAGTACCGACTCAAGAGTTCCCGGACTGCACTGCACACTTTCACGAAAGGAGTTCCCATCGTCATGAACCAGCAACTCATCGCCCAATTGAGCGTCATTACCGAAGAAGAACAGGCGATCCTGTCCGGTCGCAGCGAGATCGACGCTACCCTCTATTCCGCGCAGCACAGCCCTATGGTGATCGACAGCGGAAAAATGCTGGAGCATGGCAAACTGATCCGTATCCGCCCCCACACGCGCTTCGTCCACTTTCCGAAGCACCGGCACAATTTTGTGGAAGTAATCTATATGTGCCAGGGGCAGACTACTCATATCATTGACGGCAATCAGGTTCTTCTGCGTGCCGGCGAACTGCTCTTTCTCAACCAGAACGCAGTTCAGGAAATCCTGCCGGCCGGACGCAATGACATTGCAGTTAATTTCATTGTCCTGCCGGAATTCTTTGATACTGCTTTCCGCATGATGGGGGAAGAAGAAAACAACCTTCGGGACTTCCTGATCAGCTGCCTGCGTCAGGAAAACCGCTTTGGCAACTACCTGCACTTTCAGGTAGCCGACGTCCTGCCGGTCCAGAATCTGATAGAAAATATGGTCTGGACTCTTCTCAATAACCAACCGGACAAGCGCAGCATCAACCAGATTACAATGGGACTTCTGTTCCTGCAGCTGACCCACTGTACCGAGCGCATCCAGTCCGCGTCCCAGTCCCCCACGCAGCAGCTGATCCTTCAGGTCCTGCGTTACATCGATGAAAATTACCGCGAAGGGGAACTGACAGAACTGGCAGCCATCTTAGGCTACGATGTGCCATGGCTCAGCCGCGCCATCAAGCGTCTCTTAGGCCGAACCTATAAAGAACTTCTGCAGATCAAACGACTAAATCAGGCCGCATTCCTGCTCCAGAATACACGGCTTCCCATCACTGATATCTGCGCCGCTGTCGGTTACGATAATACCAGCTATTTCCACCGTATCTTCCGGGAGTATTACCATCAGACTCCCGGTGATTACCGCAGATCTCCTGCTTCATGATCGGATCAACTGCCGATACCACGGCAAAAATGTACCGGCAATATCTCCTGCATATCGCCGGCACATTCCTTCTGTCAGATCTTCTCGAAACGTTCAACATCTGTCACAAATATAGTAGCTCCGCCCAGTTCCACCGTCATCGGCATCATCATGTATCCGGCCGAGATAGACGCCACATTAGGCGTAGGCACATTACAGGTAATCTTCTGTCTCTTGCCGCAGGTTTCCTGAATCAGACGAATCGCCTCATCAACCTTTTCCTCTTCCGTACCGATCATCAGCGTAGCGTTCCCCTTCTTGAGGAAACCGCCTGTTGTCGCCAACCGCGTCACACCAAAGCCATGCTCATTCAGCGCATCCGTTACTCTGGTTCCATCGTCCGAACCCACAATCGCAAAGATAATCTTCATCGTATGCACCCCTCCTTCTGCTTACGGTTCACTACTTGGTAATTGTTACAATCGTACTTCCCTGATAGCTGATCTGTACGTTATTACCGGGCTGAAGATCCGCAGGGATCGTCGAATTGCCCCAGGAGAACGTCTGGGTGGATCCATTCGCCGTCTGGATCGTTACGCCGGACGGGTCGAACTGGATGACCGTTCCGGAAACGCTGCTGCCCGAACCGCTGGGCCCCTGTGTACCACCGGGACTCTGCGTACTACCGGGACCCTGTGTACCGCCGGAACTCTGCGTACTGCCGGGACCCTGCGTACTGCCGGGACCTGACGACGGCGACTGTCCGCCTGTCGTGGACGTCTGGGTATTCCCGCCCGGGCCGGAAGCCGCACCGGGACTCGTTCCGCCATTCTGTGTCGCTGACGGTCTGGTCTCAGTCGCCGCCGCTGTCGTCTCAGGCGGCGTATCCGACAGGTAGCTCTTCGATACGAAACCTGTCAGACCTTTCCAGGTTACACGCATCCAACCATTGTCAGACTCTCCCGTTATCTGGACGCTCTCACCCGTTGCCAGGGCGCCCAGAATCTCCGTCGATGTGGAATACCCTGCACGCACACGTACAGAGGATTTGGCATACATGGTTTTGCTAAGTTCGTGAACTGCATATTCTTTGGCTGCCGTCGTCTCGGGCGCAGCCGTTGTCGTGGGAGCAGCTGTCTCAGGCGCAGCCGTCGTAGGGGCCGCCGTCGTCTCGGGTTCAACCGTCGGAAGCGTTTCCTCCGGCGGGGTCTGCGAACTGTCTGTCATCGGCTCTCCGGTAATAATATCAATTTTCGGTCCTCCGGCAGCGACAGTTTCCTCCTGGGACGGGGATGTCTCCTCTCCGGCCGAAACACCGGCCCCCGTTCCTTCTTCCTCCCCCCGGGCAGCTGTCGTTCCATTGATCATAACGCTGCTGCCATCGCCGCAGGCCGTCAGCACCAATGCGCCTATCACGGCAGCCATCCATAAGCAAACCCTCTTTTTCATCGCCAATCCTCCATATCTTGTGTTCTCTCATTTAACAGTATACACCATTTAGGCAGACATTTCCACTATTTCTTGCATATCTTTTTACTTTCCCACTAAGCTGCGCAGACGCTGACCGGGCCTCCTGCAAAGCCATTTCACTTTCCCAAAAACAGCGGCAAAAGATTGGCTGTTTCCTTCTGAGCTTCCGGCTGCAGAAAAGAGTCGTAACTGTAGAAGCAATATCCGGCCACCTCCCCTGAGCGGCGACCCTCAACAACCTGACGGGCAATGATATCGCTGCGACGCAGCCATTCCGACACTTCATTATAATCCTTAACCGCCGTCCCACCGCGATAAAGTCCCAACCCCAGATACAGCGTTACCTTCCCTTTTCTCTTCAGATTCCGCCATGTCGCGAGATTCTCCATAAAAGCGTAAGGAGCCGGCGCTCCGGAAGAAGTTTTCGTCTCAAACCCCCAATACAGCTGCGGCATAATATAATCAATAAAGCCTTCTTCGCTCATCCACCGGTCGATATCCACGAAAAGGTTATGATCGCTGCGCAGATGCTCCACATATCCCTGGGGACTGATCCCGAACAGCACCTGCGGCTTCTCGGCTTTAATCGACTTCCAGACCCTACCAACCAGATCGCTGACCTGATTCCTCCTCCACTGGGCAGCGGACAGGCCGCTTCCGCTGGCCTGATACTCCGGCAGGTCGAACTGACGTCCCTCCACTGTATCATCCAGTTCCGGATAGAAATAATCGTCGAAATGGATCCCGTCCACGTCATAGCCGCGCACAACTTCCATTACACCGTCCACTACCATCTTTTTGACTGCCTCTGAAGACGGATTATAATAATACTCACCATCGTGACACAGGACATTCCGGTCATTAGAAGGGTCTGCATCACTCATCCACCGCTTTGCAGGGCTCAAACTGGACACCTCAGACCACTTCATCATATTGCCGGTGATACGGTATGGATTGAACCACGCATGGAACTGAAGTCCCCGGGCATGGGCCGCCTTTACAAAATAAGCCAGCGGATCATACCCCGGGCTGCGCCCCTGAACACCTGATCCTCCTGATCCGCTCACGAATTTGGACCAGGGGTATATCTCCGACGGATACATAGCATCGCTGTGAGAACGGACATGTACAAAAACCGCGTTCATCCCCCACGATACACAATTGTCCAAAATCTCATCGACTCCCCGACGGAAGTCTGACTCACCGGCAGAAAGCGTGTCCCAGATCAGATAAGATATCCAGACTCCCCTGAGTTCTCCCTCAGGAGCAGGCACACGATAGTCGACCGTCTGCAGGCTCTGGCCGACGCCCAACGGTCCTCCCAAAGATCCCGGGCTGAATGTCTGGTTATTTCCCGTGCGGTTGGAAACCGCAGGAGAAACAGGTGCGGCCGACAAACGCACGGCCGATATACCGGTATCTGCCCTTGCGGCTCCGGCTGCGGCGACAGAAAGGCAGGCCGCAGACAATGTCAATGCACACAGTCTCATCACTTTTTTCCTCATAAATACTCTCCCACATTGTGTTTAGTTTAATCATAGCATAGTGAAAAGGGGAATGCTATTTAAGATTTTGTGACAAAATATACTGTTTTCTTAAGATGGGGTCGATTAGGAAGAGGGGAGATGGGCAGGATCTGAGGGACCGGGCGGCTGAACGGCGGGGCGCATCCCGCGACGTCGCCGGGCGGCATCCGCTGGCGCCTGGCGGCACCATCGGATGGGGGCTTTCGCCCCATAGGCCGGGAGCGAGAAGAAGGCTCTTGCAAGCAAGCTTGCATCGCCTTCTTCTCGCTCCCGGCCTGCCCGGCTCAATGCGTTAGCATGTTTTCAACAAAAATCCCATATCCTCTCGTACTATCCTGTATAAACACATGTGTCACTGCGCCAATCAGCTTCCCATCCTGAATGATCGGGCTGCCGCTCATGCCCTGGACGATTCCGCCGGTCAGACTTAGCAGTTCGGGGTCGGTGACACGGATAACAAGACTTTTGTTGGTATGGGATGTGGAATAATCGATCCTTTCTATTTCAATCTCATAATCCCGTATTTCCCCGGATACGCCGCTGCGAAGGATCGCAGGGCCCTTTCGCACATCCTGCCGATAACCTACAGGAACAGGCTCAGAAACGACCGACTTCATGAAACGGTCATTGACAATACCGAAGATTCCTTCTTCCGTATTGGATTCCACAGTTCCCAGAACGGTGCCCGCGCCATAATAGATAATGCCTGACATGACGCCGGGACTGCCGGCGCTTCCTTTTTCAACGCCTACGATTTGGGTGTCATAGAGATTTCCATCGCTGATTTCTACCATTTTCCCGGTATCCGTGTCACTGATACCGTGTCCGAGTGCACCGAAACGTCCGTTCAGATCCAGATATGTCACTGTACCAATTCCCTGGGTGTCGCTGCGCACCCAGATGCCAAGCTTGTTATCTCCGTCCTGCGTAAGTATCGGATGAAGAGATACTTCGATCAGTGCATCTCCGCGGCGAACCATCAGATGCGCCTCTTTATCCCTGAGTCCTGCCACCGCACTGGCCAGCTCCTCTTTGGTCTCAAGAGAGATTCCATTGATACTCTCTATATAATCACCGGATTTCAGAACGCCTGCAGCGGGTTCCACCGGCAGTCCGTCCTGACCGACCAGCTCTCCGGTGCCGATCACCATGACCCCGGCAGATTTCAGGTAAATCCCCACCGGCGCGCCGCAGGGAACTGCGTAGCGGGTGCCGACCACATCGACCTGAATCTCCTTAAACCGAATCCCCAGAAAATCCAGTCCCAACAGGTAGCTTCCCTCGCGTTTCCCATAAAGACGGAAAGGCTGCTCGCGGGTGACCGTAATCTGATCCGAGGGAATATCGGATCCGTTTCCCAGCGCTACCTCCTCGCTGTCGCTCTGGAGGGTAAAGCGAAATGGCAGAGGCAGCGTAAACGTTTCTTCCTGATCCAGAACGATACTCATATGATCCGGAATGACGCGTTCCATATAACAATAGGAAAAACCTATCGTAAACAGAAGGCTGATCCGAAATGTCCAGACCAGAAATCTGCGATATCCTGTTTTTTTCACCACAACACACCTCCTTACAAGTTTTCACAGAAACTTTTCTTAGTATGTGTCGCGGCATAAAAAACACTCTGTTATTTTTTAGTTGTCACTTTTTGACTGATGTGATAAACTGATTACGGTTTGATCATTCAGGAAGAAACGGAGAAGGTATCTGTATGAAACACGCTGCCAATAAAAATTTCTGGGTTTTGCTGCTTTTAATGCTGTCGGGCATCGTTCTGGGCGGATTTATCGGAAGTATGACAGAAGGAATCCCTTTCCTTTCATGGCTGAATTTCGGCCAATCCTTCGGGCTGGATGATCCGGTGGTCGTAAATCTCGGAATCCTGGTGATTACCTTTGGACTTTCGATCAAAATTACGATGGCAAGCATCATTGGCGTGATTCTGGCGCTCCTGATATGGCGGTGCCTGTAATTTATTTCGTTTTGTTCTGACCGGTTCCGGCCCGGACGCGGAATTTCGCGGCGGGCCGTTTTTAATGTCAATTCACACCAGGACCGGCCTTCCTCTCTCCGGCCAGTTTCTTCATCTCCCTAGCGTTCTCACGAACCGCCGGGGTAATCTCTGCGCCTCCCAAAAGTCTTGCCAGTTCATCTATGATCTGCTCTTCGCTAAGCGCCCGGATCTGCGTCACCGTACTGCCCCCTCCGGCCGACTTGACGATCTCGAAATGACTGTCAGCCATCGCCGCGATCTGCGGCAGGTGCGTGATACAGATTACCTGACGGCGTCTCGCGATGTAAGAAAGCTTTTCCGAAACCATCTGGGCTGTCCGTCCGCTGATACCGGCGTCGATCTCATCGAAAATCAGGGTCGGAATGTCGTCCGTATCCGCCAGAACGGATTTGATCGCCAGCATAATCCGGGACAGTTCGCCGCCGGAAGCCACATTAGCCAGAGGCCGCATCGGCATCCCCGGATTCGTAGATATCAGAAATTCCGCCTCGTCAAAACCTTCCGCCGTATAATGCGCAAGCTGCGTAAATTCCATCGTAAACTGCACATCGATGAAATTCAGATCGCTCAATCCCTGCCGGATCTTATCCGTAAGCTCCCGGGCCGCCTTCTTTCTCACATCGGAAAGTTCCGTGCAAAGACTTTTCAATTCCTCCTCCTGTGCGGCAAATTCCCGTTTCAGCCGATCTTTTATCTGGTCGAAATGTTCCAGTTCATCAAGCCGTGTCTTTTTCTCCTCCAACCTCTGAAGAATCTCTGACACGGTATTTCCGTATTTCGCCTGCATCGAATGGATCTTATCCAGCCGCTCCTCCGTCTGCCTGTACGTTTCTTCATCAAACGCAAATGTATCCGTATACGCGCTGATATCATGAACCGCATCGCTTAAAACAGCTTCCGCATCCATCAGCTGATCGCAGATTCCTTTCAGCGTTTCATCATATTCCGCCGCCTCCGATACCTCCCGCGCCGCGCGTCCAACCGCATCGCCGTCCAGTTCCCGATAAGCCGCGGACAGATGTTCCATGATCTTCTGAGAATGATTAAGCCGCCGGTAAGAAGCCGTCAGTTCCTCCTCTTCACCCTCCCTGAGACGCGCCCCTTCCATTTCGCGGATTTCATAGCGCAGAAAATCCGCCTCTCGAAGACGCGCTTCCCGATCCAGCTCCATATCCTCCAGCCGCGCCTTCACGGAGCGATATATCTCATAAACCTGACCAATACGCGCCTTAAGCGGCTCGGTTTCGGATCTGGCGTAGGTATCCAGAATCTCCAGATGCTTCTGCTTATAAAGAAGCGACTGGTGCTCATGCTGCCCGTGAATATCGATCAGCTTGCCTGTAATCTCCCGCAAACGTCCGATCGTCACAGTCTCATCATTGATCTTACTGACGCTTCTGGACGGCATAATCCGACGGGACAGGATCAGGGTCCCATCCTCTGAAAGCTCCACGTCCAGATCGCTAAGCGCCTTTCGTTTCTCCGGCTCCGTCACCGAAAATATCAGTTCAATATAAGCGGATTCCGCCCCCTGCCGTATCACGTCCTTTACCGCCTTGCCGCCCAGGGCCATACCAACAGAACCGATGATGATCGATTTGCCTGCGCCGGTCTCGCCGGTCAGAATATTCAGCCCCTCCGAGAAGGAGACCTCGGCCTTCTCGATCAGGGCCAGATTCTTCACCCGAAGCTCCAAAAGCATATATATACCCCCCTTCCGTGCTCTGTCTGCTGTCAGACCGAAATCATTACTCCGCTGCCAGTTTATGGATCTTCTCCATCACCACGATCGTGTCATCGATGCTTCTCACCGCGCACATGATCGTGTCGTCCCCGGCAATACAACCCACGATCTCGTGAAAATGAATGGCATCCAGCGCCGCCGCCACTGCCATCGCCATACCGGATACGGTCTTGATGACCAGAATGTTCTGGGCCATATCCATTGACAGAAATCCATCCCTCAGGATACGGATATATTTATCATTAAATTCCTCACGCGCATGGTGCACCGTATAGCGCTGGCGCCCATTTTCAGACGCCACCTTCGTCAGGCGCAGTTCCCGGATATCACGGGATACCGTCGCCTGCGTCACCGCAAAACCTGCTTCTTTCAGGCGCTCTGCCAATTCCTCCTGAGTATCGATCTCATATTTACCGATCAGTTCAACAATCTTGCTGTGCCGTTCCAGTTTCATCCCATTCTTCCTCCCGCTTCAGCTGATCCCCTATTCAGCTAACTTGCTTCTCAGGTTATCTACAAAGGAAACCTCGTGAAGCTTCACCATCACAGTCTCTACCGGTGAGCGCTCCACACGGAGCCTGTCTGCGACTTTCAGATTGACCGCCTCCCAGCCGTCGAACACCGCCAGCTGACCGCTGTCATCGTTGCCCAGGATTTCAATTTCAATGATATCCTCCGCCGCCAGAACAATGCTTCGGCTGTTCAGTTCATGCGGGCAGATTGGCGTCAGGATCGTCATCCGCGCCGAAGGCTCCACGATAGGACCGCCGGCCGACAGATTGTAGGCCGTAGAACCGGTGGGCGTCGCAATGATCATGCCGTCCGCCCGGTACTGACAAAGCGGTTCACCATTGACGTACAACCTGAGGTTCAGGATCTTAGGCATCTCCCGTCTGGAGATCAGAATTTCATTCAGGGCCAGCGCCTCCTTGAGGACTGTGTCTTTTCGGAGAACGGTCCCGCCTAACATCATCCTTTTTTCCAGCTGGAACTGCCCCGCGATCAGATCATCAATCATCCGGGCAACTTCACCCGGCTCCTGAAAGCTTGCCTGCGTCAGATAGCCCAGATGTCCCATATTGACGCCCAGCATCGGAAGCTGCAGGGAAGACAGATCTCTGGCCGCCCGAATCAGCGTCCCGTCGCCGCCCAACGTGATAACGCACTCTGTATCGCGGGGAACACGGGATGGATCCGTATGCTTCATATCCGCAATCGGCAGACCGCCCTGTCCCTGAAAATGATCGGATGTCCCTGATTTCTCTTCCTCCCCACGCACCGTGCATACGCACCCGCGTGTCTCCAGATACCGACGGATCCGCTCCGCCATCGCTTCTGTACCAGCCTTTTGCGGATTCCATATCAGATAAAAATGCTTCATAGACCGTGTCTTTCTCCTTCTATGCATGCAATGACAGATGGGCCGCCTCAACAATATGCGCCGGATCAATCCGGTCAGATTCGCGCTCCCGGCCGACCGTACCGGAGACAGAAGCCGGAGAAGACTCTCCTGCTGCCTCCGCTGTCTGGGGCAGGCCTTCCACTTCCGATCCCTCTTTCTCCAGATACAGCAGATATTCAATATTCCCCTCCGGTCCCTTAATCGGAGAGAAATCCAGATCCAATACGGCATATCCCGCCGTACGCGCATGATCCATGACCTTGCGGATCACTTCCAGATGGGTACTCTTCTCCCGCACCACGCCCTTCCGGCCGACCTTTTCGCGGCCTGCCTCAAACTGGGGCTTGATCAGGCAGACCACGCGTCCGCCGGCACACAAAAGATCCCTCAGCGGTTCCAGAACCTTAGTCAGAGAAATAAAGGACACATCAACAGACGCAAATTCGATCTCATCCGCAACATCCGCCGGCGTCACATAGCGAATATTGGTCTTCTCCATACAGACGACACGGCTGTCGCCTCTGAGTTTCCAGTCCAGCTGTCCGTGGCCTACGTCTACGGCATAAACCTTTGCGGCCCCGTTCTGCAGCATGCAGTCGGTGAAGCCGCCGGTAGACGCGCCTACGTCCATGCAGATCTTTCCCTTTACATCTACACCGAAAACACCGATAGCTTTCTCTAACTTCAGACCGCCGCGGCTTACATAGCGGAGCGTGTTTCCCCGTACCTCGACATCCGCCGTTTCCTCAAATGTGCTTCCTGCCTTGTCTTCCTTCTGACCGTCCACATAGACGATACCGGACATAATGATTGCCTTCGCCTTTTCACGGGAAGGAGCCAGACCGCGGTTCACAAGCAGAATATCAAGCCGTTCCTTCATCGGTCGCCTCCCCTCCCACAGAACCGGCCGGTTCCGCATCCCACAGCTGCGGCGGCACATCTGTCGCTTCTGCGTCAGTCAGCGGGCCGGACGGCCTGTCCGCCAGTCCGAACTCCTCCTTCATCTTCCGAATGATCGAATCGCTGTCAATACCCAGCATCTCACGCAGGAGCGATACGTTGCCATGCTCCACATAGGCATCCGGCAGCGCGATATTCAACACCGGAAGCAACGGCGCGTTCTTTTTAGCCCATGCCGTAACTTTCAGGCCGTAACCTCCCTGAAGCACGTTTTCCTCCAGCGTCACAAGATCGTCATGGCGCTCCGCCAGATCGCGGACAAGTTCATAGTCCACAGGTTTGATGAACCTTCCGTTCGCCAGCGTAACCTTGTAACCTTCTTCCTTCATCTTATTACGGATATGCTCTGCGGTACTGACCATACTGCCGACTGCAAGCAGCGCGATATGCGTTTCTGACGGCCGCTTTGCCGCCTCTTCATTTAAAACTCCTTCACGGCCCTCGTCATACAGGATCTCCCCCCTGCCATATACGATCGGAGAATCAAATTCCTTCAGACCCCGATATGCCATACCACGCGGATAACGCACTGCGACAGGGCCGTTGTGACCCACTGCAAATTCCAGATCACGCCGCAGTTCCCACAGGTTTTTCGGCGCCAGTACAGTCATATTCGGAATCGACGTCAGATAAGACAGATCAAAAATCCCCTGATGGGTCTCACCATCGCTGCCCACCAGCCCTGCCCGGTCGATCGCAAATACCACCGGCAGATTCTGCAGGCACACGTCATGAACGATCTGATCGTAACCTCTCTGCAGAAATGACGAATACACCGCTACCACGGGCCGCAGTCCTGCGGCGGCCATTCCGGCAGCGCTTGTCACCGCATGCTGTTCCGCGATGCCCACATCAAAGAAACGGTCCGGAAACTGTTTCTTAAACCGTATAAGCCCTGTCCCGTCCGGCATGGCTGCTGTCAGCGCCACGATCCGCGTATCCTTCTCCGCCAGCCTGCACAGCTCGCGGCCGAACACATCCGTATAACCGGGATAATATTTCTCCTTCTTCGGTTTCCCCGTCGCGATATCAAACGGTTCCACCCCGTGGAAACGGGCCGGGTTCTTTTCAGCTGGAGCATAACCCTTGCCTTTCTTCGTCACCACATGGATCAGCACTGCATGGGGCAGCCGTTTCGCCTCAGCAAGCACTTTCCGCAGTTGTCGCAGGTCATGCCCATCCACCGGTCCCAGATAGGTAATGCCCATATTCTCGAAAAGCATCCCCGGAATCAGAAGCTGCTTAATACCCTGCTTGGTCCGACGGATCTTATCAATCATTTTGGGGCCGATGCCGGGGAGTCTTTCCAGAAGACCGGTCACATTCTCCTTTAAGTCGTTATAACCCTCACCGGTGCGGATGCCGCTTAAATAACGCGAAATACCTCCCACATTCTCGGAAATGGACATTTCATTGTCATTCAGCACAATAATAAAATTCGAATCCAGTCTGGCCGCATTGTTGAGCGCCTCATAAGCCATACCGCCGGTCAACGCCCCATCGCCGATGACAGACACGATCGAATAATCCTCTCCACGCAGGTCTCGCGCCTGCGCCATACCCAACCCGGCAGAAATGGATGTAGAACTATGTCCCGTATTGAAAGCATCACAGGGACTCTCCTTTGTCTTCGGGAAACCGCTTAAACCTCCCAGCTGTCGCAGATCGTCAAAAGCGTCCTTTCGGCCGCTCAGAATCTTATGCGTGTAGGACTGGTGGCCCACATCCCAAATGATCTTATCCTTCGGCAGGTCAAAGGTCAGAAACATCGCCATCGTCAGTTCCACGACACCCAGATTCGAAGCCAGATGACCGCCGCGTTCACTTGTCTTCTCGATCAGAAATTCACGGATCTCAGAAGCAAGCGTTTCCAGTTCTTCCTTACTCAGAGCCTTAATATCCTGCGGCCCGTTTATCCGTTCCAGCATTTCACTTATTCCTTTTAATTATTTCGCCCTTGTCACCAGCATCTCGATCAGCTGCCGCAGGTTCTCATGCTCCCCCGGCAACAGCTCCAACAGCCCAACGGCCTCCGCCGACATTTCCTTCACATCCCGCCGCGCCTGCTCCATGCCATACAGACTCACATAAGTCGTCTTCTGATTCTTCTCATCACTGAAAACCGGCTTGCCGAGCATTTCCTGACTGGCTGTAAGATCCAGAATATCATCCTGAATCTGGAATGCGTACCCCACGCAGGAGGCCATCCGTTCGACTGTCCGCACCTGTTCCTCAGAGGCACCGGCCAGCAATGCGCCGATCATCATCGGCGCCTCTAAGAGCGCTCCGGTCTTCAGACGGTAAATAAAATCCAACTGCTCCTTCGTAAGCGCCTTTCCGGTTAGTTCCACATCCGCAGTCTGCCCGCCGATCATGCCGTAGATCCCGCTCTTTTGCGCCAGCAGCTCTATACAACGGGCCACCTGTTCTGTCCGGGACGTCATGGAAAATGCTTTTGCTGCCGTCTCAAACGCATAAATCGCAAGGCCGTCGCCTGCCAGCACCGCCATATCGTATCCGTATGCCACCCAGACCGTAGGCCGCCCGCGGCGCAGCCGGTCATTATCCATACAGGGCAGATCGTCATGGATCAGCGAGAATGTATGTATCATCTCGATTGCCGCCATGAACGGCTCCGCCTCCCGGCCGGTTCCGCCGAACATCCGGTAGACCTCGCTCAGGAAAAGCGGACGCAGCCGCTTGCCGCCGGCCTTTATGCTGTAATTCATCGCTGCCAGCACCGTCTTCTGATGGCCTTCCTCGGGCGGGAGATAAGCGTCAATAACCGCCTCCGTCTCGGCCGTCGCGCGCGCCAGCCACTGTTCAAACTCCGTCATGCTCTCCGTCCTCCGTCAGGATCATCAGCCGCTTCTCGACGCGGTCAATCTTCTCACTGCATGCTTTCACGAGCTTCATGCCCCGCTCGTAGCAGGCAAATGTCTCCTCCAGCGTGCTGGAGCGGTCCTCCATCTTCTCGATCAGGGCCTCCAGTTCCGCAAGCGTCTCCTCAATCCCCGGCTCACGTTCCGCATCTGCAGCGTCTACGGCGTCCGTCGGGTCTGCTTCGCCCCTGCCGGCAGCCGCCTCCGGCGTCTGTCCGGTCTCTGTCACGCTCTCCGCTGCTGCCGCCTCCGGCGTCTGTCCGGTCTCCGTCACGGTCGCCGTCTTATCCGCTTCCGGAATACCGGCGCCGTCCCTTTCCCTATATTCCGTCATGCCTCCGTCCTCCCGCTCATACATTCCACTTCTTCCACCCGCGTCCGCGCCCGCCCGTCGGCGAAGCGTACTTCCACGCTGTCTCCGATGGTCAGTACCGCCGCGGATTCCACCGCCCGGCCACCGGCATCCGTCACATAACCGAACCCGCCGGTCAGTTTCTTTAACGGCGAAAGCCCGTCCAGCTTCCCGGCATCCAGTTCCAGCCTGTGCCGTACGGCGAGGAGCCGCCGCTCCGCCGTAAGACGCATCTGATCCTGCCCATCCGCCAGCCGCTGCCGCAAGTCATAAATCTTCCGTTCCGGGCTGTTCATCGTCAGGCGCATCCGCGCCTGTTCCAGCCGGTAGCGCCTTCGCTCCAGATTCCGCTCCATGCCGCGGGTGAGCGCCTGCCGCATCACTGAAAGCCGTTCCTCAAACTGCCGGTAATCAAATACCGCCAGCTCCGCCGCGGCTGAAGGCGTCGGCGCGCGCAGATCCGCCACATAATCGGCGATCGTCACATCCGTCTCATGTCCCACTGCGGAAATCACCGGCGTCTCGCAGTCAAAGATGGCCTGCGCCACCATTTCTTCGTTAAACGCCCACAGATCCTCGATCGAACCGCCGCCGCGGCCGACGATGATCACGTCCAGCCCCAGCCTGTCCAGCGCGCGGATGCCGCGGACAATGCTGTATTTCGCATTCTCTCCCTGCACGAGCGCGGGATAGAGCACAAGCTGTACATAAGGGTTCCTGCGCGTCGAAATATTGATGATATCCCGGATAGCCGCGCCCGTGGAGGCCGTGACAATGCCGACCGTGCGGGCGTACTTCGGAATCGGCTGCTTATACTCCTTCGCGAAAAGGCCCATTTCCTCCAGCTCGTCCCGAAGCCTTACGAAACGCTCGTAGAGATCGCCGACGCCGTCGCGCTTAATCTCCCTGGCATAAAGCTGATAACGCCCGTCGCGCTCGTAGACGTCGATGGTCCCGGTCACCACGACCTGCTGGCCTTCCTGCAACTGAAAAGCAAGCCCCCGACGCTGTCCGGCAAACATCACTGCGGACAGTGTTCCCGACGGATCCTTTAATGTAAAATAAATATGTCCGGCTGAATGGTATTTGCAATTGGAAACCTCCCCCCGGACGCTTATGCGCTTCAGGAGGAAGTCCTGCGTAAACATATTGCGGATATAAGAATTAACCTGACCAACGGAATAAATACCTGCTTCTGCCATGAAACCTCCCCGCAACCGGGCCGCAATCCCATCCTATGACTTCACCAGCTTCGCCAGCACGCCGTTTACAAAGGAGGGAGACTCATTCTGGCCAAAACGCTTCGCCAGCTCCACCGCTTCATTGATAGCGACCCTCTCCGGAATCTCACCGTCATAAAGCATCTCATAGAGCGCCAGCCGCAGAATGGTCAGGTCCACCTTGCCCATACGCTTTGTCTTCCAGCCTTCCGCAACGCTGTCGATCTTCTCATCCAGTTCCGGGATCCTTGCCATCACGGCCTCGGCTTTTTTCACCAGATAACTCATATCTTCCACGGAAACATCTCCGACTGCGTGAAGCGTCACGCTCGCGCCCGCCGGGTCGGTTTCCTCTTCTCCCGGGGCCTCAAAATAATTCACCAACTGCTGCCCGGTCTCTCCGGCAGGATAAAAATCCGCGCAGAAAAGCATCTTAAAGCAATGCTCGCGCAATTCCCTCCTGGTCATCATCTGTCCTCCCTGTCTATGCACCTGCCGTTACAGCCTCGCCCTGCAGCGCCATTCAGGATTTATCCCCTGCGCCGGCATCGGACAAACCGTTCAGCTTTCTTCCTCCGCACTGACGCCGGCGACACGGATATTTACATCCAGTACCGACAGTCCTGTCATATTCTCAATAGCGGTCTTAACCTTCTCCTGCACCTTCTCACAGACATCCGGAATGCTGTAGCCATACTTCATCGTCAGGGACAGGTCGACAGACACATGCTCCTCAGTCACTTCCACCTTCACGCCCTTGGAAAGATTCTTCATGCCGAGTCTGCTGATCCACTCGTTTGAAATGTTCCCGGCCATACAGGCGACGCCGTCCGCCTCCGTCGCGGCCAGACCTGCGATGATCGCGACCACTTCGTCCGCAATACGAACCTCGCCCAGCGTATCCTTCTCATAAACCTTATGTGTGCTGCGGTTCTCCATCTCTGCCACGGTTCCTACCTCCTCATAACCCTATGATAGCCTATTATAGCAAATATAATCCCTTTTGAAAAGGGAATATTAGACAAAAAACAGACGTATTCAGAAGGCCCGGCTTTCCGAATACACCTGTTCTTTTCAGCAATCCTGAAAATCCAATAAGGGTACTACTCTTCAAGATTCAGCAGCGTAATAATGATATTCTCCGCACCGACTTCGGTCTTGCGCTTCACCACGTCTTCGATCTGGGCACGCTGCGGGTCGGTAATGGAAGCTGCATTGATGACTACATCTACCTTGCCTGCAGTGATGCTGACAACCGGATCCGAAAATCCTTTTGCCATCAGAAGTGTCTCGGCCGCATTCTCTTTCTCGGCGATCTCAGTCAGTTCGATCATATTCTGAACCGCCTCCTGCTTCGCAGTTTCCTCGATATTCGTATTGTTAATAATGTTCAGAAGCGTCTCGCGATTGCGGGCCCGGACCTGTTCGCGGCTTAACTGAACGCCGGCTATGTAATCTGAAACGCTCATGCCGCTGGTGAGAATGGCCTCACCGGGATTTTCAAGTCCGGTCAGATCCCCTTCCTCCGTACCCGCGCCTGCAGTGGTCTCCGCCGCTGCAGGCGCGCTTTCCAACTGCGCAAGCTGCGTGACGTCCTCAGCCTCAGGCTGACCGTTATTTTCAATGGCATCGATCTGTTCTGAAACCATACCGCCTTCCGGTCTGGCGGAGACCTCGCCGCTGTCCGCCACTGACTCTGCCTCCTCGATCTGGTCCGGATCCTGATCCAGACTCAGGATCTCCTCATAGTCGCCGGCCGCATCCAGCGCCCGCTGGTTCTCCGCCAGAATATCTTCCTGGGAAATGTCTGAAACGCCGGCCTCGTAGACATCCACCCCATTCTCCGGGAACCGCTTTCCGGCATAGTTTAAGTAGCCTGCCGCGGCAATCATGACAACCAGCGTGGTTACAATAATCTGGTTGCGGCGGAACAGTTTCTTCATATTGATGTTGGGAAGATCTTTTTTCAGCTTCAATTTCATGTGCAGCACTCCTTTTTTATTCTACCCGCTTTAGTATTTTTATTTTATGAGACGGAACGCCGAATAATGCTTCCACAGCCGCGGAAATTTCCGCCTGAACCGCCGGACTTCCGCCGCCTGCGGCGCTGACGATGACGCCGCTGATCTCCGGGTACACTTCTTTCTCAAGAACCGGGGCCGCGCTGCCGCTGCCGCCCGTAAGAACTGTCTCCTCGCTGATCTCCTGGCTCTGGATCTGGCGGCTGCCGCCGCCCGAATCGGTCTCGCGGGTGGAAGAGGTGTTGGTATCCCGATCCGTCAGCCAGACGCGCTCCTCGGAGGTGCGGAGAACGATCATCACCTCCACCTTGCCGACGCCGTCCACATGGGAGAGAATCTCCGTGAGGCGCGCTTCCAGCCGCTGCTCGTAGGTGAGGCTCGGCGCTGACGCCGCCGGCAGGGACGCGGCGATGAGATTGGAGTTCTGACCGGCGGTAGCGGAAACGCCGCTGCCGGAATTGCCGGCGCTGCTGCCTGTAAGACTGCCGCTGTAACCGCTGCCGCTTTCTGTGAAACTGTTGTTTTGGGAATCTCCGCCGCTGCTTCCCGGGAGGCCGTTGCCATAACCACCGCCGCCATCTGCCGCACCCCCGAAACTGTAACCTCCAGCACCCTGCGCATCAAAATCTCCCTGCGTCGTCACATTCTTCTTTCCGGACGGGAATGCCAGAATCAAGAAAATCAGTCCCACAGCCAGCAGGATCATCCATCGCTCTTTATCGCCCTTCCAGTTGAATTTCCACGTCTTCGGGTTCCAGTTCATAGAAATGTTCCACCTTTCTTTTCAGTTCCGCGAGATCGGCCGAGGCTGCGTATAGGACAGGATCCTGCTGTGGCAGGGAAATGTCCGGGGCTTCTGCAGTCTCCGGGCCTTTCGAATCATCCGGGACTTTCGTGCTATCCGCGGTCTCCGGGCTTTCCTGCTCTTTCAGGCTTTTCGGGTTGTCCGCGCCCTCTGCCTCTCCAAGTTCCACCGGCGTAATCTCGATCTTTACCGTCGATACCGCTATCTTCTCAGATCCTGTCGCTTCCGTCGCTTCCTGTCCTGCATTCTGTCCTATATTTTCTCCTGCATTCTGTCCTGTATTTTCTCCTGCTCCCTGTCCTGCATTTTCTCCTGCATTCTGTCCTGCATTTTCTCCTGCTTCCTGTCTCACCGGCTTTTCTCCCGTTCCCACAGCTTCCCCTTCCGGGATATTTGCCACGTTTCTTCTTACCACCGCGCTCACCGTCCTCACCACCCCATAATTCTCATCTTCCGCATCCTTTTCAATCTCCACCTTCGTCCGCACCGGAACGAAGCCGGCTTCCCGCACCATTGCCTCCACATCCGCCGCCGCAGCGTCCTCCCCGGCAGCAAACATCTGCTGCCGCCGTTCTTCCTCAATCCCGAGCACATCCCTGCGGATATCCCGCACCTCCGTCTGGAAGGTGAACTCTCCGAAATACCGGTCGATTTCCTCCGCCAGCCCCAGCCCGCCGGAAAGCGGCTGCACCGCCACGAGGATGAGCACCACCCCGGCGAAAAAACGGATATAGCGGATATATTTCTTTGATGGAAGCAGCGCTTCGAGAAGACTCATCAGTACCAGAAAACACAGGATGTCCGCAACCCAGTCGTACAGCCACGCCATAAACTGTCACCTCTCCCCGATGCGGCCATTCAGGCCGGATGCAACGCTTACTCGTCCTTCCTGCAGATCACGCCGAATCCTCTGCATTCCGTCTCCGCGCATTATGACGGACACACCGAACTCATTCGTCCCCGCACGTCACGCCGGATACACCACATTCCGTCCCTGCGCATCACACCGGACACACCGAACTCATTCGTTCCCCGCGCGCCATGCCAGATACACCGCATTCGTCCCTGCGCGTCACGCCAGATACACCGCATTCGTCCCCGCGCATGCAATGGCAATGGTCAGGACAAAGATCAGCACCGCCGCAAACACAATCCGCAGAAGCGCCTTGTGTCCCTTCCCCGCCGCTGCAACACAGGCCAGCACCCGTTTATCGCAGACCGGTTCCAGTATGGCGGCTGTAAAATGATATAGCGCCGTCAGTACCAGCAGCTTCACAACCGGAACGGCCGCCGTCACCGCCAGCACGACCACCGCAGCCGCGCCCACCGAATTCTTGATTAACACCCCGGCGCCCATCATCATCTGCGCCGCTGCGGCCGCTCCCTGTCCCACGCCCGGGATCAGGCCTACCAGCTTCTTCACCGTCCCGTTTTTCAGCGAATCCACATAAGGAAGCACCAGCGTCTGCGTCAGCTGCAGTCCCAGCACCAGCCCCAGCAGCGTCTTCATCCCCCAGCCGATGACCTGTTCCACCAGCTCCGTCAGCTTTGAAAATACATTTTCCTTCGTCAGGTTGCCGGCCAGCGCCAGCATCAGCCAGACCCGCACCAGCGGAATCATAACGGAATTCAGTACCCATTCGCCCGCTGTCATGCCGAACATGGCCGTCTCGTACATGGCCACCGACGACACAGTTCCGCCTGCAAATGCCACCGCAAGGAAATAAGCCGGCATCAGCACGCGCATAAATCCCAAAATCGTCCCCACCGTTTCCGACGCCACCGCTATGCTCTCCCCGAGAGCCGCGGTCAGAAGGGCAAACAGCAGCAGGTAGATCACATAGAATCCGGTCTCTGAAATCTGGCCTGCGGAAAAGACGCTGGAGAAATTGGCAAAAACCGCGCCCAGAATTCCCAGCAGGAGAATCTGCCCGATCAGACTTCCGCCTTCGCTGATCTCCGCAAGCAGCGCCTGACGAACCACGGCAAGCATGTCCCGCCCGATGCCGTCCAGATCGCCTTCTAACAGTTTCCCCATGATATCTGTCAGTCGCAGCGCAGAGCCGCTTTGATTCGCCAGAGCGTAATCCTCAGCCTCCTTCAGATTCAGCCGCTCCAGAATCTCCGCATATGCGTCGAAGGGGTCAGCCTCCGCCGCGGAATCCCCGGCCTTGCTCGACCGTACTCCCGCTTCTTCCCACAGCATCTTCTGACAGAAGCGTTCGTGCTTCCGGCAGAAAGCCGGAAATTCTGCCTTCCCCGCTCTGTCCGCTGTCGCGCCAGACACCTCGTGACACCACAAGAGACTGAACATAAGGACCCAAAAGCATAAGTTCCATATCCGGGATGTCCCCCAGCCGTCCGCCTTCATGTCAGAAACCTCCGCACGGTTTCCAGAAGCGCCAGCAAAATCGGCATGCTGATCGCCAGAATCGACAGTTTGCCGAAAATCTCGATCTGGTTCCCCAGCGAACCGTAGCCTGCGTCCTTGCAGATTCCGGACGCGAATTCCGCGATGTAGGCGATGCCTGCCATTTTCAGAAGCGTGTCCAGATAGATGCTGTTGACCGGTATGTACGACCTCACCCTTGCAAATGTTTCCGTCACTGTCTTAAGCTTCGTTGCGGAGTAAAAGCAGATCACCAGGCCTGCAGCCATTGCCAGATAAATGCCGTACTCCCCCTTCACACTCTTAAACTGAGTCGCCAGAAGCGCCGCCGCGATGCCGATCGCAGCAATGGAAATCACCGTCATGCTCTCGCCCTCCTATCCTCACGATTATGCAGCCTATGAAATCCATTTTAGCCATATAATAATCCATGTAACCTATATAACCTATTCAATCCATTTAACCTGTATAATCCGTCAATAGCCGTTTACAAGGAAAACAAATCCCGGATCGTCTCAAACAGATCGTAAATATACGGCACCATCCAGAAAAGCACCAGAATCAGCCCTGCCAGGCTCGTCAGAAACGCCTGTTCCTCCCGCCCGCTGTGCTTTAATACCTGGCAGATCACCGACACCAGGATTCCCACCGCCGCGATCCGGAATATCAGATTAACACCCATATGAACCTCCTTTTTCTGCCGGCGCATTTCTGTTTTCTTTCCGGCTTCTGACCCTTTTCCCATTGAAATTACCGATTTTTTCGTCCTGTCTCCTCGCTGATCAAACTGCCTTCTTCCATTTTCCGCAAACGCTCAACAGCTTTCTTAGCAAAGGATCACCGCCAGAAACAGTCCCCCCATGATCCCCAGACAGGTACACATCCGAGTCCGCTCCTGTTCATGCTCCCTCATAAATCCGATCGACAGATCCAGCTGCTCCAGATACAGCGCAATGGTCCGCTCCTGCATTCCCACATCCAGATACCCCAGATGCTCCCCGAATTCCGCCAGTTCCGTATGCTCCCGCGCCGACAGAAGCATCGCCTTCGCCTGCCTGTCCAGTTCCTCCTTCCATACCCGGGAAAATGTCTCCCCCTCCTGCCGGCCAAGCCGCTCCGCCATCCGGCAGAACCAGACCGCGGCCGGTCCGTCCGATTTCCTGCCGACCCGTTCCAGGGCCTCATGAAGCGGCGACATGGCGTAGAGGATCTCTCCCCGCAGGAGATAGACCATCCGCCGCAGTGTTTCCAGCATCTTCCGGTGGGACTGCCACTGCCGCGCCTTTAAGATCCCTAAAGCGCCGCAGGACGCCGTTACCAGCACACAGCCCGTTATCCGTAACCAGATCATAAGCGGCCTCCTTCCTCTCCTTCTTTTCTATTCGCTGATTTCGCACGGTTCTCCGAATGCAGGCATTTTCCATCCCCATCCTTGATCTCTTCCACCGTTCCCACGCCCTCGCGGCTGCTTAAGACAATATACCGGTCAAACATCCCTTCCGAAACCATTTCTCCCAGAACCGGCTTCCGGGCCACATCCTCCAGGCTGTCCCCGTGGACCGTCGCCAGCACCCTGCAGCCGCAGTTCATCGCATACCGCATGGCGTCGATGTCCTCCCGGCCGCCGATCTCGTCCACCGCGATCACCTCCGGCGACATGGCCCGGACAAGCATCATCATTCCGATCGCCTTCGGACAGCAGTCCAGCACATCCGTACGGGCGCCCAGATCGTTCTGCGGGATCCCCTGCCAGCAGGCTGCCAGTTCCGAACGCTCGTCCACCACGCCGACCGTAAAGCCGCGTCCGTCTGACATCTGCCGTATTACATCCCGCAGAAGCGTCGTCTTGCCGCATCGCGGCGGCGATATGAAAAGCGCGTGGAGCGCCTGTCCATTTTCCAGCAGATACGGCATGATCCTGTCCGCACAGCCCCGCACCTGGTGGGCCAGCCGCACGTTCAGGAAGGAAATGTATTTAATCGTCCGAACGCCCCGCCCGTCCATTACCGTCTTCCCCGCCAGCCCGATCCGGTGCCCGCCCTGAATCGTGATAAAGCCCTGACGGATTTCCTCCTCGAACGCGTAGAGGGAATGGCTGCTTACATATTCCAGCGTCTCCCGCAGGTCCTGCGGCGTCGCCTGGTATGCCCCGGCCCGGTCCGACGTCTCAACTTGCCCGGGCGTTCTGCCGGCTTCCCCGGCACGCTTCGCAATCCGGCCCGCCGCCCTGACATTCCCCGTTATCTGATTTGCCATTCCGACACTCATGGCTATCTGGCCTGCCGCCCCAGCATTCCCTCGCCGCGCACCTTCTTCCGTCAGCACATACTCCTCCCCGCCGCACACCACGAACACCGGCCGTCCGACCCGCAGCCGGATCTCCTGCACGTTATCCCAATTAAGGGCCGCCCTCCCCAGCATCTCCCGGATCGGCCCCGCAAAGATTCGCAGAAGCTCGTCTTTCTTCTCCATACAAAAATCCCTCCTCGCTCCCCACAATATATGTGGGAGCGGGAGGGAAACATTCCACCGAAACAGGGATTATTTTTTGATTGCGGGAATCGCGGTTCTTGCTCCAATTTGGGGGTCTGCCCCTAACCGGACCGCACTGCAGACGCTCCATTTCAGCCCAGGTGCCAGATGTCCCTGTTGTACTCCTCGATGGTACGGTCGGAGGAGAAGAAGCCGGCCCTGGCGACGTTTATGAACGCCATGCGTGCCCAGTGGGCGGGATTCATGGCGTAATCCTGCATAGCCTGGGTCTTGCGGACAACGTAGGCGTTGAAGTCGGGGAAGGTTTGGAACCAGTCGCTGTCGATCAGCTGGGCGCGGAGCCTGCCCAGGCTCTCCCCAATGCCGACGTCACGCATCTCCCCGCCGGTCAGGAAGTCCACGGCACGGCGAATGTTGAAGTCGCTGTCATACCAATCTCTCGCACGGTATGTACCTCTGGCGTAGGAGGCGATGACCTGGCCGCTGCTCTGGCCGAAAATGTAAATATTTTTCTCACCGACTCTCTCGGCGATCTCCACATTCGCGCCGTCCATGGTGCCCAGAGTCACGGCCCCGTTGAGCATGAACTTCATGTTGCCGGTGCCGGACGCCTCTTTGGATGCCAGGCTGATCTGCTCGGACAGGTCGCAGGCGGGAATGACCTTCTCGGCGGCAGTCACGTTGTAGTTCTCCACAAAGACGATCTGCATCCATTTGGACGCCAAAGCGTCCGCGGCGATCACCTTTGACAGCGCGATAAGGGCGTGAATGATGTCCTTGGCGGTGGTGTAGGCCGGGGCCGCCTTGGCTCCGAAAACGCTCACCAGCGGAACGGAGGGCAGATGGCCGGACTTGATCTCAAGATACTGATGGATCAGGAACAGCAGGTTGAGCTGCTGGCGCTTGTACTCATGGAGACGCTTGGACTGAATAGAGAACATGGCGTCGGGGTTTATCCGCACTCCCTGTTTCTCGCAGAGCCAGTCGGCCAGAGCGCGCTTATTGTCCCGCTTGATGGAGGCAAATTTTGACAGAACCGCATCGTTCTCCACGTAGTCCATGAGCTTTTCCAGCTCCCGGGCGTCCTTCTTGAACCCGCCGCCGATAAGCGACTCGATCTGGGCGGCCAAAGCCGGGTTACACTCCAAAAGCCAGCGCCGGAAGGTGATGCCGTTCGTCTTGTTGTTGAACTTCTCCGGATAGAGACGGTAGAAGTTGGAAAGCTCGCTGTCCTTGAGGATCTGGGTATGGAGCGCTGCGACACCGTTGGTGGAGTGGGTGAAGTGGATGTCCATATTGGCCATGTGGACAAGCCCTGCGTCGTCGATGATATAGGTGGAGCTGTCCTGCGTGCGTGTACGGGCCAGCCGATCCAACTTTTCGATGATGGGCATAAGCTGGGGAACGATGAGCGCAAGGTCGCCCCGCGGCCACTTTTCCAGCGCCTCGGCGAGAATGGTGTGGTTGGTGTAAGCGCATGTCTCGGTGACG